>NZ_JAOWIE010000043.1:0-224649 GCF_030332265.1 Citrobacter sp. Cu231 | reverse complement strand
TTGATTTCCGGATGTGACGCTTTTGCATCGCATCCGGCATTTCACAGATACAAAGCCGGGAAAATCAAATTTTCCACCCCGCGCTCGCGCAATTTTTGCGCGAGGATCTCCACATCCTCCGGCGTGGCGCTCGGCCAGTCTTTTGCTTCGCCGTATACCCCGTGCGCATGAAAGGCATTCAGTCGCACCGGCACGTCACCTGAACGTGTGATAAACGCCGCCAGCGCATCGATATGCTGGAGATAATCCACCTGACCAGGAATAATCAGCAGGCGCAGTTCCGCAAGTTTCCCTTGCCCGGACAGAAAGGTAATGCTTTGTTTAATCAGCGTGTTATCGCGACCAGTCAACTGACGATGACATGCGCTATCCCAGGCTTTTAAATCGAGCATCACGCCGTCGCACACCGGTAGCAATCTTTGCCAGCCGGTTTCGCTCAGCATGCCGTTGCTGTCTACCATGCAGGTCAGGTGTTGCAACTGCGGATCGGTTTTGATCGCGCTAAACAGCGCCACAATAAACGGTAGCTGGGTCGTCGCTTCGCCGCCGCTGACCGTAATTCCCTCAATAAACAGTGCTGCCTTGCGAATAGACTGCAGCACCTCATCAATGCTCATGGTCTGCGCCATCGGCGTAGCCTGCTGTGGGCACATGTGCAGGCAGGTGTCACACTGCTGGCATACGTCGGACTGCCACCACACTTTTCCTGCACTCAGGCTGAGTGCCTCATGCGGGCAATGCAGGACACACTCCCCGCAGTCATTGCAGCGTCCCATCGTCCACGGATTGTGGCAATTTTTACAGCGCAGATTGCACCCCTGCAGAAACAGAGCCAGGCGACTGCCCGGCCCGTCGACGCAGGAGAAAGGGATAATCTTACTTACCGAAGCGCATCTGCTGTTCATGGCTAATCACGCGAGGTTGTCGTTCCAGAATGCGCGTATTGCGCGCGGCTTCTTCGCCCAGCCAGGTTGTGTTGGTGCGAGAACCTGCGGCGCGATATTTTTCCAGATCCGACAGGCGCACCATATAACCGGTGACGCGAACCAGATCGTTACCGCTCACGTTAGCGGTAAATTCACGCATCCCGGCTTTAAACGCGCCGAGGCATAATTGCACCAGCGCCTGGGGATTACGCTTGATGGTTTCATCCAGCGTGAGAATGTCGCTGATACCGGCGTGATAATACGCGTGATGCGGCGCAACGGTCTGCAGGTGAGTGATTGGGTCCGGTTCATCGCCGTAGGGCAGACGTGCGCCCGGCGTGGTGCCGATGTCAGAACTGATCCCCGACTGTGCATGCAGCATCGCGCGCTGATTCCAGCCATATTTCACTGGCGTGCTTTCTACAAATTCCGCCAGTTGGGCGCTAATGCGATAGCCAAGCTGATTGGCAAACTCATCTTTCCCGTAACGCGCGCATTGCCCTGCTTTTTCACACAGCAGATTTACCGCCTCCGCCAGGCCATACATACCGAACATAGGCACAAAACGTTTGGGATCAATCAACCCTTCCTGCACCAGGAAGCTATTCTCAAAGAAATGTGATTTTTCATAGAGGAATTCACATCGTGCATCAATGATGGCGATTTGCTGCTGGCAGTAGTGCGGTAGGGTGCACGTAAAGAAGTCATCGACAGAGGTGCTGCGCTCTGCGATGGCTTTCAGATTGAGCCTGACCAGCGTACTTCCGCCGCCAGCCAGCGGCAGTGAGTTGTAACAACTGACGACGCCGTAGTGGCTTTTTGTGAAAATTTTATCATTTTCAGGGCCGTTGGAAATGTGTGGTTTACTGCATTCACAGATATTTTTCGCCACGTTAAGCAGCAGATCGTCAGGGGTGATTTGCGGATCATAAATAAAAGTAAGATTAGGTGAAACCTGCTTTAACTCTGCATCTGCGCGTAAAATTGCGCGTGTAATCGGCGTGTCGGCTGGACCAATGTTGGCATGCATAAAAGCATCTGGCAGGGTGCGGTCGAGATAACGCCAAAAACGTTTTATTCGAATATCGATCTCATCTTGTGTTAGAATTCTAACATATGGTTGCAGTAGAGCATCGAGCTGACCGAGATAGACCGGCGTCGACGTTACTGACGGAACGTGATGGTACAGGATGGTGAGTAAGGATAACGCGTCATCAAGATCCTTTGCTCCTTCCAGCTCCAGCCATGATGAACCGTTGGCCAGAAAACGCGCGTAGTCGGGTAAAACATAACGCGGTTTGAACGGGGCATGGCCTTCGTACATATCGCAGATCACCCCGTCATCCAGCGCCTGGCGTGCTTCAGCAGGCAGTTGCGGGTAAGGCAGTGCGTTTTCAGCCTCCAGCGCCAGAAAGTGGCGTTTCTGCTCAGGGCTGAGCACCGGACTGGTCACGATTTGTTGGCAACGCTGTTGCAGCGCGAGTTGGCTTGAAGTGGGCATCGTTGATTCCTTTTTATCCCGGAGGTGTAACGCCATTGTAGAAAGCACACCGCCACACTTTTGATCAGAATGTGCCTGATGCCACCGCATTCCCTCTGGAAAGGCAATTTATTTGAAGTAGATGTCATATTCTGCAAAATCTCGTAAATATAAATCCCAAGTCTGCCATTCTGACCAACTCCGTTATGTGGTTAAGCTTCATAATGAAGGTGACACTGGCAAAGACGCTGCAGTTCTGAGTTTTGATGCGTTCGACGATGCCATAAACGGTTCTGTTGCATTAAGGCTGTGGCAGGTAACGTACTGTTTTTTGCGATGTTACCTGCTCATGTCTCTGCTCCGAAAAGCCTTTAAACGTTTATATTACCCTGTCGATATTATCGCGCAATGTGTTCGCTGGTATCTGGCTTACTCCCTGAGCCTCCGTAATCTGGAGGGAATGATGGCGGAGCGCAGTATTGTCGGTGACCATTCCACGCTCCATCGCTGGGTTATCCGTCTGGTAACATTACAGGATAAGACATATCGACGGCATAAGCGCGCCGTGGGGTACCGCTGGCGAATGGAAGAAACCGACAGTAAAGTCAAAGGTCAGTGGAAATATCTCTACCGTGCGGTGGATACTTCAGGCCAAACTATCGACTTCTTGCCGGCCGCTAAAGGGGTCTGAAGCGTATTGCAGAACTGACGGATCTCGACCTAGGCAATTATGACGATCGTTTCTTGCTGTATGTCGCCGCCCAGCTTGATGAGGGAGACTGAGCCGGCACGGCGGGGATGATCATTTTTGTGACAGGGAGGCCTGCGATACTCCCTGTCCGATGACCTGTTGCCATTGTAGGGGGGCCGTGGTCAACAAAAACTGGCCACGGTTTTAGAGCTTTCCCAAAATAATCGCTCTGATTCATTCGGCGTCAACCCACCATTATATTGGTGGGGTCTGAGCTGGCTGTAATAACCAATGATGTAATTCGTTATTGCTCTGCTGGCCTCATTAAAATTTGTGTATCCACTGTTGGACACCCATTCCCTCTTCAGGCTGCGGAAAAATCGTTCCATCGGGCTGTTGTCCCAGCAATTACCACGCCCACTCATGCTTTGCTTTATTCTGTATCGCCACAGTAACCGTCTGAATTCTCTACTGGTATAGTGACTTCCCTGATCCGAATTATACATAACTCCTGTCGGTTTTCCCCGAGCTTCCAAAGCCATCGTCAAGGCTTTTCCCGTCAGGCTTGAGTCCGGCGAAAACGACATCGCCCAGCCGACTGGCTTACGGGAAAATAAATCCAGAACAACAGCCAGATAGGCCCAGCGCTTTCCCGTCCAGATGAACGTCACGTCACCACACCAGACCTGATTAGGCTCTGTTACAGCAAACTGGCGATCCAGATGATTGTAAGCGTCTCAATTAGACCGTCTGTGCAGCAGACTCCCGTTCCGGTTAAAATACTCTCAGTATGACAGTAAGCGGGAACCCGCCAGAATTTTGCGGGCAAAATAAAGAAGGAAAAGAGCACTCAGTGACGCTGACAAAAAAATCGGGCCATCTGGCGTGGTGTGCCCTGGTCGCGCTGGCGCTGGCCAGACAGAACGGCGATGTGCGGTCACCGGCACAGGAAAATCTCTTTCTCACCCGCTGGCTGGCCACCGCGCTGAAGCAACGGCGTTTTTCGCGTGATGTGGCGCCCGATATCGGGTGGCTTCTGAAACAGGGACGCCAGCAGGGTATCAGCGCGAATCTGACCAGCAAGCTGAGTTACCTCTGGCGTTCCTGCTCCGGCGAACTGTCTGAGCAGAACGACCTGTTCCGGCTGACGTATGCCCTGGAAACCGCGAAAGACATGCACTGGCAATACCGCCTGCTGAGCGACAGGGAGTGGACCGGACGGTATGCCGTGGTCCTGAGTGCCGGCGTGAACGGCATTTATCTCTCACAGACCAACCTCGACGCGGCATTCGACGACGACGGGCGACAGATAAATCTGCTGACAGCGCGTCTGACGGGGAACGTGGCAGGGGTGATGAAACTCTTTAACCGCTGTGGCTGGCAGGCAGAGCCTGAGTCAGGTGCCTCCCTGCCACACCAGTATTCGCTGATGGCCGGCGACGGATTGCCATCCGCGGAGCCCTGTCATCCGTTAACGACCTGAAACACAGGTGGCGCCACTGAGACTGACTTCCGGTCGCTTATGTGACAACTCATGGCATTACTGCTCCCGGAGGAACGGTAATAATGACGTGGAACCAAAAAAATCCGGCCCCGGGGCCGGATAACAGCGCTTGTCACGACAGGGTAAAAATATCCTGCCTGAACCCATATAATGGCCTCATCTCAATATCAGTATCTGTATTTAATCTTGTTAAAATGTATTATTTAATTACCGGATAATGCATTTGTAATATTCAGCAATATAATAACAGAGATAATACCCGGCGTTATTTCTCCCGCAGTCAGCCGGCAGATTTTATTCCCCTTCCTTATTTCTTTTTCCTGGCGCAGGAATGTTTTTATTCCGGCCCGGGTGACAGCCCCTTTTGTGATTTATATCACCCTTCAATATATTCGCGATTATTTTGTAATAATTGTATTTCCGATCTTATCATCTGTTATCAGATCGTTTTGAAGATCATCAATCTGATAAATGGCATTACAGAGCTATTTACTTTTATTTTATGCTGTTAATAGTGAAAATGGAGATCTCAGATCTGTTTTTACCGCATTAATCAGATCTATATACTATCCGCTAACACCTTTACCGGAATTTTCCGCTTATCCCGCCGCGACGCGGGCCGGACTTTTATTGTCTGACACAGAGGGCCCATGACTTATGGAAACACCTGGTCTTCAGCACCGCCGGAATTTCGCGCAGGACCTGCAGCGCCTTTTTCCGGGAATTACGGTGAGATACACCGACTACTATTACCGGCTGACCAACCGCTATACGCGCGATGATCTCATCGTCCTGCCTCTGCAGGACTCCCTGACCGAACTGACCCTGCACCGGATACTGGCCCTGCGCCGCCGTCTGCCGCCGCCGGTGCTGTTTGCTGCCCTGACTGACCCGGCCGACGAGGGGCGTCGCTGGTTTATCCGGATGCTGGGCGGCGAGATGGTGGATGCAGGCAACAGCTTCTCCCATATTGCCCTGACCCTGAATGCCTTTATTACCGGCGGCGCTGAGCCGGCGGACTGTCCGCTGTCCTCCCTCACTGAAACAGAATGGCTGTCCCTGAAGCTGGCCATGTGCGGTCAGGGACAGAAAGAGATAGCACACTATACCGGTGTCACCCTCTCCGCCGTGAGTCAGCGTATCCGCCATGCGCTGGACAAGCTGGGGGTGACCGGGCGCGCCGTACCGGCGACGCTGCTGGCGCAGGTCACGCATAATCCGGCCAGCCACCTGACGCTGATGGAGCTCAGCGCAGCCGGGCTGAATGATGCGGGCTTTCCGGACATGCCGGAGCGGGTGGTCCCGGACCGCCCGCAGGACCGGGTCTGCAGCCCGGGGCTGACCACCACTTTTTTCTGACGCAGGACGTTCCGGAGATAAGGATGGCGAGCCACAAGGTGTATCAGCGGGTCCTGTGGGCGGTGACGGCCGGTCTGTTTGTTGCAGCCGGGGGCGTGGCCGTGGCGCTTTATTACGTCATCACACTCTGACCCGAAAATCCCGCATCCCGGGGGTGTTTTTTCGCCGGGAGAGCCGGCCCGGTTTTTCATTCTCATCACAGGAGGCAGAGCACCGAACGACACCAGACCACTGACTGCATCTGCCGCAGACCGGCTTCACCGTTTCTCCCGGCGCTCCCCCCCTTACTCAGGGCAGGTTTTCCGGGGACCGTGCCTGAATTTTACCGCCTGCTTTTCCCCTGGCCCTGCCACGGGGACGGCCCGGTGCTGCCGTTATTCCGCCCACAGAGCGGTTATCTGTCTGCCGGCAGACATTTTATTCCACTGAGATTACACGCAAGGATATTTATGAACAGGAACAAATGCGGTCCGCAACAGGGGGGCTTCTCCGTGCGGATGCGACGGCTGGCATGGCTGAATATCGCCGTCCAGATGGCCTTCCCCCTGGCGGGAGCCTTCACGCCGGCGATAGCCGGGATGAACCATGAGCAGCATCTGCTGAAACAGACGCCCGGCACCGTGGCCGGGCAGCCGACGACAGTCCATACCCTGACGACGGGAGAGACCGTGGCCACCGTGGCCAAAAAATACCACATGAGTGTGGATGAACTGCGTCAGCTCAACGCCCTGCGCACCTTTGCCCACGGGTTTGACCACCTGCAGCCGGGGGATGACCTGGATGTGCCCGTGGCACCGCTGGCGACGGTGACATGGGACACCCGTCAGACGACGGGGTCAGCCAGCGATACGCGGGCCGAAGACCCGGCGATGCAGGTGGCCTCCGCCGCCTCGCAGGCCGGCGGGTTCCTGGCAAACCATCCCGACAGTGACGCCGCCGCTTCCATGGCGCGCGGGATGGCCAGCGGGGCGGCCAGCGAAGCCGCCCAACAGTGGCTCAGCCGCTTCGGGACAGCCCGGGTACAGCTGGACACGGATGAGCATTTCTCACTGAAAAACTCACAGCTTGACCTGCTGGCCCCGTTATATGACAGCCAGACAGGCCTGCTGTTCACACAGGGCAGTGTGCACCGGACTGATGACCGGTCCCAGACCAACCTGGGTCTCGGCTACCGCTGGTTTAATGATGGCTGGATGCTGGGGATGAACACCTTCTGGGATAACGACTGGTCCCATAACCACACCCGGGGCGGGGTCGGTATGGAGTACTGGCGGGATTTCCTCAAAGTGTCGGCCAACGACTACTTCCGCCTGTCCGGGTGGAAAGACTCCCCGGATGTCGAGGATTACCAGGAGCGTCCGGCCAACGGCTGGGATGTGCGCCTGCAGGGCTGGCTGCCGGCGCTGCCGCAGTTGGGCGGGAAGCTGGTTTATGAACAGTACTACGGGGACGAAGTGGCGCTGTTTGACGAGGATAACCGGCAGCGTAATCCCCACGCCATCACGGCGGGGCTGACCTACACCCCGGTGCCGCTGCTGACCTTCAGCGCGGAGCAGCGCCAGGGCGAATCCGGAGAGAACGACACCCGTTTCGGGGTGGAAATGAATTATCAGCTGGGCATTCCGTGGCGCCAGCAGCTTGACCCGGCGGGCGTGGCCGCCCTGCGGACGCTGAACGGCAGCCGGTATGACCTGGTGGAGCGTAATAACAACATTGTACTGGAATACCGTAGGAAAGATGTTATCAGACTGAGGATGGCTGACCTGGTGACCGGCCACGGGGGCGAGAACAAATCGCTCGGCGTGTCGGTGACCAGTAAGTATGGCGTGGACCACATAGACTGGACGGCGCCGGCGCTGCTGGCGGCGGGCGGAAAGATAGTGGCCAACGGGGGAAGTGACTACAGTGTGGTGCTGCCGGTGTGGCAGTCTGCGCCGTCGGCCGTGAATAACTACACGGTGAGTGCGGTGGCGGTGGACACGAAGGGCAATCGCTCGGAACGCAGCCAGACGCAGGTGACGGTACAGAAGCCGGATATCAGTCAGCAGAACAGTACCCTGACGCCGGTGCAGAGCACATTACCGGCGGACGGCAGGACGACGGAAACCCTGACGCTGACGATAAAAGACGGGAACGGCGCGCCTGAGGATGTGGCGCTGGCCGACATTCACATCAGCACCACGCAGAAGGTGACCGCGGTGCAGGGGACACAGGACATTACGGTCAGCGACCCGGTCAGGAAGAACACAGGGGTCTATGAGATGACAGTGACGGCCGGGACGAAGGCGGAGACGGCGACGGTCAGCGCGACGGTGGATAATGTCGCGGTTAAACCGGTCACCATTGCGGTGAACAGTACGGCGCCGTCAGAACGGCACTCGGCCATCAAAACCGACAGCACCACTTATGTGTCCGGTTCAGATATGCTCATCACGGTGACGCTGAAGGACGCGCAGGACAACGCCGTGACCGGGGCAGCGTCCTCGCTGACGGTGGATGTAACGGTCCCGAACGCGACCCTGAAAACCGGCAGTCGCTGGCAGGACAACGGCGACGGGACCTACACAGGGACGTACACGGCCACTACGGCGGGGACGGGGCTGAAGGCGAAGGTGAAGCTGAGCGGCTGGGGCACGGCGACGAAGTCTGAGGCGTATGCCATTACAGAGCCCGTCACAATAAAAGGCGTCTCCGCAAATGGTTATACTTTTAAAAAAGACGCCGGCTTCCCGACTACGGGCTTTAAGGGGGGCTGGTTTACCCTTGTGCTAAGCGGTGGCAGCGCCTCAGATTTTAACTGGAGGGCAGATGCCTCTTGGGTGAGTGTAAACAATGGAGTTGTGTCATTCACTGGCACGGGAAACGGTAAAAAGGTCACCATCACCGGTACCCCGACCAGCGGCCAGGGGGAAACCATCAAGTACAGTTTCACGCTCAAGAGCTGGTTTATCAATCGCGGCAAGACACTAGCTAACTGGTCTGAAGCCGGTGCATACTGCACTACTCAGTCCGGCTACAGTCTAGCGACTGTGCAACAGCTTAACGGCGGTGGCACACGCGGCGCTCTGGGCGGCTTGTGGAGCGAGTGGGGGAATTTATTGGTGTATGGTGGTACGGGTTTCTCCGGCTACCTCTACTGGTCGTCGGAGCAGAAGTTCAGCGGATTCCACAACGACGTCAGCCTGCGCTATGGCCTCGCCCTCAGCTACGACGACAGTGTCCCGAACTACGTGGTGTGTCGTCAGGGTCTTTAGCGTTTAGTCTTTAGCTTTTAACCTTTGTTTTTTTACTTTTAATTGTTTTTATCTTCCCCCGTGCTTACGCAGGGAAGCCTGAGGAGAATGAATGATGGATATAAAGGAGAGGCTGGCGCTGAGTGCCCGTACGGATACGTCCTGCAAATCCCGCGGTCTCACTTTCCCGGTCCAAGGGCAGCAGTAGTGCCCGTGACCACTGTTCGCGGTGTTTGCTAATCGTGCGGGGAGCGAAGGTCTGCACCCCGCTTTCTGTAAACCATAACCTCATCCAGTCAAAATCCCGTTCAGTGTACCCGAATCGGGTTTTGTCCGGGTGGAGCGTAAAACCGTAGTCCTCCAGTTCGTGTTTCAGGTCGCGAACCGCCCGGCGTAATACCCAGCGGGTGGGCGCGAGAAGCAGAACGTCATCCATGTAGCGGATATACCGGACGCGTGGATGGTGGATTGCCATCCGGGTGTCCACGTTATACAGGTGAAAGGCGGCCAGCTGCGGGCTTAGTGTGGAATGTGCCGGGGTCTTCCACGTTGTAGTGCAGAAACTGCCCCAACAGATTACGCAACACAGGGTCTGTGACATACCGGTAGAGCTGGTGGTACTCTGCCGCCCGCCCGCGTGGTCCCTGATATGCTCACAGAGGGGATGGGCCGGCAGCTGTTTTTCCAGTACCCCGGTCAGCATTTTTATCACCAGGGCATCACGCGACGACCAGAGTGCGACAGTTTCTCCGTAAGCCTTTTTGACAACCAGCAGGGGAGAAAAAATATAGTTACCTGAATTAATAACCGATGCGAGGAGACGTCTCCGCTCCTGTGTCCAATGAAAGCGCAGGTCCCATATATCAGCATTGTCGGGATAATGTCGGCGATGCTGAATCAGCCACTGATACGCATTATCAACATGCACAGGGGGGAAATGGGGTATGTGTTTTTTTCGGGAGTCGCGGGGGAGATATTGACGGGGATGCGTTCTTTTTTTGATGCGGAGACGAGGAGATGTTTCATGGTCGTCATTATAACGTGCGAAAGCGGTGCAGTCACTTCATCAAACCGGATGACGGCACTTGGTTGAATATTTTTCATAAATGGAACTGTTGCGTAAGTTTTTACTATTGTGGTGTCGCCTGAATGCGGAACGGTCTTAAAAATACAGGCGCTGATTTATGCAACAGGACCTTCATATGAGTAAATATAAATATACCGATATGGAATATTAAAAATATTTCGGCAGGGCAATATATTCTGAAATATACAAACACATTTTTGTGTTTGTAATTTATTTTAAAAAATATTATTTTAATTCCCTGTAAGTTGAGTGCTTACATCGATATACCCTGAGAGTATTATTTTTAGCCACGGCCCGAAATGTTAACTATCCGACAGGCCGTGGCCCTTTTTATTCCGGCGTCTTCGCCATTACAAAATGAAAAATACCCGGCAAACCAGTTACTTTTTCTTTAAATAAGAAACCTTCATTAACAGTGCCGGCGGTTCATGTAAATAAAAAACACAGCTTCATCCAGATGCCGAGTTCTTACAGACTTGCCTGTTGCGTATTAACATGAATGGATACCGCCCGGATGGCCAATAGCTCGCCGCTATCTCGGCAATACGACCAGGGAAACTAAATCAGATAACAAATAGCGCACGTGCCCTTGTTGCCGGAGGATGGAGAATAAGCCTTGTCAGTCGTTGCCTCCGGGGGCACGTGCGTAACTGTATGCAATGGGCCGTCGGTCGAAGAACTGACAGGATCGTTGGTCCAAGCGTAAACCTGATGATACTGAAGCGCTTGCCCGTATCCATACCTTTATCGGCGATCTGCCCACCAATGGTTATCGTTGGGGCCCTGCTGCGCAGACAATCAGAAACTGACGACATTGCAGTGATCAATGCCAAACGCGTATACCGCATCATGTGTCAGAATACGCTGTTGCTTGAGCGTAAACCGGCAATATATCGTCCTCGGAAGCGGGCGCATACAGGAAAAGTGGTCACTGGAAAAAGTAACCAGCGGTGGTGCTCTGACGGCTTCGAGTTCAGCCATGATAACGGTGAAAAACTGCGTGTCACTTTCGCGCTGGACTGTTGCGATCGCTAGGCACTGCACTGGACGGCCAGTACCGGTGGATATGACAGTGAAACCGTGCAGGATGTGATGCTGGGAGCAGTGGAGCGTCGCTTCGGTAACAGTCTACCGGCATCCGCCGTTGAGTGGCTGACGGATACCGGGGCTTCACCTTTGCTTTGATCTGATGCATCACCAGCACAATACACATTCTGTATGTTTATTAACCAGGACGTCGCCTAAGGAGCATCATATGTCACAAAATGAACAGTTCTGTCAGGCTTGCGGAATGCCGATGCCCGCACCTGATGCACACCGTGCCAGCGTTCAATATTGCGCGTAATGCAGCGACAGCAACGGCAATCTTAAATCCTGGGAAGAAGCGGTATCAGGCTTAGTCAGCGTCGCAAAAAGTCGGCCCAGAAGAAGCACAGAAGCGGGCAAAACGTTATCTGACGGCGATGCCAGCCTGGGCTCATAAAGCGGACGAGTGATTTGAGCTGATTATCTACACTCCCCCTGAATCCATTAAGGAGAGCCAATGTTTTCTTACATTATGCTCGGAACCAACGACCTGCCACGCGCCATTACATTCTACGATCCGCTGATGGAATTACTTGGTCATCCGCCCGCAGGACGCAACGAGGAAGGCGCGTCCTGGGGCACATTTAGTGCGAACACGACTACCGGCCTTTGCGTGGGGCGACCATTTGATAAACAACCGGCGTCCGCTGGTAATGGGACCATGGTGGCATTAAATGCCGCGTCTGTAAAACAGGTACAGCAGGCCCATACTCTCGCTCTGTAGCTTGGCGGCACAAATGAAGACGTTGCGGGCTATCGACCTCAGTACGGTGACGGATTCTATTGCGCCTATGTACGTGAGCCGGATAGCAACAAGCTTGCTTTCGTCTATTACACCGCACAATCCTGAGAACGATAAACCGGGGGCCTCAGGGCCCCTACCTGCCGCTCGTATATCCTTTATAAAACCCGTTCCAGACCAAACAGTTGCGCATTCTAAAGTCGTTCTCACGTTCAAAAACACAGTTGCCATTTTGCCTGAAGCCATGAGCCTGCTGGCAATATAAGTCGCGCAACCGCATTTGATATCGATCGGTGCCAACGATCGATACCGATAAATTGATCTATCAAAACGATTATCTTTCATGCGCCAGGCCTAGTTATCCTTGTCTTATATTGCTCGCAGAAAAGTCTTTCATTACGGTTAGTTATCTGGCCGAGGCTTGCTGCGTCCATTTTCTATGTAATCCCCATAATGAGGTCACCAGGACGCGGAAAGATGAAGAGATGTGCACGTTGCAACAAAAAAAGAAGCGTCCTTGAGCAGTGGCTCTCCTTTGATAAAGAATTCTGCGACGCGTGTTTATTTGATATCGACGAGGAAATCAGGGAAAGACGGATTATCCCAATCAGACGCCTCAAGGATGACAACGAAGGAAAATCGTAGTTCAATGAAAAATAGAATCGATGTCAGCGTCATTATCCCTGCTTACAACGCCGCTGCGACCATTGTAAGTCTGGTTAATAAAATCCTCAGTGAAACCCGCGTGGCTATTGAACTTATCATTGTCGATGACGGTTCTACTGATGAAACAGTTAACGTTCTTCGTCAAATCCATGATGACCGACTCATTCTCATCAAGCAGGCCAACGAGGGGGTCTACGGAGCACGCAATGCAGCACTAGACATCCATCGGGGAGAGTGGGTTGTTTTCCTCGATGCTGACGATGATATTGCCGACGGGTTTATTGAAAAAAGATGGCAAGCAGCTACCGCGTCGCAAGCCGACGTCGTGATCTTTAATGGCTGGCATTCTGGCGCTGACAACCATCGCAGAGCTGTTCACACAAAGCAGCCCTATGGGACGACTCTGTCAGGTCATGAATGGATTTGACACTGTGTTACACACCGCGAATGGCCGCATTTTCTGTGGCTGCAGATGGTCAGGTCATCCTATATTAGACAACACTCACTATGCTTCCAGCCCGGCAAGAGCCATAAAGACATTCTGTGGACGGTTCATCTTGCGGCGAGTAATGGCCGGTTCTGCATATTGGATATTAAGGATTATATCTACACAAGCAACATAACCTCCATAACGCATCGGTCTAACTACTACGATGTTCGTGCAATAAGTTATGTTGAAGTGATCGCAGAAATCATCCACGTAGCAGAACTGGAACAAAACAAAAAAGAAAGGTATTTTTGTACAGACATGCGCTGGTAGAGACTCGTCACTTTTTGGGACTTTACCGAAAGAAAATTCGGGGCAAGTCAGTTATGGCAGTCTACTTCAAAGCAAAAATTTCCCAGAGCTGCCTTGCCAAAGGCATAAACAGTTTTAGCGATATATTTTTTTTCTTAAAACTGACGTGGAAAATTCTATAAATATAAACTGAAACCATTTGTCCAATGGGGGCCAGATAAAGTCAATTTATGGCAAAAAGGGAAAAACAAAGCCTATTATCTGTCATTTCTACATTGACCAATGCCCTGCAAAGGATTAATGAATATCACTCATAGTCCCTATCCTCCCCCTATGATTATCAGTGAGCACAAACCCGTTAACATACCCTTATCCACCAGTCTGGTGGATAGTGGGCATGATAGAAGAATGATATCTGTCGAACATTCTGGCGATATCATGCAGGGAATCACCTTGCTTATATCTGTCCCAGATAATCGCTTTCTGTTCTGGCGTGTAGTTAATGCGCGTTCTTTGTTTCATAGCAAAGTCCCCCTTGATTAAGGATAGCGTTGCATCGACCCGTTGAACTCACAGCGAAAAGCGGACCTTCAAATCCGAACAGGTTCAATTGATTAACCTTGGCTGTCAGTTAAGCCATCGTTAACATGAAGCCGATCGAATAATTCCCTATCGCATTTTTTACAAATACGCAGTGGCAAGAAAGATAGATTCTGGCTCATGACAAGTTGAGTTGTTCATTTGTATAAAGAGACTTCGCCTTCAGGACGCGTTTTGAACCTGCGATGCATCCACAGGTATTGCTCAGGAGCACGGAGAATTTCACGCTCGATGATCTTGTTCATATAAGCCGCTGCGGCGACCTTATCTTCCCCTGGATAACCTGCCAACGGATTGCTGATATACATGTGATAACCTTTTTTATCGCTACGTCGAACCATGCTAAGTGTTATCAAGTGTGCACCAGCGAGTTTTGACAGAGCATACGTTCCGTTCGTCGTGGCTGCTTTTTTTACCGAGAAAAAAGGTGCAAAAACGCTTCCCTTAGACCCATAATCCTGGTCTGGTGCAAACCAAACGGCTTCACCTGCTTTTAGCGCATGAACAAAACCTGATAAATTACGTCGATTAATCATAGCCTTATTTGAACGCATACGCCCTTTTGTCTGTACCCATTCCATTAATGGATCATTGTGTGGGCGATACGTTGCCATCATAGGATGGCATAACCCCATTACTCTTCCACACAACTCAAGGGACATAAAATGAATCCCGACAACCATTACTCCTTTTGTCGCGCCGGTCAGGTTTTCAAGCCCTTCGACATCAAACCATTTTTTGACTCTCGCATCGCTCCAGAACCAGGCCATTCCTGTTTCCATCAGTCCCAGCCCGAGAGAAACAAAGTTTTTATTGACCATCTGGCTCCGGGCAAACGGTGTCATCTCGGGAAAGCACAGTTCGATATTTCTAATCGCAATTCCTTCCCGGCGTTTCAGAAAGGGTCTGGATATTTTTCCAAGGCCAGAGCCCAGAGTATGTAAAACCGGGTAAGGAAGTTGAACGAGAAGCCACAGCAGACCCAAACCAGACCAGGTAAGCCAGTGGCGAGGATGAAGTAAATTATGAGTAAAAGTCTGTGCCATAAATTTCCTTAATGCTAATGAAGGTTATAACGCAAAAGGAAAACAATGAAGCAATTCGTCTTTAGCGATACATTTTGTTTTAGACAATTTGAAGTCATCTAAATTCAGAAAAAAAATAACTTTGCAATGACTGGTAAAGAATTTAAAGAGTCAGGAATGAATTGTAAGCCAGCAAAGTTATTCTGTTATAAATCCATATTTTATCATTGATACTCAAGAAATTGTCTTCTTGATTCATCATCATCAAGGTACTCAAAAGAAAGAAGCCGAATTTTGGTAAGTTTATAAAACCACTCACAATCGTTTCGTTGAATAATTTCGCCTGGTTTGAAACATATCCCGGATGCCACCCGAATAATCGCATATTTACCATTACTAAACCTGACCCGGTGAATACAGAAAGGTTGGCCAGCCTGTCCGTGACAGCTGTTCGACATGATATGCCCTTCAATAAAAACAGATTTTTTAGATTTCATTATCATACCCTCGACAACAGCAGTACAGGAGGAATGTTGTCATTTTCCGACATCACTGACGTTAAGTGGCAGAAGCTGATCAGCCGCCGATACACCAGCATTCTGAAGGTCTGAACAACAGTCCGCAGGCAGGGCACTCAAGAACCGCATCTTTTCTTAGTTTACCTGCTTTCTGATCGGCTCTGTGTGCACATACCGGGCAGGCAACATGAACCGGTCTTTCTTTAAAATACCTGAGCCCATTTGTATAAGACATAAATAATTCTCTGAGGAATAGAGTAATTATTATACGCTTTAATATAAAAATAACTGGCATAAGTTATGTTAAGTTGTGTCTGAATCAGGATATCAGATATTGAAAATTGAACGTCTTATTTATGATACACTACCCTTCCGTGAGAAATTTAAGATGAAATCAGAAGACACCCTTGACTGGTATCCGGCACAATTACCGCCTGTGAAAATTATTCTTGGAGAAGCCGTGCTGGCTGTGGGTAAACAGGGCCGACCGATTAATACCCGCACCTTGCTGGAATACCTTCAGGTCATGCAGGACAAACAAAAAAGGCGGGATGACAAAATCGCCATGCAGACTGCGATTGATGTTCTCAGGGATAATCAGCGCATTAACGGTAGACGTTAATGCACCTCCGGGATCAGTGTCAGTTCTGAATGATCTCAACCGTATGGTTTTGTCCATCATCCTTCAGCGGTATTCTGTCATCAGGGAGGAGAACACCATCCAGCGTCACGCAATATTCTGCATCGCCGCGTGAAACACTAATCTGATAATGGCTTTCACCATATTGATATGCCATAGAAAAAGACGACCACTCATCCGGTAACCTGGCATGAACACTAAAGTCAGTGCCGGAACGTTTTATCCCCAGTAATTCCTCGGTAAGTAAACGCCAGGCCCAGGCTGCTGAACCGGTATACCAGCTCCACCCTGCACGTCCGGTATGGGGAGCGACGCTGTAGACATCAGCACTCATGACATAAGGCTCAGCTTTATAAATCCCGACAGAGTCCGCATTCAGGGTATGATTTATAGGGCTGAGCATTGACCAGAGTTGCCAGGCTCGTTCGGCATTCCCCATTCGGGCAAAGGCCATCACTGCCCAGATGGCGCCATGCGTATACTGCCCTCCGTTTTCCCGCACGCCGGGCAGGTACCCCTGTATGTAGCCCGGATTTGGACCGTGTCCGTCGAAAGGAGGCGTTAACAGTTTGATCAGCCCTCCTTCGTTATCCACAAGGTGCTTATCCAGCGCCTGCATGGCCTTTGCGCACCGTCCCGGGCTCGCAGCGCCGGACAATACAGACCAGCTCTGCGCAATCGCATCAATCCGGCAGTCCTGTGAGGTTTTCGATCCCAGGGGAGTACCATCGTCAAAATAACCGCGCCGGTACCATTCCCCATCCCAGGCGTGGGTTTCGAGATTACTTTGCAGGCGCAGAGCCTGTGAACGGCACATCGCGGCGACGCTTTCATCCAGCCTGCGCTCCGCCAGCGCTGCAAACCGCTGCAAAATGTCGTACAGGAAGAAGCCCAGCCAGACGCTTTCACCTTTGCCTTCGATACCCACCCGGTTCATCCCGTCATTCCAGTCACCAGCCCCCATCAGCGGCAGGCCATGCTCCCCGAAGCGAAGTCCATAGTGAATAGCTTTGACGCAGTGTAACCAGAGTGTCTCTTCGGTGCCGCTGATGACCGGCGTGTCATAGACAGACTCTTCACCAGGCTGAAGCGAGCGTCCCTCCAGATAAGGAATGCGTATTTCCAGTGCATCCATATCCCCCGTCGTTTCAACATAGTGGCAAACAGCAAGCGGCAGCCAAAGATAGTCATCGGAACAGCGGGTACGCACACCATTGCCGTGTGGCGGGTGCCACCAGTGCTGCACATCCCCCTCGATAAACTGCCGTGATGCACAGAGTATTATCTGTTCACGCATCCGGTCCGGAGCAGCGTGGCTCAGAGCCAGCGTATCCTGCAGCTGATCGCGAAAACCAAATGCACCGCCAGACTGATAGTAGCCACTCCGGGCCATAAGACGGCAGGCGACCGTCTGATACAACAGCCAACCATTAACCAGTAAATTTACGGACGTGTCGGGGGTGTTAACCACGACTTTATCGAGAACATTGTGCCAGTGATTATGAATCCGGTTCAGCTCCTGGCGGACCGTATCCTCGTTCATGTAGCGGGCCAGCGTCTCCTGAGCACAAACATCATTCTCCTCTGCGCCGAGGATAAAAATAAACGTCCTCTGGTCCCCGTCAATTAATGTAACCGCCGATTGCACCGCTCCGCAGGGATCCAGACCGGCCCCCGTCTTACCAGAAAGCTTTTGCAGTTTCATGGCCGAAGGGGCGTGAAGGGAACCATTACGGCCAATAAACTCCCGGCGATCCCCTGTCAGAGAACAGTCATTACCGCTGACGGCAAAAAATGCAGTTCGGCCGCCACCATTATCACCATAAAAGTTATTCGCAAGCACCCCGCAGCCGCCGGGCGTTCTGGCCACATGTGTCACAATGTGAGGGGCTGAGCGCGTTCGTGTTTCTCCGAGCGTCCACTCTACATAGCCTGTGACGGAAAGTTGACGTGTCCGTCCCGAAGAGTTACTGAGCGTCAGGAGCACCAGTTTAACCGGATCTTCTTCAGCAACTAGGACCGTCAACTCGCTGTCTATACCACTCTCACGATGGGCAAAAACGCTGTAGCCAAAACCATGGCGGGTCAGGTAATCACCGTGTCCGCGAACAGGTAAAGCCGTCGGCGACCAGCACTCCCCGCTCTCTTCATCGCGCAGGTAAAATGCCTCGCCGCTGCGATCGCTCACCGGATCGTTCTCCCACGGCGTCAACCGGTATTCATGGGCATTCTCATACCAGGTATAGGCCTGCCCTGCCTCTGAGATCACACTGCCAAAACGAGAATTTGCCAGTATGTTCGACCAGGGAGCCGGTGTAAGCGCATTTTCCCGAAGGACGATCTGATACTCCCGCCCATCCTGAGAAAATCCACCGTACCCATTGAAATGGCATAACTGACTGGTATCAGGGCTCCAGTCCGTATGTTGATTACGCTCGCGCACAGCACGCGGAATGAATGCCCTTGCCGGCGATTTCAGGGTATGAATACGCTGTTTAAGCTGCTCATTAATACCCCCTGCGCGGTCATCAAGATAAAGACAGGCCACGCTCATCAAAAGCAACTTATCCTCAGCGGAGAGATGCTCACCGTTCCGGACAAAAAGCCCGCCCTTTTTATCCAGCAGACTGGCTTCAGACCCGGCATAAATTAACTCCATAATCTGATTTTGTAATCCCTGCTGGTAGCCGCCGGGGCTGTTATTCAGGATAACCAAATCAACATCCAGCCCTTTCTGTCTCCAGTAACGGTGTGCCTGAATCAGTGTGGTCACTGAGGTGATACTTTCCTCGCTGGTTATACTCAGCAGCACTATCGGCAGATCCCCTGAAATTGCCCAGCCCCACAGTCCGGACTGGCCACGCCGGTTGCGGCCGATCGCCTGGCCTTCGGCGCGCAGCTCCTGGACAGGGTAAAGCACAGCGCTGGCGAGACTATTGAACAACGTGGCATCATCTTCACTGGCGTTCATCTGGCGCAATACCACCAGACTGTGAGACCAGGCCAGTTCAAAGACGCGATCGGCGATAGGGTAATCGCGATATTTCTCCAGCAACGCCAGGCTCTGCTGACGGGTCTCGCTGATGCCATAAATGATATCAATCGTAACCGGCTGCCCCGGCTGCAGAATGATGGCGTTGCGAATTGCCAGTATCGGATCCAGCACCGAGCCCGACGTGTTACTTAGCATCCCTCCCGTCTCTATTGCCTGGGCATTCGCAGGGTTTCTGCCACGTCCAATAAATCTTGCCCTGTCCGTTTCAAACGACACGTTATGTCGGTTATCGCCATGCACCACCATCATGTGAAACAGGCAAGGGCCCGGTTCATCCGGTGAGCGCGGGCGCCGGTGGCAAAGAATAGCGTCACGCTCAGGAGCCAGCTCAGTCTGAATAAACAAATTGCTGAATGCTGGGTGTGCCAGATCGCTGGCATCAGGTGCCAGTACCACTTCAGCATAGGTTGTCAGCTCCAGAGAGCGAGGCTTGCGACCACGATGAATCAGTGTGAGCCGTCGTAATTCAACATCATCCTCCGGAGAGATCACCACCTGAGTTTTGACGCTGAGTCCCCCGAAGCTGCGTCTGAATTCTGCCCCCGCATCGGTGAACAACACTTCCTCGTCTTGTCCGCTGGTGTAGCCTGTCGGTTGCCAGGTATTGCTCCACACATCTCCCGTCTGGGTATCGCGGATGTAGCAGAATGCTCCCCAGTTATCACGGGTGGTATCACTGCGCCAGCGCGTTAGTGCAATATCATTCCAGCGACTGTAACCACCGCCCCCCGCGGTCAACATCAGATGATAATGGCCGTTGGACAGCAGTTGAATATCCGGGGCGGGAGTATCCACGCTATAGAAAATACGGGGTTCATAGCGGACGGGTTTGACCATGCCCTCATGAGATTCAAAATGACGGCGCGGACTGTACAGATCGACCGCATCCGGCACGCGCTCCTGTAACAGCAGACTCGCTGACCGGAATACCGTGCTGGACATAAAGCGTTCAGTCATGGGGGCGTCAAGCAGCACATGAGCCAGCGCCTGAAATGCCATACCCTGGTGATGCGCCATCCAGGACTGTACCACCGCATAGAGCTGACCGGTTGCAAGACGTGAGGGGGTATAGTCCAGCGCTTCATAAAAACCGTATTCTCCGCGTGCACCATTTTTTTGCAGCCTGAACAGGTTCTCACAGGCTCTCTGTGGGGAAACCATCAGCGCCAGCAGCGTGGCGTAAGGAGCAACAACCATGTCATCGGCAAGTCCTCTGCGTAGACCGAGCCCCGGTACGCCAAATGCCTGATACTGATAATTATGCTGAACATCAAAAGCATGATAGCCAGACTCTGAAACACCCCATGGTACCCCGCGTTCTTTCCCCCAGTGAATCTGGCGCATAACCGCCGACTGACTCATTTCATCGAGCAGGCTGCCGGGCCAGGTGGGCATCACCAGATTCGGCATCAGATATTCAAACATGGATCCGCTCCATGACATCAGGGCAGTTTCATTATCAATCGTTGTAAACAATCGACCCAGCACGTACCAGCTTTTAAGAGGCAGCTGATTAGTCGCAATGGCAAGAAAACTGGTCAGGCGGATTTCAGACGGCAGGAGATCGTAGTGGCTCTTGTCAGGCATATTGGTGTCACAGTTATAACCGACGCTGAGCAGACTGGTTGCTTCACTGTACAGAAAGGCGAAATCCATCCGGGCATGCTCATCCAGCCGCTGTTCCAGCTCGGTGATAATATTGAGTCGCATTCGGGCCTGCTCCGCCACTGACGCCGGAGGCGTTCCTGTACCGGTTAATGTCGGACGGGCAAGCTCGCTCAGCGTCGGCAGCTTCTGTTCATTCCAAGATGCAGGCAACCAGCCAAGCAACAGAGACCACTCATGGCAAAGCTGAACCAGTTGATGCTCCAGATGTCCAGCCCAGCGCATCTGAAGAGGAGATCCCTGATGACATGCGCTGGTCAGATGGTTGCACTGGGTGCGCATGCTTTTCAGTTCGCTGAAAAGCGCCTGCGGAGAGAGCGACACCGCGTTCAGGCAATGCTTGCGCAGCAGTCTCAGGTTGTCAGGTGGGTTCTTACCCCACTGTTTTTCCAGAATATCTAGCGTATCGTTCAGTCCTGCCAGTATCTGTTGGTTGCTTAAAACAGGCTGATGACGCATGGCGGACAGGCCTGCACGCAGGGTCAATAAATGCCCGGCCATATTGCCGCTGTCGACGCTGGAGATATAGCGTGGACTTAGGGGGACCAGCGTACGGGTGTCATACCAATTGTAGAGATGGCCCCGGTAGTGCTCCATTTTATCCATCGTGTCGAGCGTGAGCGACACGCGCCGGAGCACCTCTCCGCCAGGCAGGTAGCCAAAGTCCCATGCCGTCAGGTTAGCCATAAGTGAAAGACCAATATTGGTAGGAGAAGTTCGGTGTGCCACCGTCGGTTGCGGTATTTCCTGATAATTATCAGGCGGAAGCCAGTTCTCTTTTGCTGTGGCAAATGTTTCAAAAAAAGCCCAGATTTCACGGCTTGTCTGGCGTAACAGCTGTTTTTGTTCCTGATTAGGCGAAAAAACCTTACGCACGGGCTGGCGACTCAGCCAGCTCATCAGCAGCGGTGCCACACACCATACCAAACCGATCGGTAACGCAATCCCCAGCAGCTGTGGGGCAAATTGTCCGGTCAGTATTGTCAGCGCCACGCCACCGGCAACGTTCAGCCACATCGCCTGATAAAAACGTGCAACAGTGGGTCTGGCCTGACTGCTGTCCTGGCTGTGGCTGACCCACTGGCTGAGGTGACGCCTGCTTATCCCCAGTCGCCATAGCGTCACGGCGATCGCTTTCAGCGAATATCCGGCTTCGTGCGGCAGTATCGCAAAATTAAGGCTGATACCTGACAGACGCTTTAGCGCGCCCGCCCCCACCAGTAACAGATGCGGCTTCACGCGGCGACGCAGAGGTTTATGCAGAAGGTCGTGGCTAATGCAGAGGATGGCTGGCAACAGCCATATCAGCAACAGTATGCCCAGCCAGTAAACCGGATTGGGTACCCAAAGCAGAGTGAAGAACAGCAATACCAGTAAGGAGGGGGCGACCAGACTGCGACGTAGATTATCGAGTAATTTCCAGTAAGAAAGCGCGGTCAGCGGATTCCTGACCCGGGTTCCATCGGCTTTTCTGACGCGTGGTTTTAGCCAGTTAAGCAGTTGCCAGTCACCCCGGATCCAGCGTGAACGTCGTGCAACATCCGACAGATAATTATTAGGGTACTGTTCGTACAGTAACACCTCGCTCAGCAGACCCGAACGTGCATAGCATCCTTCAAGCAGATCGTGGCTGAGTACCAGATTTTCCGGGCAGATGTTGGTAGTGGCCTGCATAAAAATATCAACATCGTAAATCCCTTTGCCCACAAACGAGCCTTCCCCAAAGAGATCCTGATAAATATCCGAAGACATCATCGAATAAGGGTTATTGCCCGGTACGCTGCTACGCAGGGCTGCGTAACGCCCCTGACCGTTGCGTGGTATCTCCTCCGCAAGACCGGGCTGTAAAATACCGAATCCTTTGACAACCCTCTGGCGTACCGGATCATACTCAGGCGTATTCAGCGGATGCGCCATCGTCGCGACGAGTTTGTGTGCCGTATCGCGCGGGAGCACCGTATCGCTGTCCAGGGTAATGACGTATTTTATGTGACCCGGTAAAAGGTGGGCAGGCATCTCTGCAACGCTGACGAATTGCGTTCCGGGATGGCGCAACCAGCTGTTCAGTAACGCCAGTTTTCCCCGCTTGCGTTCATAGCCCATCCACGCTCCTTCCGAGGGGTTCCATTCAGGCTGGCGATGTAACAGATAAAAACGTGGTCGGCCGGAGGGGTAGCGGCGATTAAGCGCCTGCGTATCGGCGATAGCCTGTCTGAGCAGCGCGTGACTTTCCGGCGAGGGTTCATTTTCAGAATCAGCAAAATCAGTGAGCAGCGCGAACCTGAGATTTTCGTTTTCATTCCCCAGCCAGCAGACTTCAAGACTGGTGAGGAGCTGGCTGAAACTTTCGTGGCTGGTCAACATGCAGGGAATGACTAACATGGTGGCACTGTCAGCGGGAATACCGGCTGAAAAATCCATCCCAGGCAAGGGGCGAGGAACGCGAAAACGGGTGGTTGCATCACTGAGCAAATCGCTCATTAACTGAGTTAATGCGATAATCAGAGGTAATATCACCGCGATCAATAGCCAGTCTGCGCCCTGCATGGCGGTTTCGTGCAATATTGCTGCGGTCGCTGCGGTTGTCAGCAACGCCAGGCTTCCAAGCCATAACTGCAGGGTTATTCTGTTGAAACTGTGCCGCAAGCGTATGAGCCTTGAGGCGTCTGCTAGGAGATGAATATCCAGCGCCTGTCGACCTTCGCCCGCAAGATAATAACCAACATGATGTTCCGGTGTATCAGGCGCTTTTTCCTCTGAAAACGCCAGCGCCTTCTCAGCAACCTCAGGCTCGCTGAGACCGCTGTCTCTGGCCAGAACCTCAACTACGTGCCGGTAATGATCCCGGGTATTGAAGTGCATCCGGGGATAGATGCCGGCGGGATCATTGCGTAATGCCTGTTCGACAACGCTTATCGTTTCGGCGAAATCAGCCCAGTCCGTTTCACTCAATAAACGCAGGCCGGCGATGCTGTTACTGACGGACAGCTGGCTGGCGGCAAGCTGCTGATTGAAACTATGTATGAGAACGTCAGTGGTGATCCCCTGTTCCCGAAGGCACTGATCAACCCAAGTCAGAGGTAACGACAGCGCGTTGCCATGCCCCTGCAGGCGCCGCACCAGCTCTGCGACAAACGCACTGGTTAAAGGAGGTCGGGAGCGCGCCATATCGGCAACCACCATGATTAAATCACCAGGCGCACTCTCTGCGCATTCGACAATCCTTGTTATCCACGTATCAGCAAGGTTTCTGTCCTGCTGCGCTTTTATCACTTCCATACTGATACGACGAAGATTTTCAATCAGCGCAAGGCGCAGCATTCCCGGTAACGCCCAGACTTCACCCAGCGTCAGCGGCGTCACCTGTTGATAGGCAGTGAGATAGCTGGTCAGGCTGGCGCCATCCCAGCGGCCATCGCCATGAGCAATGGCCTCTGATGCAATATGATAAATTCGTGGGCAATTCAACGGCGATACCAGCGACGGAAGACCTTTGCCAAAGCTTTTCGGCAGATGCTGGCGGACAGTGCGGATTTGTTCCTCAATCAGATAATAATTGTCCAGCAGCCATTCACCGGCGGGCATGATACTGGTCTTTTTACCCGCGTTAAGCTCATAGCAGTTTTGGGTAATGACGGCCTCATTGTCGCCAAGCCGTTTCAGAAGATAATAAGGATGCCTATCCGGTGATACTTTATGAGTCCGCGCCAGCTTCTGGCCGTAGCGTTCCATCTGGACGGTCGAAAAGAGTTCTGACCGCGGCGAGCTTTCACCGGCAGGATCGTTCGCCGAAAACGTTATGTTTTCGGCAGCATTCATCAGAATACGGGAGCGGTTAAACCACGCTCTGGGGATCATTTTCATAGCATTGCTCTGATGCAACGTTAGCGCGCAGGAGCAGTTGCGAAATCAGTTCAGAAACGTTCTCTCAGGATGGGCGTCAGGCATCAGGGATTTAACAGCTGCCGGAATCTAACATAAGTATAGGACATGAGCTCTGTTCTGCGGTTTTGGTCGAGCTAGCGTCGGGAGATAAACAGAGCCTTACATCCGGGGCAAAGCATGGTTTGGTTGAGCCGGACTTTTGACAACGGTTGTACTGATTTTAAACCACAAACAGGACAGGCAGCAGTGGCAGTAGACGCACTGCTGAAGAATTTCATTGCGTAATTGATAACAGACATAACCATTAACCTTTCAATGAATGAGCTTCACCGTACCACATGTGGTTAAGTTTTAATCTATCTATTTTGACACACTGAAAATCAGGAAAGATAAATGTTCGCAGCCACAGGCCCCCTGAGACCGTTTATCCGGCAAAACTCTATGCGGCTTCCAGGGATGAGTAATTCTGATTCGCGAGAGTTAACGGCTGAAATGTGAAGCAGAACGTCTTTTCGTCCATCAGATGGGATGATGAGGCCTTTACCACTAAGAATATCAAAGCTTTTGACAATTCCTGTCATTTTATGGGACAAGTCAATTCCTTATTGAAAACACGTAAAGACTATACATTGAAAATGGCATTCAGCCACTTTTATTTTTCCTACAGGACCTCTGGACGGCTAAAAGATAATTTGCTTATATCAATTCCCTGTGCCTTAATGAATCCCATCAGTTCGATGTACTAATGAAAGTTAGAAATTTTCCGGGCAGTTCTCATTACCAGGCGCTATCGTTGATATCCCCTCTTTTTGAGTTCATACGTTTACTATCAATACAATGATGCATAACTGGAGTCAGTATGACCTCTAGAATTACAGGCCTGGTAAAATGGTTTAACGAAGACAAAGGTTTTGGCTTCATCTCTCCTCTTAATGGCAGCAAAGATATCGTTGTCCATTTTTCTGCGCTTAATGGCGACAACTTTAAAACTTTATTTGAAGGACAGAAAGTTGAATTCGCCATTCAGATCGGAGACAAAGGTCCTGCGGCTGCAAACGTAATACTTTGCGATAAATAAATCAATGTGGATCTGCGATAACGATGAAGGATTATCCCTGAGTAGACAGATTCATAACTTAAATCAGTGAAAAGCCGTTGATTCTTAATATCTGATCAGCATATTTTTCACAATTATGAGTGCGCTGACCGATGTAATGGAGTGCAGGACTACAGCATAAAAATTTTAAAAGCACAAACTAACTGCTTGTTAAATAAGAAGTGCGTAATGAGCGAGGCTATCTCCGAAAGCACCACGTAATGGCTTTGACCTTAATGGCATCTGCCAGTTAACACCCACGAGAGAACAGGGTAATAGAATATGATTAAAGTCCTTGTTTTCTTTAATGCTGAATCCTGTAAAGTCATGACCGTTCTGGAAGGTATATCCTCTATCAGGCAGGAATATCCAAACGGTGAAGAAACACATCTTCGGATTATGTCTGCAGGTTTTCCTTCCTTAACTGGCGATCATGGTATTGTTTACGTGGCTACTGACAGGGAGTTAACGTCACAGGAGATACTTGATGCGGTCAGGAAATATTTATAGCATTTTTGTCATGCTCTCTGCTCCAGGTTTAATTGCATGCTTACCCTATTTATCAGAATCGAACAAAAAATGAGTTAAAAATATTTATGGCCTGCTAACAGCAGGTTTTTTTTACATTACACTTTTTTAGAAACACCTCAATATAGAGAGAGTAATTCGCTACCCTCTGACAAAATGCAGGTGTCTCTCACCTGCGTGCCATCTTGCCATTTGTGAAAAATCTTACTAAGTGGCCGCGCTAATTCACTAAATGTCTCTCCTGATTTAAGCTCACCAGATATGACTGAAGCAATAGTTATGAGGGTATAAAAAGGCTCTCTGGATGGCTCCTGGCATCATAGTTTTTAGTACCTTCAAAAATGCAGGGACATTTTGTAGGAGTTGGAATTTAGTTCTTGCACATTATTCTTAATTTTGTCTTGCGATAAGAGATTTATATAAGTAGTCTAAACCTCGTTAATAACAATATGTACCAATCTGATTAAAATGCTCAGTAAGAAAAATCGGGTTGATGAGCAACCGTCGACATTGGTATTTGCTGAACAACGAAAAAACTTTAAAAGGTCTCTTTATGTCAGATGCTCTTACACAGTTAAACAATATCCGTACCTTACGTTCTCAGACTCGTGAAATGTCATTAGATGTACTGGAAGATGTTCTGGAAAAGTTTAAAATTATTCTTATAAAACGACGAGAAGAAGAGACATTACGTCTTGCAAACGAAAGTCAGCGCCGCGATAAACTGGCAACACTTCGTCAGATGATGCTTGATGAGGGTATCGACCCCTCCGAACTTTTAGCTGCTATTGGCTCTCCGGGTAAGGCTAAAAGGACGCGCTCCCCCCGCCCCCCGAAGTATCGATATACTGACGAAACTGGAGAGTCAAAAACATGGTCAGGTCAGGGGCGAATGCCGAAGCGGATCTCAAATCTTATTGCTGAAGGTGGGGAATTAAAAGATTTCGAAATCAGCTAAAAAGAGCCGGGTATAACCCGGCTCTTTTTTGTGTAGGCCTCAAGTTGCCTTAGAGAATAGTCGAGAAACATTTAGTTCTGTCGATGTAGCCGAGAAGCTGTTTAAAATCACAGTGCTGCTTAAGAGACAAACCGGTTATCTTGCAGATCGTTACAGCGAGCAAAAAGAGAGCCATCAGGAGCTTTCATCCCCATTCAATTAGGACAATATATAATGTATGTTCTTCGTGAATCCATACTGCATGAGCTTAACAACGTCCGTTATTGGCACAGAGCGGACAAGCTCACTGGGCCAAAGGTCTGCTGTGAGCGAGGTATAGTCATTCGCACCCTGAGAATTACACTTTTAAGTGATTCAGGGTATGCGCTTACTGGTTACGAATATTGAGCGAGAATCACGTGATGATCGCCGCTTTTCTTTCGAGCCAGTAGGTGCTCCACGTTCGCTAACGAATACTCAGGGCATGCAGATAAACTGCTGGCTATATTTCTTTCGAAGAGCGTGGAATGCATACCAATCCCCGATAAAAAGGAGTTGGTGATGACTGCGATTAATCAATTTGCTGTGCACGTTGGTCTGGACTGGGCAGATAAAAAGCACGATGTCTGTGTTCAGTTTAAAAACGGTGAACGCACATTCCATGTGATTGAGCATACGCCGGAAGCGCTTGATGTCTGGCTTACCGAGTTACACCAGAAGGTAAAAGGCAGGATCGCTATCGCCGTTGAGCTGAAGAAAGGTCCCGTGGTGTATGCTCTTCAGAAATATCCATTTATCACCGTTTTCCCCGTCCACGCTTTGTCTCTGGCTCGTTACCGGCAAGCCTTCTCGCCCAGCGGCGCTAAAGATGATCCGCAGGATGCTGAGCTGGCATTAGAGTTAATGCTGCGTTATCCCCAAAAGATAAAAGCCATTGAACCCGATAATGCGGATATTCGCTTACTTCAGCAACTGGTAGAGCAGCGTCGTCAGCTGGTTGAAGATAAACGCCGTTTTGTGAACCGACTAATCAACACGCTTAAACAGTATTATCCTCAGCCACTGGAGTGGTTCTCACATCGGGGTAGCTTACTATTGTGTGAGCTGATTATCCGGTAGCCCAGTCTGCAACAACTGAAACGAGCGAGGCGCGACACGATCCGCAACTTTCTGAATGCCAAAGGTGGCCGCGCAATGGCTCTTACCGAGCAACGTGTTGTGAGTATTGATAACTCCATCCCGTTGACGACAGATCCGAGTGTTATAGAGGCTAATGCTTTGATGGCAACAGCACTGGCGACACAAATTAAAGTCGTGAGTGAAATCATCAAAACCTATGACGAACGAATCGAAGCGTTGTTTGATACATTGCCAGATGCGAAGCTGTTCAAATCACTTCCGGGCATGGGGCCGTGTATGGGCCCACGAATGCTTGCTGCACTTGGTGATAACCGTGGCCGGTTTAACAGCGCTGAAGAAATTCAAAACTACGCAGGTATTGCACCGGTGACAGAACGAAGTGGCCAGAAATCCTGGGTTCACTGGCGATGGCAGTGTGCCAAGTTCGTCAGGCAGACCTTTGTTGAATGGGCTGCCAAGACGGTTAATTCATCATACTGGGCCAAACTGTATTATCAGGGCCTCAGAGAGAAGGGCAAATCTCATCAGTCTGCGATCCGGGCACTGGCGTTCAAATGGATAAGGATCATTTACCGCTGCTGGAAGGCCAGAACCCAGTACGATGAAGCAAAATATTTGCTGGCTCTCGAAGCGCGACACTCGCCCTTGCTGAAGCCATAAAAAGCTTGTCGAATGTCTCAGGGCGTGAAGCGGACATTCCAACCTGTAATGGGCAGCACGTTTAAATAATCATTATTCATTCAAAGCATTCTTACTACGCTACCTAACCAACCGGGGAGATGTTCCTTATACCATTTGAGATATAAGGGCAATGCTGTCTTTTGCCGCTCATCAAGTAGCACAACCACTTCAGTGACAATCCACGCTTTGGTAATAGCAATTTCTCTCGCTAACCAATTGTGATTATTATAAAAAGATAATCGACAATAACGTTCTGCAAGATTAATGAATGTTTGCTTCGTACCCATTCCCTTGATAAGAGGTGCCAGGTCGATAGCGGGACTCCCTTTTCCAAACCTCTCCCAGTCAAAAAGAACCAGATCACCGTTAACTCTTCTTCCCCAGTTTCCAGCATTACTATCGCCAGAAACCAGACTTTGGTAGCCAAACAAAACATCACTACACTGCTGAAATCGGCGTAGTTGCTGTGCACTTTCTTCAGGTAATGCCAAGAGTATGAGGGATTTTTCGAGCGCTAACTCTGACCATAAGTGAGTATGGTAGAGCCATTCAGAATTCACAGGATATCGATGTAAACGCCCCAGCATAGCTAATGCTTCATCTGAGGCTAAATAGGCCTGCTCAACCTGATGAGGGATATATTCCATTCTTAACTTACGCAGGACGGCATCAACGGATAAGAGCTTTGGAGTAGCGATCTCTGCCTGATTAAGTTTTGTCGCAGTGTGTTGATAAAAAGCGAACTCCACTTCTCCAACAGGAAACTTTTCAACGACCTGGTGACCGAAGTTATCTAAAGCCAGCGCCACGTTAGCGGTGCCCATTTTGGATAAGTCCCTAGCAGACATACATTATCCCTATAGCTTAGAGGTTTAGTTATTCTGGTTTAAAGTGTAATGCAAGTTGGATGTTACATCGACAACGCTAAGCCAACCATCAACATCGCCTAAGGTTAGCAACGGCCGCAATTGGCACGAAGCAGACAAGATAATTGGGCTGGATCTCCGCTATGAGCGTGAAGCGGAAGTTGGCACTTTTGTGGGGGCAGTCCAACTATAGGGCAGGATCGTCTACCGGGGCGGGGTCAGTCCAGCCACCTAAAAGGATGACTACCAAAACAGTGGCAATTCAGTTCTCGTTAATCGGGAAACTCAGAGCGCAGTATCCTGTGGTCACACTTTGCCACGTGTTCGGGGTTCATCGTAGCAGCTACAAATACTGGGGAAAAAGCCCCGAAAAGCCAGACTGCAGGCGAGCTGTGTTACGCAGTCAGGTTCTGGAACTGCATAACATCAGCCATGGCTCTGCTGGCGCAAGAAGTATCGCGATTATGGCAACCCTGAGAGGCTTCAGAATGGGACGCTGGCTTGCCGGCAGGTTCATGAAAGAACTGGGGCTGGTGAGTTGTCAGCAGCCTACCCACCGGTATAAACGTGGTGGTCATGAACACATCGTTATCCCGAATCACCTTGAGCGACAGTTCGCAGTGACAGAACCTAACCAGGTGTGGTGCGGCGATGTGACGTATATCTGGACAGGTAAACGTTGGGCTTACCTCGCTGTTGTTCTCGATCTGTTTGCAAGGAAACCGGTGGGCTGGGCAATGTCATTCTCGCGGACAGCAAGCTGACCATCAAAGCGCTGGAAATGGCGTGGGAAGCTCGCGGTAAACCAGCCGGGGTGATGTTCCATAGTGACAGTAATAATGCCGATGTCAGCCTTTACCACCACTCAGTTTGCCGTTTAACCCGATTGGTGTGATTACTGATGCAGTGAAGACCTTCCCGCATCCTGACTCACACAGCGATCGACCTTTTGTGTCCTGCCCTGGACCCGTCGGTTGCCGGAAGCGCCTTCATGCGAGGCATCTCCTCACCGATGCGCGTGACTCAAGAAGGGCCTGACGGCTTGTCTCGTTACTGTCCTGTCCGGGTTATCTGTCTGGAGATTCAACTCTGTTTCCTCACAGGAGCTCTGTCATGGCTGATAAAGTTACCGAAGCCGCCGTTGTGGGTGGCGTGGATACACATAAAGATCTGCACGTTGCCGCTGTCGTTGATCAGAACAATAAAGTCCTGGGGACCCAGTATTTCGCCACAACACGACAAGGTTACCGGCAGATGCTGGCATGGATGACCTCATTTGGGGCATTAAAGCGAATTGGTGTTGAGTGTACAGGCACCTATGGATCAGGTCTGCTTCGCTATTTGCAGAATGCCGGGTTAGAAGTTCTTGAAGTGACCGCACCAGACCGGATGGAACGACGCAAACGGGGTAAAAGTGACACGATTGATGCTGAGTGTGCTGCTCATGCCGCATTCTCCGGAATAAGAACCGTCACACCCAAAACACGCAATGGCATGATTGAGTCTCTTCGGGTGTTAAAAACTTGCCGCAAAACAGCGATATCGGCCCGAAGAGTCGCTCTCCAGATTATCCATTCCAATATTATCTCTGCCCCGGATGAATTACGTGAACAGCTCAGAAATATGACGCGCATGCAGCTCATCAGGACTCTGGGATCCTGGAGACCTGATGCCAGTGAATACCGCAATATTACCAACGTTTATCGCATTTCATTAAAGTCCCTTGCCCGACGCTATCTCGAATTACATGACGAAATCGCTGATCTGGATGTCATGATTGCGGCAATTGTCGATGAGCTGGCACCTGAACTAATTAAACGTAATGCTATTGGATACGAAAGCGCTGCACAGTTGCTGATCACTGCCGGAGATAATCCCCAACGGTTAAGATCCGAATCAGGTTTTGCGGCACTGTGCGGTGTCAGCCCGGTTCCTGTCTCTTCTGGAAAAACGAACCGTTATCGACTTAATCGGGGTGGAGATCGTGCTGCAAATAGTGCACTTCATATCATCGCTATCGGACGTTTACGAATTGACGATAAAACGAAGAAATATGTTGCCAGGCGAGTAGCCGAAGGACATACAAAAATGGAAGCAATACGCTGTCTTAAGCGCTATATCTCACGCGAAGTTTATACATTACTACGAAATCAAAATAGGCGGGTCAACAGCATCCCGATAATGGCTTGACTCTTAGAAGGGCGTCCAGGGTAGCCACTATACAAGCAGGCAGTTCCGGCAGTTACTGTGGCGTTGCCGGATCAGGCAGAGTATGAGCCGACGTGGAAACTGTTGGGACAACAGCCCGATGGAACGCTTCTTCCGGAGTCTGAAAAACGAGTGGGTGCCAGTGACAGGTTATATAAACTTTAGCGAAGCTGCTCATGCGATCACAGACTATATCGTCGGGTATTACAGCTCGCTAAGGCCGCATGGCTATAACGGTGGATTACCTCCAAACGAATCGGAAAACCGATACTGGAAAAACTCTAAAGCGGTGGCCAGTTTTAGTTGACCACTACAAGAGTGAGAACACCAGTTACTAAGTAGGTGTACAGCACGGAGATTTCGTTGACCAGCTTCGATTGCCTCTTCAAATCTTTTTTTATCTTCAAAATCATCCATTTAGACAACACCCTTATAAGGAACATGTACTCATCTAAAATGCTGTAACTGGATTATTATACCTAAAACAATGAATACTGTGTATTATGAAATGTGATATAAGTCAATTAGTTACATATAAAAACCAACTCACATCCAAAGGGATAGTATTTCGAGGTTTGTAGCATCATTAAATGTGAACTTATTTATCGCCACCTCAAGTTAACTAATAAATAATTTATAATTTACATATACTTCTGGAATTTAGAAACCTTATGTCTAATAGTTAAGGAAGTTAATAATCAACTTGAGTGTGATTCATAAAAAATAATTACTATTTTCAGCCCCTCCATTATGGAGGAGCAATAATTGTATAGTTTTCCTGTATTCCTAACGATCCAGTTAGGCTTAGAGAAATCTAATTATGAAGCACTCCTGAGAGCAACCCTTCCAACTTTATCGATATAATCCGAATACCACTGCATCATCTCTCTCCTGCCTTCCAAATACAACGCATGGTTGTACGTCCCACGAATCGCATTCTTATCGACATGCGCAAGCTGGGTTTCAATCCATGCCGTATTGAACCCTTCCTCGTGCAAAATCGTACTCATCGTGTGACGGAAACCATGCCCCGTTACCTTCCCCGTATATCCAATCCGCTTAAACACCTGATTAATACTCGCTTCACTCATCGTCTTGCGAGGATCATTACGTCCCGGGAACACCAGTGGATATTGCCCAGTCATCACTTTGAGCTGTTGTACGATTTTCAGCGCTTGGGTAGAGAGGGGGACAAGGTGAGGCCGTTTCATCTTCATTCGGTCGGCAGGAATTTCCCACACCGCTTTCTCAAGATCAAATTCACTCCAGAAAGCACCTCGGAGCTCGCCAGTACGAACTCCCGTAAGGATCAGCAAACGAGCGGCAAGAACAACTAATGGGCTGCCTGTATAGCCAGAGAGAGCTTTAAAGAAGTCTGGTAACTCCTCAACTGTAAGGAAGGGATAATGCTTCGATTCATGTCCTGACATCGCGCTGGTTAGATCCGCCGCAGGATTGTATTCCGCACGACCGGTAACGATGGCGTAACGAAAGACTTCGCTGCAGCGCTGGCGAACCTTCTTAGCCTTCTCTGTCGCGCCACGGCTTTCCATTCGACGCAGCACACTCAGCAGAACCAGTGGTTTGATTTCATTCACCGGAAGTTGGCCGATATAGGGGAAAATATCTTTATTGAAAGCTTCGATAATGTCGGAGGCATAGCCTTCTGACCACCGGCTCACCTTCGTACCATGCCACTCAAGTGCCACAGACTGAAACGTGTTGTTGAGTTGCACATCGCGAACTAGCTTTTCTTCTTTCTTGGCAAAAGATGGATCGATACCCTCAGCCAGCTTTTTCTTGGCGTCGTCACGCAGTGCTCTTGCTTGCGCAAGCGACACTGCTGGATAGACACCGAAAGCCAGACGTTTCTCTTTTCCATTGAAGCGATACTTCATCCGCCAGTATCTGGAACCAGAGGGAACAACCTCAAGATACAAACCAGCACCATCTGCCAGCTTATAGGCTTTCTCTCTGGGTTTAGCAGCGTCTACCAGTCTCGCATTAAGTTTCATTGGGGGCATCTCCCTGGACCGAATACAGAATGCCCCCACTTATGCCCCCAACTGTGACTTGATTTCGGTTGAGTCCAGTTGATAACAGGAGATAAGATACGGGCCATGAACCGCAGTATACGGGCTTTTAGTTGATTTCGGTAGACTTGGGAAGAGTTTGAAATGGTGCCGATAATAGGAGTCGAACCTACGACCTTCGCATTACGAATGCGCTGCTCTACCAACTGAGCTATATCGGCCCTGAAAAGGACATGTCCACGAATGTGAGCACGGGGTAGAAGGTTAAAACTAACCGGGCGACGCGTCAATGGCCTTGCGAATCAAACGCCTATTTTTGCATCATCCGGTATCAATTAGGCACGAATCGTGTCGTCACAGGAATGCTTGTACGCGGTCGGGTAATTCTATAACCGGCGACAAACACGCAGCTCATAGTGTTCCCATTCCAGCCCAAAATGTATCCGCAGTTGCTCCTCTTCAAAATCAATATGCAATCTGGCAACCGCCAGCATAAACAGCGGTACAACCCGTATCCCAACCAGACTGACGTTCTTTGGGCGTGACATGGAATTTTGTTTTTTCACCGCGAAGAACCGTAACCAATGCACGAAGATTCATGGCGAACAGTGAAAGATAGGACGATTTGCCATCCCATGCGGATATCCCCCACATACCGAACATAAATGCCAGCTCGGAGAATAGAAAGAAGGGTAAAAAGTGGAGATAAAATGGCGTGGAGTAGGCCGAAACAGGAGGGATCCCGGTAAAAAGATACACCAGCGGCGAGATTAAAAAGACGGTATTCCACAAGCAAGCAAGGTACGACCAGAAGGTAGTACCGTACATTAACGTCTGCGCAATGCTCAGTTTAATCTTACTATTCCTGAATATCGTGTCGTGAAGGAGGATATCGAGGGAACCTGCCGCATATTTAAAACGCTGGATCATCCAGGTCAACAGATCCTGCGGCGATAACATTTTTGATTCAATCTCAGGATGCATGACCGAGCGCCAGCGATGTTCGCGATCCCCGTGCAGCAGAATAGAGGTATAGATATCTTCAGAGACATGGAATTTATAGGGGGTTAGCTCAGTGTCATAAGCCACATGCATTTTCATGGCCTGGCGTTGCTATTCCCGCAGCGCACTGTCCGGCACCTCCCGGGTGTAACGCGCGATTTCCGATTCCACTGTATGAGCATAATGACGTAACGCACTTTGCATGATGGCTTCCCGGCGATGAATGGACGCAGCTCCACAGCAAAATGCGGTATTAGCCCAGTTTCTGCGCCGCAGTATGACGTCGTAAAATATCTGCGGATCGTTAAAAAAGGGGGTCACGACCAATGGTGTGCGGACCCACCAATTTTTCCACAAACCTGCCAAATGCGTGGCCCGGTCGGCCTAACTTTTCTCGCAGTACTTTGGGCAGACGCCTCCCGGCAGGGAGATCATAAAACCACTGGGGAGTCTGAATCCAGGCGACGGCCGGGGCGCGAAAATAACCCAAGGTATTGGTTAGGATGGTGGAGAAAACGCGAGTGTCTGCATCGCATATGACGATAAAATCGCCGTAGGTGTGCTCCATACCGTTGCGTAGGTTATCGGCCTTAAAACCAACATTATATATTGTTGATATTGTCATTATTCTCACTATTCTTATTTTACGGCATTTTAGCTTTGTTGATACATTCGAGTTGACACATTTTACTGATCGCTATTCTGGCGTGGCTTACGCTATGTACCCGGTCAGTGAACAGGTAAAAGAAGCTTGGTATAATGAAATTAATTTTTTACAAATAGGCCCACATCAGTCACAGATCCTGGGGTTATATTTTTATCTACTCATTCTTAGGGTGAAAGCAGCATTCCGTGCCTGAGAATAGGGTTTCGCTAATAATTTCTGTGGGCTTTTTCTAAATGTGTTTCATTTTCACCTTTTAGAATGAATTAACCAAGTCTGGTTGATTCCCTGTTTAACATTTTTTAGTCTGGATTATATTATCCTCACTATCTTGAACTATTGGGGTACTAATGAGGATTTATGGGGCTCAATGAAAATAAATGCAATGATAACGAATATCATAATCGTTCTTTGATGGCGAAAAAAAGTACGATGGTGAGTGTGGTTGTTAATATATTCTTATCCTGCGCTCAGATTTTGCTGGGAATATTTTCTGGATCACAGGGGCTAATCGCTGACGGTATACATTCGTTTTCTGATTTGGTTTCGGATTTTGTCGTTTTGATTGCCAATAAAAAAAGTCGCAAACCTTCTGACGAAGATCACCATTATGGTCATGGACGCTATGAAAATGGGGCTTCGTTGATTATTGGCGCAATCCTGTTCCTTGTCGGATCCATTATGATTTGGTCCGCAAGCGGCAAGCTGTGGCACCCTGAAGCCATTTCAGAGGTGCATATTATTGCGTTGTGGGTAGCACTGTTCGCGCTGGTAACTAAGGAACTGCTATTCCGCTATATGCTGGCTGTCGCGACACGCATTCAGTCGTCTCTGCTCATTGCTAACGCCTGGCATGCACGATCTGATGCCGCATCATCAGTAGTCGTGTCTGTCGGGATTGTCGGCAATTTACTTGGTTTTCCATGGGTTGATCCGGTAGCAGCAATGGTGGTTGGTGTTCTGATTGCCCGTATGGGCTACACTTTTGCCGCCAGTGCACTTCATGACCTGATGGATCGTTCAGCAAGCACGGAGATGGAAACCGCAATTAAAGCAACTATTCTCGCTGTCTCTGACGTCCTCGGAGTACACGATCTGAAAACACGAAAAACGGGCGATCTCATACTGGTAGATGCACATATTGAAGTTGATGGAGGGCTTTCTGTCAGTGAAGGGCACAATATTGCCAGAGCAGTACGCCAGGCAGTGCTGGAAAATAAAAATGTGCTGGATGTCATGATCCACACAGACCCTTATCAGGGAAATGGATTGCCCGTTTGTTAATTATTCCAGGCTTATTGTTTCCTCCATAAACACGTAGTCAAGATGACATCTTAAAATATAGAGTGATCTGACTACGCTATTTTTCATGACCGCGCCGGATGTCCGTCAGCAACAGGTTGGCGGACGCCATACTCAGAGAAAGTCTGTCCTGCACTACAGGTACATCTGAATTACGCTCTTTTCTGAACCGGAAATTATTCATGCGACCTGTGCCATGACATAACGGCGAGTAGTTTTGCCATCCTGCACCAGCCTGTCATTCCGGCAAGCATCAGACCCGTTCCCACAAATCTGGGATAACATACAGCACAGGGGGGGGGGGCAGGAATAGTCCTGCCCAGTTGAGATGTCCATTTCGAGGATGCAGATGTTTTCATGGACGATTTTATTGCGCGATGCTGAGTTGTCGTCGGTACATTTCCTGGCTGAGTGCTCCCAGCGATAACTTGATACGATGTTCGTTATACCATAGTATAATCATCTGAATTTAAAATTCCTATTAAATAGCATCATGGAATCATTGAGGTAACTCTTAAATATCCACTATACGGTCCTGCCGTAGTGTTTTTATTCGTAATTGATATATTTCGCATCAGTGTCACCGGTGAGTTTTTGACTCCTGGCGAAGTTATCGTGTCGGATAAGCCATCAATGCCAGTTGCATTTATTTTTAAATTCGCCTCCCCCACGTCATCAGTAAACTCATACTCAAGGTTTATTTTTGTATTGAGCACATTACTTTTTGTCGTTATGGTAACAGGAAGGGACTTAACCTCATCAAACAATACTTGACCAAAAGCAAGACTTGCAGGAGATATTTCAACAGAAACATCAGCTATTTCAGTGTAATTTACTGTACCAACGGCAACGCCAGCAGAATATGTACCCCACGGAGCGGTCCATAATATATTTCCGTCAGCATCCCGTATCTGAGGCGGCGGATGTCCGCCCTGGTTTCTGTCACTCAGATACACTTGAAAGGTATACGAAGTCCCGACAGGGACTGAGGGATGGCACATTCCATCCTCAATCCCGAAGTAACGTCCTGCGGTCATGGTTGTATCTACGATATAACCATATCCGATCTTTTTTCCTGAGAATCTTGAGTCTATCGGCACCTTAATTTCCGGTACGTTATTTCCCAGGCCCACACTCTCATATCCATACTCAGTCATCTTAACTATTGGTTCTAACCTGGCGGACTCATGACTATAGTTATTTATCTCATCCCAGGCAGTTTGCTTAACCGACATGGTAAATGGACCATCATGGCTGAGAATATTTTTCCAACCAGTTAAATAATAAGGGAGTTGATTATTATTGACGCTCGAAAACACCGGTCCAACAGTTCCCGCATTTAATACATAGACTAAACCCGGCACGGATAAATCAATATCTGGTGGGATAGTCCACCTGGAATCGGTAACTTCTTGTCTAGTGTTTGCCGGAAGTCCTGCTGTGACAACGACACCGCACACAGCCTCGATATAGAAGGGGGTAATTCCAGTAGCTATGAAAATAATAAAAGATAATTTGTTTTTTTTCATTCTGACATATCCAATCAGGGATTATTTATTGTAAATATGATAGCGGCTGTGAGTTTAGTGCCGGCCACAATTCCCGCTCCTGACCTCACCGTTGTTACCGGTGTGATAATACAGGTTCTGGTTGAATCACCGGGGCAAAATGGTTTACCCGTATCAGCTCCGGATATTGTGTTAAACTCAATAGCAGATGACTGACTATCCTTAAGAGAAAGATACGCTGGGGTAACGTTACCTGTCGTTTCATCCTGCATCTGAATTAATCTTTTGTCATCCACTGACAAGCTACCAGTGACCACCCCAGCATTTATCGAGGATCCCCTGCTGTATTTGCATTCAATTTTTAAGGAAAATGGCGCGTGTATTTTCTCCCCCAAAGTAATATCACCAAGGTTAACTTCCTGCGTGTTACTGCCATCAGAGAAACTTACATTGCAGGGTGGAGCAACAAAAGTAGCGGTGATGGGTATTAATTTTGTGGCTGATGAAGTAGCTGCACTGGAGCATAAAGGCATCACAGTAAAAAAAAGGGAAAGGAGGTTATAGTAATTTATTTTCATGACCACTTTACTCATTTTAATTTCAGAAATAGACACCCAGAACACTAGCCATTTACACAGAACACTGTGTTTATTTATTTCTTTTCATTATAAAAATATTCTTCTGTCAGTTCAGGGTCAGCGTGACCAGCACATTTGCTGCAGCCTGTCCGGCACGCGCTGTGGATGCGTCAAGAAACACAGTGAAATCCATATTCTTTCCCGTCAGTGCAAGGGGTTCGTTGAGTCTGGCAGACATCCCGTCACTGACCCGCTGAAAACTGACTCTCCCCCCATTCAGAACCAGTTTTCCATCATCTGAGTCCGCATGGCTGAAAGTCAGCGTGGCGGAGGGTAGAATGGCCGGTGCAGTCACAATACTGAAGCTGAGTGGGCGGGTAAGTATCTGGCTACTGCCTGTCGGCACATCGCCAAAATCAATGGTATCCGGCGTCAGTATAAATTTCACTGGCGTAGCCTTTCGCGTGCAGGTGACAGAGGGCCATGGCTGAGCTGACTCGGTTGTCAGGTCCCCCTGCAGGGAAAAACTTCCGGTATAACCTTGGATATAAGTCACCGGTCCGAGCGTCCAGGTGATAGTGTGGTCCTGAAATTCATCCGGAGGTGCTACCGGAAAATCCAGAGGCGTCGCCTTATTACTGGTCACTCCATTCAGTGCCAGCGTGCTGTAAACCAGGGTATTGAGTATCTGTGAATTACCTGTAGTCTCGGTAACTATCACATCATTGGTATAATTCACAGGACACTTGCTGCCAAAGCTGAGGGTTCCGGGTGTGCTGTAAACGCAGGCTGTAAGCACAGTCTGCCCTGTTCCTGTTGACATCCTGTCCGCATCAAACCAAATGCCAATGTAAGCCACTCCTCCTTCCTGATTAACAAAAGCCCTCACAAAAGAATATCTGGTGTTATTTCTTATCACTTCATCATTAGCGTAAGCCGGAAGTCCGGGTGACTGTGAATCATTTGTCCGGATGATGCGGTTTTTATTGAGAGTGACTGTACCCATCCACAACGTCCCAGTGGCAGATGGCGGCAAAGTAAACGTTCTCCCCCTTATACTGATGTCTCCATTTTTGAGGGTACAGTCATATGTCCATGCCGCCCGGGCAAACGGAGAAGATAAAATCAGCAACGTCAGTACTGCGCAGCGTATCTGTTTATTCCTTTTCATTACCTTCCTGTCCAAAGCCTTTTGAAACACCATCATGGATACATCACGCTGAACCGTACGGTGGCCGTGGTCTGCCCCCGGGGCGTGTCTGGCATCACCCGCGTCGATGGCGTCACCGTGCAGCTGCGGTTGTCCGTCCCGGCACAAAATCCCAGTGTTCCATCGGTCGCCCCGCCACCTGTCAGGTCGATGTCCTTATTCCCCGCGCTCAGCCAGAACGCAGCCGGCGTGCCACTGCCTCCTGCCGGACCGGTCATCGCCATTTGTGTACTGCTCCCTGCGACCAGCACACTCCCCACCTGCTCACCGTAAATCACCGTGGAGACCGGGGCCGGGCAGCTGATATTGATCTTCACCGGATAATGGGTCTGTGTCCCGTTTAGCAGACTGCCAAGAAATACCGTGTCCGGCACCGTCAGCGTGCAGGGAGGTACCGTGAAGGTCGCCTTTATTGTCACTGTTGCCGTGGCCGTCGTCGCCGCCCGCACTGGATGCAGACCGGCTATCGAAATACCTTCCAGCCCGACGATGTTCTGTACCCGTTTTGCCGTCCAGTCGGCCATTTTTAACGATAGCGCCGCATGGCAGATTGCCCCCAACACACCATAAATCAGGCTACCGGTCATAAGCTGGACCACCGTACCCGTAATGGCGTAGTGCCAGTAATTGTAAATATCGACGTTCATCGTTTTGGTCAGACGGGTGACCAGCATGGCGACATTGAGAAGAAAAATAACCGGGATAATCATGGCGCCAATGGCAGTCGCATAACCAACGCCGGAGGCGGGTCCTGCGCCAACGTCAAAGACATGCAGGGTCAGGCCGAAGCGTTCAATCATCACTTTAATAGGGGGACTGAGGCTGTCGATCGCCATGACGATCACCAGTCCCATACCGACAAAACCGATCCCGACCGTTACCCCTGCCTTAATCGCCTGCAGCCAGGGGATGCGGAAGATAAGGCCAATTACGATCATGATGATAGGGACGAAAACGGTACCGCCGAGAGACAGGATGTAATCAAACATAATGCCTCCTTTTATTGGGTTAACAGAGCCTTGATTTGTTGTTTTAACGCGTCGTCGTTGATCCCTGTGAGCAGGGCGGCGCCATTAAGCGTAGGGATGCCGTAATCACTGTTGGTTCGCATGGAGGTAACAATAAGGTCCATACCGTTACAGTTAAGAGGGATCTCATTCAGACAGCATTGGGCGGTAGTGGCTGCAATGCCCTGTTCAGTCAGGAACTCTTGCAGCTTGTGTGCAATCATGGTTGAAGTCGACATGCCGGTACCGCATGCCACAAGGATCTTTTTCATAATGGATGTGCCTCTTGTGTAGCGCCTGAATCAGGCTCAATGGGGAAATGTGCTGCTGGCATACCTGCCAGAGCAGTCAATAAGCGGATGCAGTCAGTCAAATCACGCAGGCTGGCAACCTCCGCCGGAGAATGGGTATAGCGACAAGGAATAGAGAGACTGGCGCAGGGAATACCATCCTGCTCAACCTGGATATAACCGGTTTCTGTTATCACGCCGGGAGCCACTTCTCGCTGCACCGGAATGTTGTGTTCAAGAGCCGTCTGTTCCAACATCCGTATCAGGCGAGGAGGCGTGATTAATCCTGCCAGCGTTCCCCGACCATGGTAGTTCAGGCAGGTGATCCCAACGCCCTGATTAATCCTGACTTCGGAATAATCGTGTAAATCAGGGGTGTCACACGATGGCGTGATATCAATACCAATCGCCAGATCTGGTTTTACACGGCGTAATACGGGAACAATGCCACGGATATTAAATTCTTCCTGTACCGAAGCCACCAGATAAACAGCGATATCAAGCTCCGTAGTACTGATAGCATCCGCTACACCGAGCAGCGCAGTACAGCCCAGACGATCGTCAAGCGCTTTACTGCACACCAGATCGTTTGCCAGGAGTTGGGGCGGGTTATACAGAGTGACAGGCGTACCGACCTGAATGCCCATCCGTAAGGCGTCATCTTTGTCTTTGGCGCCAATATCAATCCACAGTTTGTCTACGGAAGGTGACTGCGTGCGCTCGTCGCCTTTGGCAAAGTGGTATGACTTAATCCCGATACATCCCATCACCGGCCCATTGTCCCCGGCGAGGGTGACGACGGAACCAGCCATAGTGACTTGCGCAGGACCGCCTACGCGTTCAAAACGTAAAAATCCAGACGGCTCTATTTTGCGAACCATAAAACCGACTTCATCCATATGCGCAAAAATCATTAGTCTCAGTGCATCAGGTTTATCACTACCGTAGCGTGCGACGACATTCCCAAGCCTGTCTCCCCAGACCTCTTTTGCATGACGCCTGAATTCGCGCAGCATGACATCAGCGACTGCGTTTTCGTGTCCTGAGATCGCATTATGCTGCAAAAGCGAGAACAGGGTTTCCTGAACAGAAAATGACATAGCTATCTCCGTAGAACGTAAAACAATCACTCGTTGAGCGTTTTATAGGCGCTCACTGGTCGAATAATTGTGAGAACGCTCACGTGAAAACGCGCAAAGCTGCACAAATAAAAAATAATGTGAACCGGGTGGAATAAAAACGCTCAACGTTTGTGAAAGTTACGGGCTGGAGAGACCAGTATTTATGCTTGAAATAATGAGGATGAATAAAACGCGGTAACTGTTATCGCCCACTTTGTTGCAGGACGCTCCCTCTTTATGCCTGTGTATATCCAGGTTTTCTACCAAGGGAGCGTAGAACTTAATGGCATGTGGTAAATCGTTAGTATCCTGGTGATAAAAGAAAATATAGCAGTACTTATTGCGCTGAATGAATTGTAGCGAGCCAGTGAGAGATATTGTCCGTCAGAGCATCGTTCCTGAAGAGTGCGCTGCCGGATACTACACGATCCACTCCGCTGGCGATGATCTCTGGAAGTTCTTCCAGGTTTAGCGAACCATCAACTGCCAGCAGAATGGCGTCTCGCTTGCCGGCTGCATTGAGTAATGCGACAACCTGCGCGATGCGTCTCAGTAACGCTGACTTGCTGAGTTTGCTACCGTAGCCGGGATTTACCGCCAGAATTTGTATTATTTCAACGTCTTCAATGACCGGTAGAATATATTCCAGTGGTGTTGCAGGGCACAGGCTAATCCCTCGCAAAAGCGGCATAGTGCCACCGGAAACTTCAGCATTTTGCTCACCAAGCCAATGAAGCATATGGTGTAGATGCGGCGTGTTTTCCACCTGCAACGTGACGCAGTGTGCTCCTGCCTTTACGCTTGCCTGCACAACGGGCCAGGGATTATCCACCATAAGGTGGACATCCTTAATCATCTGCTGTGGCAACTGTGCGATAGCCCAGGGGCCAACGGTGAACTGAGGGCAAAAATGTCCGTCCATCAGATCCAGGTGAATAACGGGTTGTTCAAGCGCGCGAAGATTTTGCTGATACTCCCCGAGTTTGAGCCACTGACCGGCAAGAATGCCGATGCTTAACGGGTAGTGCTTCATTAACGATACGCACTCTGTGCGATTCAAACCGGAAAAGGAACGGTTCATTTTTAGATCCTTATGGCATCAATCCATTGAAGACGCGTTTTTTTCGTGGGCAGCTCATCAGTGATTCCAGTTTTTCCACACAGGCAAGGTAGTGGGGCGTAGTTTTATGGAACGCAACGGCGGCTTCATCCTTATAGGCTTCATAAATATAAAAGCGGCTCTCAACTTCCGGATCCTGCAACACATCGAAGCGGAGATTCCCCTCTTCACGCACCGACCCCAAATGATTGAGGCGAAATACCTCGATAAACTCGTCGACTTTATCTTCGTGGACGTTAATTTCCACCAGAGTGACATGCATACTTTTCTCCTTAAAACGCATGGGCCCACCAGGGCAGGCCCATACCCTTTTTAGTTTTTTTCGCTCAGATAGAGTTCGTACGCGCGTTCAGCGGTTTCATTACGATGCACCACCGCGTGGACGGCCTTCATCATGGCGACTGGGTGCTCGGACTGGAAGATGTTACGCCCCATATCGACGCCGGATGCGCCCTGATCGATGGCCTGCCAGCACATCTCAAGCGCTTCACGTTCAGGTAATTTTTTACCACCCGCGATAACAATCGGAACCGGACAACCCGCGGCGATGCGCTCAAAACCTTTATCGACATAGTAGGTCTTGATGATCTGCGCCCCCATCTCTGCGGCGATACGGGTGGCGAGTGAGAAGTAGCGCTGATCGCGAACCATGTCTTTCCCCACGCCGGTCACCGCCATTGTTGGCATGCCGACTTTAATGCCGGCATCGATCAACTGAATGATATTTTTGATCGACTGATGTTCATACTCACTGCCGATATACACCTGTGCCGCTACGGCGCAACTGTTGAGACGAACGGCATCATCCATGGAGAGCGCGACCGCCTCATTGCTTAACTCGGTGAGAATTGAGTTAGCGCCTGAGGCGCGCAGGACTACCGGTTTGTTGGTGGCGGGGGGGACCACACTGCGCAGGATGCCGCGTGTGCACATCAGTACATCAGCGAGAGAGAACAGGGGAGCTATATTGATATCAATACGCTCCAGTCCTGTTGTTGGTCCCTGAAAATAGCCATGGTCAAACGCGAGCATAACCGTTCTTCCGGTCTCAGGATTAAAAATGCGCGACAGTCGGGACTGCATCCCCCAGTCAAGTGCGCCGCATCCCTTAAGTGTGAACGGGGTATTGCGTTGCGGCGTATCGGTATGGAAATCCTTACCATCTTTGATGTCATCTAAATCAGCCATTTTTTACTCCACGGTTACGGAATGAAAATCAGAAATCGTATTTGTCGATGTTATCTTTAGTGAACACCACGCGTTCAGGCAGAAGCACAATGCCATTTCCCTTCGCCTCGTAGCTGTAGCCCTGCACGCTGTTCGGCGAGACTTCAACTTGCCCAACACCCGGAATCTCCAGCTTGTCCCCAATGTTCATGTCGCCTTTTTTCAGCAAGGCATCAGCCACGTATATGGAAATCTTGCCTTGCTGGACCACGTCCCAGAGGCCAAATTCTTTTACCGTGCCGCGTTCAACATAAGGACGCATTACGTTTGGTGTGCTGAAACCGACAATCGCCACGCTGGTATTCTTCAGGTTCTCAGCGGCCTGAGCTGCAGCAGGAAGGGCGTTGGCATCCGGCGCAATGATGGCGTCGAGATCGGCATAAGCTTTAATAATGCCTTCTGCGGTTTGCAGCGATTTGGTGGCGTCGTTATAGCCAAACTGAGTGGTGACAACTTCCCAGCCCGGATGATCTTTGGAGATCTTATCTTTGGCCTCTTTCACCCACTGATTCTGATCGGTTACGGTCGGGCTGGAGTAGAAGAAGGCCACTTTGGCTTTCTCTTTTTTGACCTGGTTTGCGGCCATATCAACCAGCATGCCGCCTAACTGCGCTGGTGTACCCTGGTTGATGTAGTACGAGCGACATTCCGGTTTGGTGTCAGAATCCCATGTCAGAACTTTCACACCGCGTTGCATGGCGCGCTTTAACGCCGGGCATAACCCATCAGGTGAAACAGCGGAAACCACAATGGCGTTATACCCCTGGTTAACAAAGTTATTGATGAGTTGAACCTGACCAGAGACGCTGGGCTCTGTCGGACCGTCATAGGTAACATCGACACCAAGCTCTTTACCGGCCTCCAGGGCACCGTTACCACCACTGGTAAAGAACCCCACCCCAACCAGTTTCGGGATAAATGCGATTCGCTCTGCGGCATAAGCGTTGAGGGTGAACGCCGCCAGGCTAAGGGTACTGATTACGGCAATTTTTTTAATGCTCTGAATAGTCATGTACTTTTCCTTTAGGGCAATGGGTTTCAGGCCTGCCGAACAGCGCGACGACGTGCCATCCAGTCTTTAATTTGCTGACGATGCAGGCTGACGGAACGACCTACGACAACGACAATAAGTAATGCACCAGAGAGGGCGCTGGATATCTGGTTAGGCACGCCAGCCATCTGCAACCCCTGCTGCAGATAGCCCACTAACAGCGCGGCGATGGCTGTGCCGAGAATTGACCCGGAACCGCCATAGATGTTGGCACCGCCCAGGACGACCGCCGTAATGGCCGGCATCAGGAAGGAGGCCCCCAGATCGGAGCGAGCAGAGCCAAAGTAAGAAACCAGCAGCACCGCTGCGACTGCCGATGCAAAGCCGGTCATCGCGTACAATGCGTATAGCGTCTGATTCACCGGGATAGCGCTATACAGCGCCACGCGGGGGCTTTGCCCAATCAGGAAGACATTTCGTCCGGCGTGGGTTCGGTGCATCAACAGCCAGAAAAAGAGCACGCTGACGAGAAAGAAGATCAGTGGCACGGGCAGGCCCAGCACATCAAGGTTGGCAAAATCGGTGAAGCCCTGTGGGAAGCCGCCAATACCTTCATAACCGGTCGCCCCTGCCATCCCCGACAGCAACAATGCGCTGCCGCCAAACAGGTACAACGTTCCCAGCGTGATAACCAGAGGATTCACGCCCGTGTAGATAATCAGCCCGGCGTTGATCAATCCGCACAGCGCGCCCAGCGCGAGCGTCAGGATAATGGCCAGCGGCAACGGTACGCCCCCCTGGAACATCACGCCCAGCGCGATAGCGCACAGCCCCATCGTGGAGCCAAAAGAGATATCGATCCCGCCGCTGACGATCACCATGGTTAAGGGGAGGGCAACAATACCAATGCAGATAAAGTCGCTGGTGCTGAACAGCAGTACGTTCAGATCTAGCAGTCGAGGGTTCAGAGCGCCAAATCCCAGAATTTCAATCACCAGTAGCGCGGCGAGCGCCAGTTCCCAGCCGTAACGATGTAAACGAGTCATCAGGCAACCTCACGTTTTTTAGCGGTGCGCACAGTATCCGCGGCGCTTTTTGTCGACGGACACGGCTGAGACTGCGGAGTGAAGCGGGCATATTTTTGTCGGCGGATATTACGTTCCAGCGCGCAGCGCAGTCGGCCGTCAAATACCAGCACCGCCAGCAGGACCAGACCGGCAATAAAGTCATTCCACCAGGCCGGAATGCGCAGCAGGACCAGTACGCTATCGATTTGAGTCAGGAAATAGGCACCAAGCACGGCGCCAATGATTGTCCCGGAACCGCCCAGCAGACTGATTCCACCCAGTACGCAGGCAGCAATGGCTTTCATTTCCAGCCCGGTTCCGGTCTGATTAGGGATGAAGCCAATCTGAGAAGCAAAGACGATCCCAGCCAGCGCCGCCATGCAACCGTTGAGCGAGAAGGCCAGAATACGGATGGCTTCGGTACGTACTCCCAGTTGCCGTGCGCCCTGCAAATTATCCCCGGTGGCATAAAAACAGCGACCAAAGGCGGTTTTTGCCAGTAGCCAGGCCATCAGCAGCATCAGGAGTAGGGTCAGCCAACCGATGGCGGAGATCCCGAGGAAAACCGGGGCGGAGAGTTGCTTAAGCTGTGCAGGCAGTCCTTCAATCCATTTACCGCCCGTCCAGAGCAGCATGACGCCGCGATACAGACCCAGCGTTCCTAACGTGGCAACAATTGCCGGGATTTTCAGCCAGGCGACCAGCACGCCATTAATAACCCCCGCCAGCAATCCCAGTAGCAGCGTCGCTACGCAGGCCACGGGCAAGGGATATCCCGCGTTCAGCAGCAGCCCCAGCAGCACGGCGCACATCCCGGTTATCGAGCCGACCGATACGTCGATGTTGCGGGTCAGCATCACCAGCGTCGCTCCCATCGCCAGCAGCATGAGAATTTGGGCGCTGCTGAAGATCATCGTCAGCGTCTGAACACTGAGGTACTGGCTGTCAAGCATCCCCGGCAGAACGAACAGCAACAGCACTGCCAACAGTGCGGTTGCCTCGCGATTATTCTGAATAAATTTCAGCATGGCGCCTCCCCGGTATGTGGCGTAGTCCCTGACGGGCGGTCGCCGAACGCAACGTGCATGATGGTGTCGACATTAATCTCGTCGCCCTGCAGGGCATCGTTGCCTGTTTCCCCCTGGTGCATGACGTAAACGCGATCGGCCATCTGTTCGATCTCCTCCAGATCGGACGAGATGAACAGCACCGCGACATTCTGAGCCGCAATACTGCGGAGCAACTGGTAGATGTCGTTACGGGCAGAGACGTCCACTCCGCGCGTCGGCTCATCCACAATCAGCACTTGCGGCGAAGCTTCGAGGCATTTGGCGATCAAAATTTTTTGCTGATTACCACCGGAGAGCGTGCGGGCAGGTTGTTCGGGATCGTTCAGCTTGATATTGAGCGCGCGGCGATAACGTTCGAGCGTGGCGCTGTCTTTTGCCGGATTTGCCCAGAAACCGCTGTGGTTATGGGTTAATGCGCAAACATTCCACGCCAGCGAGGCATCCAGATTCAGTCCTGATGATTGCCGATCCTCCGGTAGATATACCAGACCATGCTGCAGACGCTCGCGTGTGGAAAGCGTGGAGATATCCTTGCCGCCGAGTACGACGCGTCCGGCCCGCAGAGGTCGTAGCCCGTAAAGCGTTTCTGCAAGTTCGGTGCGCCCGGCGCCGACCAGGCCAGCCAGACCTAAAATTTCCCCGGCACGAACCTCGAAACTGACGTTCATGAATCCTTCACCGGTGACATTTTCGAGGCTCAATACTGGTGTGCCTGCATCGTGCTGCGGACGGTTGCCAGGCAATTCCAGCCACAGTTTCTGGGTCGCGCTCAGCGTGTTAGTACGTGACGCTGGCGTAATGGCCTGGATAATTTCGTCTGTGCTCAGGTCCGCCGTTTTACCGGAGAGCGCAATGGTTCCGTCCCGCATCACGCTAATGTAATCCGCAATCTGGCGTATCTCAGGCAGCTTGTGGGAGATGAAAACGATCCCTACGCCGGCACTCAGCAACTCACGCAGACGACTGAACAACCGATCTGTTTCTGCTGGTGTGAGTGAGGCTGTGGGTTCATCAAGGATCAAAATTCGCGAATCGCGCATCAGCCCGCGCAGGATTTCGACCATTTGCCGGTCGGCGACATCCAGTGAACCGGCCTGGCTGTTGATATCAAACTGGCAGCCCAGCGCGGCGAGCATCGCGCTCATTTTTTGCGCCGAGCTTTGGTGTTTGGGCAGACCAAACAGGACATTCTCTTTTACCGTCAGGCTGGGGAAGAGCAGTGGCTCCTGTGGTACAAGGTAGATCCCCAACTGATGCGCCAGGATCGGCGTCAGTTTTGTACAGCGGGATCCTTCAATCTCAATGCTTCCGCTGTCCGCCGGAGTAATACCGGCGATAATTTTCATCAGCGTGGATTTCCCGGCACCATTCCCTCCCAGCAGCGCATGGACTTCGCCTTTGCGCAAGGTAAAGTTAATACCTTTCAGTACCTTAACGCCGGAGTACTGCTTACAGACAGACTGTGCGCTGAGTAGCGGAGCGATTTTTTCGTGACTCATTTACGTGCCACCTCCGTTCGGCCTGGGTAGAATCAGGTTGAACAAATGTATTGAGCGATTCGAATTGTTCATAACCTTATGACCTAACTGCTCATAAAACCGACGAATAGATCACGTTTTATGCTAAAATGATCGGAGTAATTAAATTTGTTCAATAAAAAGCCACCGAAATGTGGGTTTAATCACAGTTATTAACTACCAATGAATGAACAATTGCGTTCAGAAATTCGATATGTTCAAAGTGAAGACAGAATGATGACTATTAACGACCCGATGATTTCCGGGCAAGGGATGTGTGAAGAAGAGTTGGTGGCACGCATTGCGTGGTTCTATTACCACGACGGTATGACGCAGAGCGACATCAGCAACAGGCTGGGGCTGACGCGGCTTAAAGTGTCGCGCCTGCTGGAGAAGGGGCATCAGTCCGGGATTATTCGTGTACAGATTAATTCTCGCTTTGAAGGCTGTCTGGAATATGAAACTGAATTACGTCGTCGCTTTGAGCTGAACAATGTACGGGTCATCCCGGGACTTCCCGGAGCAGATGCCTGCGTTCGCCTGGGGATTGGCGCCGCGCATATGCTGATGGAGTCACTCCAGCCACAGCAGATTCTGGCGGCCGGTTTCGGCGAAGCGACCATGAACACGTTAAAGCGACTGAGCGGATTTATCTCTGCTCAACAAATTCGCCTGGTGACGCTCTCGGGTGGCGTGGGGCCTTACATGACTGGGATTGGACAACTCAACGCGGCCTGTCCGGTCAGTATTATTCCGGCTCCGCTTCGCGCCTCCTCAGCAGAGATTGCCCGGACGTTAAAAAATGAAAACAGCGTCCAGGATGTCCTGCTGGCTGCCCAGGCTGCCGACGCGGCCATTGTCGGTATCGGCGCAATCAACCAGAAAGATGAGGCCACCATTATTCGCTCAGGCTATATCACTCAGGGTGAACAGCTGATGATTGGCCGCAAAGGCGCTGTAGGCGACATTCTGGGCTACTTCTTTGATGGCGAAGGGCAGGTGATTCCGGATATGAAGATCCACGATGAACTTATCGGGTTAACCCTCAATACCCTGAAGACGATCCCGACGGTGATCGGTGTTGCCGGGGGCGTGAATAAAGCGGAAGCGATCGCTGCGGCGATGAAAGGGGGTTATATCAACGCATTGGTCACTGACCAGGAAACTGCCGCCGCTATTGTCAGCGGGCAGTAATGCGTATCTGCCGTGCAGTCGCGCGGCAGGGAAGTAACAGAATTTCCGTTTGTACTGTGGAGAAAGCATTGACGACCTGACAAATATAATAAGCCGAGGACAAAAACGATGGCCCGACTCTGTACCCTCTCTGAATCAGCACATTACCTGATGGCACTGGACGCCGGAACCGGAAGCGTTCGCGCCGTGATTTTCGACCTGGAAGGTAAACAAATCGCGGTGGGGCAAGCGGAATGGCGGCATCTCGCCGTACCGGATGTGCCCGGCTCGATGGAGTTTGATCTGGGGAAAAACTGGCAACTGGCCTGTGAGTGTATTCGTCAGGCGCTGCATAACGCCGGGATTGCGCCAGAAGCGATTGCTGCCGTTTCAGCCTGTTCGATGCGTGAAGGCATTGTGGTCTATGATGCAGAGGGGACGCCTGTCTGGGCCTGCGCAAACGTGGATGCCAGAGCGGCACGGGAAGTCAGCGAACTTAAGGAGATCCACGATTACACCTTCGAAAGTGAGGTCTATCGCAGCACGGGACAGACGCTGGCGCTGAGCGCCATCCCACGCCTGCTCTGGTTGGCGCATCATCGTTCGGATATCTATCGTCGCGCCTCAACGGTCACGATGATCAGCGACTGGATGGCCTACATGCTCAGCGGTGAGCTGGCGGTGGATCCTTCCAATGCCGGAACAACGGGCCTGTTGGACCTCAAAACGCGAGACTGGAAACCGTCATTGTTGCAGATGGCAGGATTGCGGTCGGATATTCTCTCACCGGTTAAAGAGACAGGAACGCTCCTGGGAAGGGTGACGGCCCAGGCTGCTGCACAGTGCGGGTTGAAAGCAGGTACGCCAGTGGTAGTAGGCGGCGGAGATGTTCAGTTGGGCTGCCTTGGCCTTGGGGTCGTACGTCCGGCGCAAACCGCCGTGCTGGGCGGCACATTCTGGCAGCAGGTGGTGAATTTATCCGCTCCGATTGTTGATCCGGAGATGAATGTGCGCATTAATCCGCACGTCATTCCGGGAATGGTGCAAACCGAATCCATCAGCTTTTTTACTGGCCTGACGATGCGCTGGTTTCGTGACGCTTTCTGTGCAGAAGAAAAGCTGATCGCTGAGCGTCTGGGGGTAGATACCTACACCCTTCTGGAGGAGATGGCTTCCCGGGTACCGGCAGGTGCATGGGGAGTGATGCCAATTTTCTCTGACCGGATGCGTTTCAAGAGCTGGTATCACGCCGCTCCTTCGTTTATCAACCTGTCCATCGATCCGGAAAAATGCAATAAAGCTACGCTGTTTCGTGCGCTGGAAGAGAATGCGGCCATTGTATCGACCTGTAATTTGCAGCAAATCGCCGATTTTACCGGCATCCATCCTACTTCACTGGTATTTGCTGGGGGGGGCTCGAAGGGCAAACTCTGGAGCCAGATTCTGGCGGATGTATCAGGGCTGACGGTTAATGTGCCGGTCGTCAAAGAGGCAACGGCGCTCGGCTGCGCCATTGCTGCCGGTGTCGGGGCAGGGATCTGGTCATCTATGGCCGAGACCGGTGAACGACTGGTACGCTGGGAGCGGGAACATGTGCCGGATAAAGAGAAGCACGAGCTTTATCGGGAATCACGTGAGAAATGGCAGGCGGTATATCAGGAGCAGTTAGGTCTGGTCGATCACGGGTTGACGACCTCTTTGTGGAAAGCGCCGGGTTTATAACAGGAGATCGCCATGATTAAATCGAACGAAGCGCAGCATGAGTACCGTTTTGGTGATAGCGGCCCGAAATATCTCATTCGCGGTCCGGTATGTGACATGGGCGTCGTCATGCTCCAGCCCGGTCAGTCTTTTCCCAACCATCGTCACATCGAAGCCTGCGAGATTTTTTATACCCTGGCAGGTGAAGTGACGTTATATCTGAACGGTGAGCCCTACACGTTAGGCTCGGGGGATGTTTTGCACTGCGATCCCGGTGAAGCACATTTTCTGGTGAACAGAGGTGAGGTTCCGTGGAAAGGCGTCTTTGTTAAATCTCCGCATATTCCGGGAGACAGTCATCCGGTTGAGCCGACGACGTATTAGCCTCTGGTATTTTAAGTAAATCGACTCCATTAGATGAAGGCTGGGGCGGGTGATGTTACTCGCCTTGCTCCATTTATCGAATGTAGACATGGTCGAATCCTACCAACTTGCCGGGCCTCTGGCATATTGCTACCGCGCTATTGTCTATACCTAATCGCGACCGCGGGGCTTTTCTTGCCGCCGTAATAATACAAAGTAAATTTAAAGAAAGTCTGAATTATGAAAATCAGCCTCTTCTCCAGCTTGATTATCACCAATACAGCCTCTGAGTATATTTACTCAGAGGCTAATCTTTGATTTTAAGTACTGAATAATTAAAGTTTGCTCAGAGTATCATTTCCCTCACATACGATATTCGATCATCCCGCTCTTTTTAGCAACCCAGTCATACAAGCGTTGTCCACGCAGATTGGTTTCATGTGTATGCCAATATAATCTTGACGCGTGGTGTTTTTGAGCCTCTTGTTGAACATACTCGATAAGCTGTTTACCGATGTGTTGTCCGCGTACATCTTCGCTAACAAATAAATCTTCAAGATAGCAATAATTTGAATCTGTCCAGGTTGAACGGTGAAAGAGATAATGCACCAGACCTACTATTTTTCCATCATATTTAGCGACAGCACAATAAACAGGCTCGCACGGCGTAAGGAAACGCTCCCATGTTAATTTTGTTACTTCCTCGGAAATTTTAGTGCGATAAAATGTTTGGTAGTTTAGCCATAAAGGAAGCCAGTTGGTGTAGTCTTGTTGTTCTGCGGTTACTATAGTAATAGTCTTTTTGTCGTTCATATATTTATCCTGATATTATAAGAATAATGTGCCCGGATGATTATCCTGGATTTTTTATAACTTCTTGTAAAGTGACACTTTTCATCAATTGATAGGATCCACTTTTAGCATAAAGGTTAATAAAATGAAGAAAAACAATGCACCTTTATTTCAAGGATTTGTTTTAGGCAACGGCATCGTGAAGGAACAGATCTATCACACACTCCGTGATCACATTCTTACAGGCCGATTACCCGCAGGAACAAAAATGCCTTCAACCCGGGCGTTGTCCGAGATGATGTCAATTTCACGCAACTCGGTGATTGCCGGTTATGACCGGTTATTAGATGAAGGGTATATCCTGACCCGAAAAGGGTCTGGTACGTATGTAGCGCACAATATTCCGGATCTAAGTATCAGCAATAGTTATCCGAAGATAGAGTTAGGGGAAGTCGTCGCGCCAGATGAACAAGTAAACAACCGAAATGACCCGGTTCTGGATTTATGGTCGAATGAGTATGAAGGGCGCGGCATGAACCGTCTGTTTGCGGTTGGCGTTGGGTGCACGGATCTCTTCCCACATGCGTTATGGGGAAAACTACTGCAGCGTGTCTGGAGACAATCCAGGCATCAACTGGGCGCTCACACTCATCCTTGCGGCTATCTTCCTCTGAGAAAAGCGGTTTGCCGTTATATCAAAACAACGCGTGGAGTGAACTGTAACGAAGATCAGATCATTATCGTAAATGGCATCCAACAGGCATTGAACATTACTGCGCGAGCGCTACTTTCAACGGGAAGTGATGTTTGGCTGGACAACCCTGGTTACAAAGGTGCGCGAGGGGTTTTTATGTCAGTTGGCGCTATGGTTAGGCCAGTCCAGGTAGATAGCGAAGGAATGAACGTCCGCTATGGCATTGAGAATTTTCCAAACGCTAATCTCGCCTATGTTGTTCCGTCGGATCAATATCCATTAAGCGGATCGTTGAGTTTAACCCGGCGTTTTGAATTGCTGGAATGGGCGAAGTCAAACCAGGCATGGATATTTGAAGATGATTATAATAGCGAATTCCGGTATGCCGATCGTTCTTTACAAGCATTACAGGGATTAGATCAGAATCAACGGGTAATCTATGCTGGAACATTTTCTAAAATGATGTATCCAGAATTCCGTTTAGGTTTTTTAGTTGTCCCTCCTGGTTTAAAAGAACAGATTATGGTGACGAAATATTTTACCGATCTCGGCACCAGCTATCTTGAGCAGGCAGTGATGACGAGTTTTATTGAGGATGGGCATTATGCCAGTCATGTGCGTCGAATCCGCAAGGCGTGCTATGAAAGAAGAACGACGCTGGTCAATGCCATTCAGGATTATCTCGCTGATAAAATGATCGTTCAGCCTTCTGACTCCGGCGTTCATATTGTGTGTTGGCTACAAAATGGCTTAACCGGAAATGAAGTTGAAGAGAAAGCCAGATTACTTGGCATGGGAATACTCTCCCTAAGCCGTTATTACCACGGGGATGTCTTACGACAGGGGATTTTAATTGGCTTTGCCAATCATCCGTCAGAGGAAATTGTTGATGGGATACGTCGCCTTGCTCAGGTTATTTAAATTGTAACTTATTCAATTTTTATCATTAATACAGTGGATCCGTAAAAAATACGCATTGTGGTTCTTTTGGCCTGGTCAGTTTGATCATACTCTGCGCGGGTTTAATCCTGTTTTGTAAGAGGTACGGATATGTCAGACATCTTTAATCAATTCCATCAACCCATTGGTATGTCTTTGTCTGACTGGCGTGGAGCCCCTTTTCCCGAGGCTCAACAAATTACAGGTCGCTATTGCCAGCTTGAACGTATTAACGCCGCTCGCCATGCAAAGGGTCTTTACGAAGCGTACTGCGAAGCGAGTGATTTTCGCGACTGGACTTACTTGCCGGTAGGACCCTTTGAGACCTTTGATGCCTTCTTCGTTTATTTAAAAAAGATTGAAGAACAAACAGATCCCATGCATTTTGCCGTGATCGATTTAGCCAGTATGAAACCTGTGGGTACGTTTGCGCTTATGCGTATTGATCCCTCCAATGGTGTGATTGAGGTTGGGCACATTTCTTACTCCCCTCTGATGAAACGCACGCGAGCGTCAACGGAAGTCATGTCATTGGTTTTAAAGTACGTTTTTGAGGACCTGGGCTATCGTCGTTTTGAATGGAAATGTGATGCTTTAAATGCGCCTTCCCGTGAAGCGGCAGAGCGCTTTGGCTTCAGTTTTGAAGGCATATTTCGTCAGGCTATCGTTACCCGTGGACGTAATCGTGATACTGCATGGTACTCAATCATTGACGGGGAGTACCCGACGCTCAGACCCGCCTACGATATGTGGCTCGATGAGGGTAATTTCGATAACCAGGGACGGCAGATTAAGCGTCTTGCAGAGCTGATGAAAAGGGCATAATTAAATTACATTTCCAGCTACCATCCTAGTGAGAAATTAAAACCGACCTGCGTGCTGCCTTTATTGCTGCTATTTTTCTGATACCCCGCCTGTAACGTGTAGGCGGCATTCGCGGTCACGTTACCCGTCAGGCCTATCGCCATGAATGGTCTTAATCTATGATTTTCATGAGGTTTGTTGCTGAATCCCCCGGCATATTCAATATCCCCTTGAAAGCCATTAGAACGGCTGGAGAGATTGGTGCTGACGCCGAATTGCGAATTGAGCCTGAGCGTTTTGGCGAGCTGATACTGAGTTTTGAGCCCGGTCTGTAATTCTGTTGTGGCTATTTCAAGTCGCTCAAAATGTGCAGGGAAGGCTATATCTCTGTTCTCCTGATAGCCATCGCGGGTCAAGGATGAATACCGAAGCCCGGTAAATGGGCTGAAAAAAAACGGTTCCGAGACGACAAAGGTATAACTTGCCTCGGCCGATGCAGTATAACCCTTAATGGTCGAGTGACCTTTTCCTGCCTCGGTGTTAGCTCGTGTATTACGTTGGATAGTAACGTTATCCCGGATCCCTGCCATTGAGAGAGCGACAGTCAATCCTGCGGGTTGTGTTCCCCGGTGGTATTGCAGATATCCGGCGATACCAGGGTGTAGGTTGTTACGAAAACGATAATTATCGTTGATCCTGCCTCCGAGCGGAAAACTCAATGCGATCCCCGATACCAGTGAACCATCCGCGAGAAGTGACATACTGGCATTGAAGCCCGCACTATCCCGGCGATTGCCTTGCATCGCGTCGGCCTGGAAAAAAGACTTCAGGCAGTAACGGTTGCCAGGGGTACTATAGCAACGTTGGTCCGACAGTGATGTTAATGCCTGCTGGTATAAATCCAATACCTGGTAGCTTCTCTTTGCTGTGTCGGCCATTGCCTGGCGGCTATTGATAACATCAATGATAGTGATCTCCGGTTTTTCCTGAGGGATGTCCTGTGGCGGCGTCACGGGCGGATTAACCGCTGGCGGCGTCACTGGCGGATTAACCGCTGGCGGTGTCACGGGCGGATTAACCGCTGGCGGTGTCACGGGCGGATTAACCGGCGGTGGTGTCACGGGCGGATTAACCGGCGGTGGTGTCACGGGCGGATTAACCGGTGGCGGTGCCACGGGGGGATTTACCGGAGGAACAGGCGCGGGGTATTTTATTCTCCAGAGAGTGGCGTGAGTTTCTCCTGCATCAGTGTCAGCACTGCCTGCAATAAGGGTTCCATCGTGATTAACAACCCGCGCCACAGAACTGCCGCTGTTGTCCCGGCGTAAAGTCCCGAGTCCCGTCATCTTCGCGTTTCCCTGACGGTACAGGTATGCCTGGGAATCGCCTGAATCGGTATGCGCGCTACCGACAACAACCTGACCATCAGCAGAAATGGCATAAGCGTAGGAAGGACCGTTATTATCTGTTTGCAGCGATCCAAGATTGGTCATGCGCCGATCGCCTGCATTATACAAAAATGCTTGTATCCCGCCACTGTCGCTGGCGGCGTTCCCGACAATAATGTTACCATCGGCCGAAGTGGCCAGGGCCAGCGAAGAACCGCTATTATCAGCGCGCAGCGACCCTAATCCTGTCATCTGTAATTCATCGATAGAATAGCGGAATGCCTGGCTGACACCTCTGTCGGTTTGTGCGGAGCCGACGATGATTTTTCCATCGGCAGAAATGGCTGTCGCCTGTGAACTGCCCTTATTGTCACTGCGTAGCGTCCCTATCCCTGTCAGGTGAGTACTTCCATCACGATAGAAAAAGGCCTGACTGCTACCGTAGTCGGTATCTGAATTTCCAGTAAGAATGCTGCCATCATCTGAAACCGCGGTGGCCGAAGAATAACCCTGATTTTTAGCGCGAAGTGTGCCCAGATCGCTCAGGCTGCCACTGCTCACCAGATAACGAAAAGCGTGAGAATAACGAGCGTCGACATCAGCCTCTCCAACAACCACCTGACCGTCACCCGATAAGGCATGAGCGCTGGAATAACCGATATTATTCGCCCTGAAAGTACCGATTGGCGTCAGATGCGTATCGCCAATGCGGAAAACAAAGGCCTGGCTTCTGCTGGTATTGGTATCCGCCCAACCTGCAATAACGCTCCCGTCATTGGAAATGGAGGTTGCTTCTGAATACCCTTGGTTATCACTTTGCAACGTACCTAAATCATGCGCAATAAGATTATCCAGATTGATAATAAACGCCTGGCTGTTTTGCTTGATGGTGACCGTTCCCACCGCATGAGAACCATTTTCGGCAATGGCGGTAATTTTGGAGGTGGCGTTATCGGGAAAATTGCCAGCAATATCTTGGGGATCAATAGTCAAAGGCTGCGCTGACGCGCCTGAGTTGATTAACAGCCAGGAATATAACAATGTTTTTACTTTCATAACTAACTATATACCGTGAAAATTTTTGTCTGTGTTATATGAATTCGGAGGGGAGTTGATGAGATTTATCAACTAAATAATGATTGTGGTATTAATGGCTAAATAAAATTATCTTATTTTGTGATAATTGAGATAACAATTGGATATCCATTACTAAAAGTGCAGTTGTACGCTGAAAATAACAATCCCAGGTAATATCACCCCACCTTCAACACTGGCAGATTTATTAATGTTATATTGCAAAGCATGATAGATGTAAGGTGCAAATCCTATGCCGGTAACATCCTTAATGTTTTTATAGACTCCTTCATCGCCACAATGGCTAAAGGTGTTGAGGAAAAACTCCCCGGCATAGGCATATCCACCTTTAAAGATCCAGCGTCCCTCGGTAATCCAGTCTTTGCGTACGCCTAGCAGTAAACATCTGTCAGCAAAACTATTTTTCAGTGAACCGATGGCCAAACTATAGTCAGAATCCGGGCTAAGCCTTCTCTCAAAAGCAACATACTGATTCTGAAAATATTGGGTATAGCTTTTGGCTGGATTATAGGCATGATAAACGAATGCGGTCGGATTGATCGCATACAACGTTTTCTCGCTACACATCGCAAATGTTGAATAAGAAAGGATTAACACTGCTACTAAATACTTCATGGACAACCTTGTTCATTAGCTGGAAATTATACTGGATGGTGAGTCACCAGATTAGCGATCCTGATTTATAAATCAGGTTGTGTAAACTGGCAGGAGTATAATTAAATCTTAGGTGTAGCATAAACCTGCATGGTTTTAGGAAAATAATATTTAAATACGGTATGGCTTGCAGCAATCAAAAATAAACCGGAGACAGTCCATCGCTCCCTCCGGTTTCAGGATTATTTCAGCCGGGGCTCAAGCCAGACCAGCGCCAGTGTGGAGAGCGCGCACATCAGCAGAATGCCGACAAACCAAAATAGATACCACATCGTACACTCCTCCCTAATAAAGTTCGTGGTTGTCGCGGCGGATCGTTTCTACATTTATGCGCCCCAGCATCTTGTAATAACTCCACACGGTATAAAGCAGAACGATCGGTAAAAAAATCAGCACAATAACCAGCATGATGCTGAGCGTCATCTGGCTGGAGGTACTGTCCCACACCGTCAGGCTGGAGAGCGGATACGCGCTTGAAGGCATCACAAATGGAAACAGGGTAATGCCGGCGGTGAAGATCACGCAGGCCTGAGTCAACGAAGCAAACAAAAATCCCCACACGGCCCGATGCTGGTCGCAGGTATAGAGTGTCAGCATCGGGAAAATCATGCCCAATAGCGGGATCAACAGCAGTGAAGGTGAGTTTTCAAAGTGCCCCATCCACGCGCCCGGTGCGATCGTTACGACTTTTAATAGCGGGTTGGAAGGACCATTAGGATCCTGGTTAAGCAGCACAAAGCCGTCAATCCCCGTCCACAGCCAGTATCCGGCTAGCAGGAAACAGAGCACTACCAGCATCGCGCTGCGGCGGGTGGCAGATAACGCACGCTGGCGAAGTATGCCGTCGGTTTTCAACTGTAACCACACGCCTCCCTGCAGAATAACCAGCATCAGGCTTAATGCGCCGCACAGCAGGGCAAAAGGAGAAAGTAGCTGCCAGAAGGTACCCAGATAGTGCACATGAAGCTGTGGCGTGAAGAGAAAAGGTACCCCTAAAAACAGATTACCGAACGCCACGCCGAAGATAACCGGCGGCACCAGACTGCCGATCACCAACCCTGTGTCCCACATGGCTCGCCAGCGTGCATTGGCTATTTTTCCACGGTAATCAAAGGCCAGCGGGCGAAAAAAGAGCGCGCACAACACCAGAATCATCGCCACATAAAACCCCGAAAATGCGGCGGCATAGACCCGCGGCCAGGCTGCGAATAATGCGCCGCCCGCCAGAATGAGCCACACCTGATTACCTTCCCAGTGCGCCCCGACGCTATTGATTAGTACCCGACGTTCCTCGTCGTTGCGCGCGATCAGCGGCAACAGGCAACCAACCCCCATATCAAACCCGTCGGTGACCATAAATGCCACCAGGATGATGCCAATCAGCAGCCACCAGATGAGCCGCAACGTTTCATAATCCAACATGATTATCTCCTTTATCCCTGTTGTTGCGCCGGTTGCTGACGTTGCATCGTATCCGGGCCCAGACGCGCGTATTTCTGCATCAGGTAGACCTCTGCAATTAAGAACAAAGTGTAAAGCGTCAGGATTAGCCCCATGGAGAAGGCCAACTGGCCTGCGGTCAGCGCGGAGTGGGCGTACCAGGTTGGCAAAATATCCTGAATCGCCCACGGCTGACGGCCAAACTCCGTCATAAACCAGCCAGCTTCAATGGCAATCCACGGTAGCGGCAAGCTCCACAGCGTCATGCGCAGCACCCAGCGATGCTGGTCGATGCGCCTGCGTAAGGTTTGTATTAGCGCAATCGCCATTACCAGCAACAGCAGCGAACCGCATGCAATCATGATGCGAAAGCTCCAGAATACCGGCGCAACTTGCGGGATTGCGCCGCGTTGCGCTGCCTGATATTGCTCAGGAGTGACATGGTTCATATCAGGCGCGTAGTTTGCCAGCAGAATGCCGTAACCCAGATCTTTTTCCACGTCGTAAAACGCCTTGAGCACCTGTGGCGTACGGTTACCTTTGGCGATTTCCTGCATCAGCAGCCACGCTTCCCGACCTCGTTGCAGGCGGGGGAGAGCATCCGCCATCAGGTTTTTCAGCCCGGGAACAGGCGTGTCTAAAGAGTGCGTCGCCAGGATGCCCAGCAGAGCCGGTATCTTCACGGCAAAGGCGTTGCGTTCTTGTTCTTGCTGCGGCCAGGCGATCAGATGAAAGGGGGCTGGTGCTGGCTCGGTCTGCCATTCACCTTCCATTGCTGCCAGTTTTACCGGCTGGCGTTGTGCCACCTCATAGGCTGAGCTGTCACCCAGTTGCAGGGTGCCGAGAATCGCCAACGTGCCAAAGACGGAGCCCACTGCGAAGGAGCGTTGGGCGAACTCGCGATTGCGACCCCGCAATAGATACCAGGCGCTGATGGACATCACAAACATAGCGCCTGTGACATAACCGGACATCACGGTATGTACAAATTTCACCTGGCTGATGGGGTTAAAGACCAGCTCGCTAAAGCTGCTCATCTCCATACGCAAGGTATCAATATTAAAGTGAGCGCCGGTGGGATATTGCATCCAGCCGTTGGCGTTGAGGATCCACAGGGCCGAGATATTAGAACCAAACGCGACCAGCCAGGTGACCATCAGGTGTTGGTATTTGGTTAAGCGTTGCCAGCCGAAGAAGAACAGACCAACGAACGTCGATTCGAGGAAGAAGGCCAGCAGGGCTTCCATTGCCAGAGGCGCGCCGAAAATATCACCCACGTAGTTGGAATACAGCGACCAGTTAGTGCCGAACTGAAACTCCATGGTCAGGCCGGTCGCCACGCCGAGCGCAAAGTTAATCCCAAATAACTTACCCCAGAAACGTGTCATGTCGCGGTAGACTGTTTTGCCGGTCACCACATAAATGGTTTCCATGATGGCCAGCATAAAAATCAGCCCCAACGTCAGGGGAACAAACAGAAAATGGTATAGCGCGGTCAGCGCAAACTGCCAACGCGATAAGTCAATGACGTCCCACATGCGAACTCCATCAGGCATTAGAGAGAGAATAGGTAAGGAAGAAAACGTCAGACCCGCTGCAAAAAATACGCGGGTCCGAAGAGAATGTTCAGGCCGGTGGGCCGGATGCCAGCCAGCCGCAGACTTCATCCAGGCGCTGGAGCGAGTCGCGAAGATCTTCCGGCGCAGCCTGCACCAGCTCTGGTAATGGGCAGATCTCATAACTTTCGAGCAGAAGCCCTTTCAGGGTATCCAGACAGCGCACATGCCAGACATGGCGCAGCGCCGTGGCATCGATTTGGCTCTCGCCGTAACCGATAGTGCGGATCTGGATGCGTCCTTCGCCACATAATCGAGCAAGAAACAGGCGATCCGCATCGCTAATCGGAAGTTGGGTGAGGTTAATGCTATGGGGTTGCAAGGCCGGATCGCGCACGTGCGCCAGCAGTTCCTGTGCCAGCGTCAGGCCATTCATTAGCCCGTCCACCGGCGGGGGCAACAAGCTGTCGTCCGGCAGTGTATTGAATGTTGCCGCCAGCCACAGCGCCCGCGGCGCGCTACCTGCTTCCAGATGCTCCTCCCACTGTCCCTTGTCATTCTGACTACGTACCCGCCAGATACCGCAGAAAATCGACTCCTGAATTTCGCTCGTTCTGCCGTCAGCATGCTGGATGCGCACTGAAACTTCGCCTTCGCCGAGTAGCGTATTTAAAAACGTGAGATCGTCTGCGTTGAGCGCGGATAATTCCCACCCCAGCACGTCCTGTTTGGCCGGAATACACCTCCTGAGCTGGTGGCGCACATCGGCTAACAATCCCATTACCGCCGGACTGTGCGGGCAGTTTTCCAGGGACGCCATGCTGGGGTCGCTGTTAACCTGGCAGGTAAGGGGCAAAGGATTCATGCTGAAGCTGTCATCATTTGGCTGCGTCCCCGGCCCCAGAAGATGAAAAAAAGTGTCGCTCATCGTACGGACTCCGGCGGCATGTGTGGTTCAACTAACGGGCGCATCAGGTTAAGCAGATCGGCCCACGTGTGGATACCGCTGAGAATGCCGCGCAGTTCGCCGTGGATAAACACCAGTGTGGCTGGAAAGCGGAATACGCCAAAACGATCGCCAATCGCCTCACTGTGCTCAAGATCCGTCATGGCGATATGCCAGTCAAACTGGGGAAACTCGCGGAGCAACTCAGCAATCATCACCGGGTTATCGCTGACTTCGGGGGTCCGGCGGGGATCGCTACTGAGCAGCACCACACCGTCGCGAACGTGGGTTACCCAGTCATCCAGTTCGGAGGCGTTTAGCGGCTGCCAGCCTCGCGCTATCATACGTTGCCATAGAGTAGAAAACGGGTTGTCATTCAACATCTTGCTTATCTCTCCAGCGTTACGCGATACTGGCGAATACGCACGCCTTCATAGTTTTCCATCGACAGACATTCATAGTTCAGGCAACGCGTGTCATCGTTGGTCTGTGGCACAACCCCCCACGCAGCCAGTTGCGTAAGTGCGGCCTGCTCCGCCGCCGGAAGCTGAGCGCGGGCGATGTCGGTCAGGCTGCCGCCATAGTCGTCCAGCTGTACCGGTTGAAGTCCTACAAGGGCGATGTGCGGGGGCAAATGACCGCGAATGTCCGCCAGCGCCAGCACTTCGGAGAAACTGTTCTGGTGCAGACTCATTTTTTTGGCGCTGAGGTAACTGGGGACTTTTTCACCGGCGTAGGTTTGCAGGGTACCCGGCATGAGTCCGTAGTCGATGGCGTCCAACAGTAGCAAATGACTGGCCTGCTCAACGTAGCCCAGCAGATTCAGTCCCTGCGTGCCGCCGTCGACGATTTCAACGTATTCCGGCCAGTGATAATGGGCGTACAGGCGCTCGGCGACGCGAATGCCAAATCCTTCGTCTGCCCACAGCAGGTTGCCTAGACCCATCACGATGACGTGTGGTTCACTCATAACGCCTCCTTGTCGTGCTGACGACGGTTAAATTTGTGGCTACGGTAGCCGTTGACCATGGTGGAGATGACGGTATCGTCAGACATGATGTCCTCGCGAATCGCCATGTAGACATGACCAACAATGAAGGCCGCAATGAACCACATCCCCAGCCGATGCCAGCTGTGGATGTCGAGAGAGTTGCCGCCGGTCCAGTAGAAAAACTCCGTCACATAGCGAAAAGGGGTAAAAATGGCGTACTGGCTGTGCTCGCTGTATAAGGCGAAGCCGGTGAGGATCATAAAAACGGAGAGCAGGAAATAGCCGAACATTGCCGCCTGTGCGACGGGGTTATGGCCGATATCATTTCCCGGTTTTTTCTCCAGAAACAGATACCAGCGCACCACCGAATACGCGCCATGCCACCAGCTACGACGCCAGACCGGCACGATAAACAGCTCGCGCGAATAGCGGTTCCCGACGAAGGCCCAGTAAATTCGACCCAGCAGGATCACCGTGAACACCATGGCGGCGGCGAAATGCACCAACCGGATGTCGCCCATATAGAACAGATATGTGGCCTCGCCGCTGACCGACGGCAGTGGTCGGCCAATGAAGTAGCCGGTCACCATCAACACCAACATGCAGCCGACCGTCAGCCAATGCCACAGGCGCACAGGTGCTTCAAACACATAGTGGCTGATAGCGGTATCACGCGCCTCCCCGGCGCGGGGGGATGTCTTTCCAGTCATCGTTCCTTTCCTCAGCGATTAGCGAACCTGGACGGCGATGAGTTCGCTGCCGTCGTCGCCGAGCACGTGTGTTGAACATGCCAGGCAGGGGTCGAAGCTGTGCAAAGTGCGCAGGATCTCCAATGGCTGATCGGGAATCGCCATTTGAGTACCCATCAATGCCGCCTCGTAAGCGCCAATTTGTCCTTTTGGATCGCGTGGGCTGGCATTCCAGGTGGTCGGCACCACGCACTGATAGAGATCGATTTTCCCGTCGCGAATCGATGCCCAGTGACCTAACGCGCCGCGCGGTGCTTCGGTAAAACCGATCCCGCGGCACTGCTGCGGCCAGCTCTCTGGCTCCCATTTTTCGGTGTTTGCGGTTGCCAGATTGCCGTTTTTCAGGTTAGTCATCAGCTTGTCGAAGAAATATTGCAGTTTGCTCACGGCCCACTGGGCTTCGTGTGCGCGACACAGAATACGCCCCAGCGTTGACTGCATACCTGACAGCGGCAGCTTGAGGGCAGACATCATGCGATCGACGGATTCAATCGTGGCGGCATCCCCTTTGTGATAGGCAATCAGCGTGCGCGCCAGTGGGCCAACTTCCATGGCATGTCCGCGCCAGCGCGGAGCTTTAATCCACGAATAGCGTTCCTGTTCGTTGAGCTGCTGAATATCAATATCGCTGCCTTTGACATCACCCGGGTTATACCAGGGTTCAGTGATTCCTTCGAACGGGTGACGGCCTAATTGATCGTCCGGATAACGGTACCAGGCATGATCGACAAACTCCTGAATTTGCTGTTGATCGGCCAGATCCACTGGCAGCACGTTTTTAAAATCACCGTTAATCACCGCACCGCCCGGCATTAGCAGACTCTTTTGGCTGAAGTCATTAGCGATATCCGGGAACGCGCCATAGCTCAAAACGCACTTATCAGAAAGCCCGGTGCCAATCTGGCTCCAGGACTTATTGAACTGGCCAATAGCCAGCGCGTCCGGAACCATGACGTTGTTGATGAAGTCGGCGGTGCGGGTGATTATCGACTGCACCAGGTTCAGGCGTTCCATATCAACCGCACCTACCGCGCCGCGCTGATCGATATTAATCGCGCACGGCATACCGCCGACAATCCAGTTAGGATGCGGGTTCTTACCGCCGAACACCGTATGGATTTTTATGATCTCGCGCTGAAAATCGAGTGCCTCCAGATAATGGGCAAAACCCATCAGGTTAGCCTCAGGCGACAGTTTGTACTGCGGGTGACCCCAATAACCGTTGCGGAAAATCCCCAACTGACCGCCGTCGACAAATTTCTTCAGGCGATTTTGGACGTCAAAGAAGTAGCCTGGGGAGGACTTTGGCCAGGCGGAAAGGCTTTGGGCAAGTTGTGATGTGGCGCGCGGGTCTGCTTTCAGGGCATTCAGAACGTCAATCCAGTCCATTCCGGCTAACTGGTAAAAGTGTACCAGGTGATCGTGGCACCAGAGTGTGGCCAGCATAATATTGCGAATGATGTTGGCGTTGTCGGGTACCTTGATGCCAATAGCATCTTCAATGGCATACACCGATGCCAGGGCATGTACGCCGGTGCATACTCCGCAAATACGTTCGACAAACGCCCAGGCGTCACGTGGGTCGCGCCCCTGCAGAATGATTTCCAGTCCGCGGAACATGGTGCCGCAGGAAACCGCGTTGGTGATGATGTTCTGCTCATCAATGTTCACTTCACAACGCATGTGTCCTTCAATGCGGGTTATTGGGTCCACAACCAGACGGCGACCCGCATTGTTTAACGTGTATCCCTGGGTTTGATACGAATTGCTCATGCCTGGTTATCCTCTTTGTCCGGCTGCGGTTGTTCGGCTTCAGTTAATTGCTGTTTGTGGCGGTTATGTTGATTGACGGCGCTGGCAACCGCATGGACGCCGACGCTGGCCGCCACCACGCCGAGCGCGGTGAGGCCCACTGTGTCGGCGGTTGAATGGGTGCCCATCTGTGGAATATCGACCACACGGCTGTAGAACGAACCGCGATCCCAGAAGCCGTTCTCCGAACACCCCAGACAACCGTGACCGGACTGGATGGGGAAAGAAACACCGCCATTCCAGCGGGTAGTGGAGCAGGCGTTATAGGTGGTTGGCCCTTTGCAGCCCATTTTGTACAGGCAATAGCCTTTGCGGGCAGCGTCATCGTCCCAACTTTCAACGAACTCTCCAGCGTCAAAGTGGGCGCGGCGATAACATTTGTCGTGAATACGCTGACCGTAGAACATCAGCGGACGCCCCAGACGGTCGAGTTCAGGCAGTCTGTCAAACGTCACCATGTAGGTGATTATGGCGCTCATGACGTCCGGAATCGGCGGGCAGCCGGGCACTTTCACGATCGGCTTATCGGTAATCACTTTATCGATCGGAGTGGCCTGGGTTGGGTTAGGCCTCGCAGCCTGCACGCAGCCCCAGGAGGCGCAGGTGCCCCAGGCGATGATCGCGCTGGCTCCGGCGGCGGCTCTTTTCAGTTTTTCAATAAACGGTCGCCCGCCGCTAATGCAGAACATCCCTTGTTCTCCCAGCGGAGGATTACCTTCGACTGCCAGAATGTATCGGCCGTGGTAGCGGCTTAGAATGTCTTCAAAAACCTCTTCGGCCTGTGTTCCGGCGGCTGCCATCAGGGTGTCGTCGTAATCAAGGGAAATCAGAGAGAGGATGACGTCTTTGGCGAGTGGGTGAGAGGAGCGGATAAATGATTCGGTACAGCAGGTGCATTCCAGACCGTGGATCCAGACGACCGGGATCCGGGGTTTGTTTTCCAGCGCCCAGGCGATTCTGGGCGTCATTCCGGCTCCCAACCCTAGCGATGTTGCCGCGAGACTACAATATTTAAGAAAACTGCGTCTGCTCACGCCCTTGCGGCGCATCGCCTGATAAAAGGTCTCCTCGTTATTCGTATTCATAACACGCGTTTCTTCCCCCGTTGAGTTCTGGCGTACGCCGCCAGCGATAATCTAAAAAAGCCTATCCGATTAGCGGGGAGAAACAATGCAAAGCATGTGGTTATGTCCTATTGCGATATTTTCGTGCCTGTTATCTGTTTTTCGCTTTTTGGCAATAAAAAAACGCACAGGGGGGACCACCCTGTGCGTCGGGTTTATCGCGGAAGAACTTAAACCCCAAGGCGATCGCGTAAGCTGTAATATGCCGCTCCCATGGCTGTAAACGGAATGCGCAGGCTGCGGCCTCCCGGGAACGGGTAGTGCGGCAGTTTGGCGAACGCGTCAAAACGCTCGGCATCCCCGCGCAGTAGTTCGGAAATCAGGCGTCCGGCCAGGTGAGTACAGGTCACGCCGTGGCCGCTGTAGCCCTGCATATAGTAAATGTTGCTATCAAGACGACCGAACTGCGGCATGCGCGACAGGGTTAACAGAAAATTACCGGTCCAGCGGTAATCAATCTTTACCCCCTGCAATTGCGGGAAGGTCTTCAGCAGTTTCGGCATCACCAGACGCTCAATATCGTCCGGATCGCGGGCGCCGTAGACTACGCCACCGCCGTACAGCAGGCGGTTATCGCCGGTCAGACGGTAGTAATCCAGCAGGTAGTTACAATCTTCCACACAGTAGTTTTTTGGGATCAGCGAGCGCGCCATCTCCGCCGACAGCGGTTCGGTGGTTAACACCTGCGTGCCGCATGGCATGCTGCTTTTTGCCAGCGCAGGTTCCAGTTTGTCGCCGAGGTAGGCGTTGCCCGCGACAATCACAAAACGTGCCGTAACCTGACCTTTTTCGGTGCTAACTACCGCCGGGGTGGTGTGCTGAATACGCGTCACAGGTGATTGTTCGAAGACGCGCCCACCGTTCAGACGAATGGCGTTAGCCTCGCCAATCGCCAGGTTGAGCGGATGAATATGACCACCGCTGTGGTCGAGCAGTGCCCCGACATAACGATCGCTGCTGACTTCGCGGCGAATTTCGCTGCTGTCTAACAGTTCAAGCTGCGTATTGCCGTAGCGTTCCCAGTTCGATTTCTGCTCCTCCAGCGTTTCCATCTGCTTGTGGTTCAGAGCCACAAACAGCCCGCCAGGACGATAGTCGCAGTCGATCTGATAACGTTTGATACGTTCGCGAATGATATTGCCGCCTTCAAACATCATACTGCCAAGCATTTTAGCGGCGTCCGGGCCGTAGGTGCGTTCAATGACGTCGATATCGCGACTGTAGGAGTTTACCAACTGGCCGCCGTTGCGCCCGCTGGCCCCGAAGCCAATTCGTGCGGATTCCAGTAGCACTACGTCGTAACCCATCTCTGATAAATGTAGGGCAGAGGAGAGTCCGGTATAACCGCCGCCGACGACGCAAACATCACAGCTCACCGATTCGCTAAGGGTAGGAAACGGTTCGTACTGATTGGCGCTTGCGGCGTAATAACTGCTGGTATGTTCAGTCATGATTAAGACTCCAGGGAGATCCAGATGGTTTTTAATTCGCTAAATTTTTCCAGCGCATGCAGGGATTTATCGCGTCCGTTACCGCTTTGTTTATAGCCGCCGAATGGCACGGTCATATCACCGTCGTTATAGTTGTTCACGAAGACGGAACCGGCCTTCAGGCGGCGACTCATGCGGTGCGCGCGCGACAAATCACGGGTCCAGACTGCGGCGCCCAGACCGTAGTCGCTGTCGTTGGCCAGCGCCAGAGCTTCGGCTTCATTGCTAAAACGGGTGATGACCAGTACCGGCCCGAAGATCTCATCGCGACTGACGTGGGCTTGCGGCGCGGTGTCGACAAAAATAGTCGGGCCGATGGCCGCCGGGTGTACGTGGCTGCGGCCATCCAGCGCCAGCGTGCCTTGCGCTTCACCGTCGCGAATAAAACTGTGTACGGTGTCGGCATGCGTGTTGTCGATAAGCGTGCCCATCGTGGTTTCCGGATCCAGCGGGTTGCCCGGCTGCCAGTTTTTCGCCTGTTCTTTTAAAAGCGCGATGAACTCGTCGGCAATACTCTCTTCCAGCAGCAGACGCGTACCGGCAATACAAACCTGGCCCTGGTTATAGAAAATACCTGCCGCGGCATTGGCGGCGGCTTTCGGCAGATCCGGGCAGTCAGCGAACACGATGTTGGCGCTTTTACCGCCGGCTTCCAGCCAGACGCGTTTCATATTGCTGTCGCCAGCGTCCTTGAGCAGTTGTTTGCCGGTGCGAGTCGATCCGGTAAAAGTGATCACATCGACATCCGGGTGCTGAGACAGCGCCTGGCCTGCTTCATGACCGTATCCGCTCACAACGCTGAGCACGCCATCGGGCAAACCTGCTTTTTTAGCCAGTGCGGCCAGGCGAATCGCGGTCAGCGGTGATTTCTCCGAAGGCTTGAGGATCACGCTGTTGCCCGCAGCCAATGCCGGACCTAGCTTCCAGCAGGCCAGCAGCAGGGGAAAATTCCACGGCACGATAGCCGCAATTACACCCACCGGCTCGCGCACAATCAGCGCCAGATCGTTTACCGGGGTGGTGGCTACTTCGCCATAGACTTTATCTATCGCTTCGGCGTACCAACGGATGGCGCGCGCTGCGCCTGGAATATCATCACGCAGGCTATGGCGGATAGGTTTACCGGTGTCGAGTGTTTCCAGTAGCGCCAGCTCCTCGTGATGCTGCTCCATTAAATCCGCGAGCGTGTGCAGTACTGCTTTGCGCTCTGCGGGTGATGCTTGCGACCAGTCCCCACGTTCAAAGACGCTGCGGGCTGCGGTGACCGCGCGGTCTACATCCGCTTTTTTGCCGCGGGCGACTTTCGCCAGTGGGCGCTGTCCTGCTGGATCCAGCGTAATAAAGGTTTCGTTATCGGCGGCCGCGCAATATTCGCCGTTAATAAATAAACGGGTTTCTGGCGAATAATGGCTGGCTTTCTCACGCCAATATTTAAGATTCTGAAAGTTCATAGCTACCCCTTTTATATCAATAAGATAAAGTTCGTTGCTGATCTATTCAGGCAAAATCAGGCTGCACGATGCCCCAGGGATGTACCCTGTTAATGCGCGTTATTTAAGAAGGCCTGAGAAACTCAGGCCGGTACTAATTAGAATGTGGTGGGAGTGTGGGCACTGATGATGCGGCAGATCCCTGCCGAGGTGTTGCTGAAGCTATGGGGTATGCCGGTGTTAATGGCATAACTTTGTCCTGCAACAAGATGATACGTTTGACCGTTGATGGTCAGTATCACTTCACCTTCCAGTATTGTGCCAATCTCTTCACCCTGATGTTTAATTCTCTCCCCGGTTGTCGTGCCTGGCTGATAGGTCTCAAACATCATTGCCAGCGTACGATTCGGATTGCCGTTGTGTACCAGCTTCATGGATACTCCCTGACTTCCGATCTCAATCAAATCCTCCTGATTGATAACCACCTGCGGTTCGTCAGGCTTTTCCGGTTCCGCGAAGAACTCGGAGAGCGACAGCCCATAGACTTTCAATAGCTTTTGCAGCGTACTGATGGCAGGACTAACTTTATCCTGCTCTATGGTGCTGATGGCGCTATGCGTTAACCCAGACAGTTCGGCGGCACGACGCTGCGAAAGACCCAATTGCTGGCGGATCTCTGACAAACGTTTACCCGGCGCCAGGCCGTCATCGCTCATAATTGCATTTCCTTAACTGTAGTAGTCAGAGTCGCTGTTTTTCAGCGAGGTGGTTCTGACAAGCGGTGATAAAACCTTCAAGTAACATACGCGACAGGGCGTATTCGCTACTGTTCCATTCCGGGTGCCACTGCACGCCGAGCGCGAAAGGATGGTCTTGAACGCTGGCTGCTTCCACTAATCCGTCCTGCGAGCGTGCTTCCACGCGCAACTGCGGGCCAAGGGTTTTTGCACCCTGACCATGCAAGGAGTTAACCCAAAACGTGCTGCAACCTGGTATTAGCTGAGATAGCAATCCTCCCTGTTGAACCTGAACTTCATGAGATGGCGCATATTGCTGCTCCACCGGGAGTTCCGCATCTTCACGATGTTCCAGAAACTGTGAGTGATCGCACAGGCGACGATACAGAGTCCCGCCAGTGGCGACAACTAATTCCTGTAAGCCCCGGCAGATGGCGAAAATGGGAATGCGCCTTTCGAGCCCGGCGGTAATTAGCGCCATGCTCAGAAGATCACGCCCGGGATCGGCGTCAGACTCATCGCCATTTTCACCATAGAGGTGCGGCTGCACGTTGCTTGGGCTTCCAGGCAGGAAGATACCATCCAGTTTTGGTAACAGTGCGTTCAGTAATTCGGGTTCCGCGAGTGCATGAGGCAGCGCTATCGGTAATCCACCGGCATGTAATACCGCATTCAGGTACTTTTCTTGCAGAGTCTGGGTCTCATGACCCTTAAGCCTGTTTCTACACATCACTACACCAATAACTGGCTTGTCAAATATATTGCCCATGATCGACCTCACGTTTTGGAATAAATTATTGCCAAACGGTTCCATGTTGTGCCATTCCGTTCATTATTTTCTCAATCTAGCAGTGGAATAACCTTCTAGTAAACTTAATTTAACATTTGACAAACAATTTATTTGCATCCAGAGTCGAAAGGTGGACATTATATTTAACAGTCAAATCACAGAACAGCTTACAGGCCAACGGCGGTGAATCATGGAAACCAATATCGTAGAAGTTGAGAATTTTGTGCAGCATTCTGAAGAGAGACGAAGTAGCGCGTTTGCGCGTGAGGTTAAGCAGTATCTGGAACGCTATCCCAATACGCAGTATGTGGATGTGCTGTTAACCGATCTTAATGGGTGTTTTCGCGGTAAGCGCCTTCCGGTTGCGGGATTACATAAGTTAGAGAAAGGCTGCTATTTTCCGGCATCCGTTTTCGCGATGGATATTCTCGGCAATGTGGTCGAAGAGGCGGGATTAGGTCAGGAGCTTGGCGAGCCGGATCGGACCTGTGTACCGGTACCAGGCACATTAACCCCTTCGGCTGCCGATCCGGAATTTATTGCGCAGATGATGCTGACGATGCTGGATGAAGATGGCGCTCCCTTTGACGTTGAGCCGCGGAACGTTCTGAACCGACTCTGGCAGAAACTTCGCCAGCGCGGTCTGTTCCCCGTCGTAGCGGTAGAGCTGGAGTTCTATTTACTCGATCGTAAGCGCGATCCTGAAGGTTATCTGCAGCCGCCGTGCGCGCCGGGTACGGACGATCGTAATACTCAAAGCCAGGTTTACTCCGTTGATAACCTGAACCACTTTGCAGATGTCCTGAACGATATTGATGAACTGGCCCGTTTACAATTGATCCCGGCTGACGGTGCAGTGGCTGAAGCCTCTCCCGGGCAGTTTGAAATCAACCTCTACCATACCGATAACGTGCTCGACGCCTGCGACGACGCGCTGGCACTGAAACGCCTGGTACGGCTGGTGGCGGAGAAACACAAGATGCATGCCACGTTTATGGCAAAACCTTATGAGGAGCATGCAGGGAGCGGGATGCATATCCACATCAGCATTATGAATAATAAAGGCGAGAACGTACTGGCCGATGCGAATGGCGATGATTCTGCGTTACTTAAGCGTGCGCTTGCCGGGATGATTGATCTGATGCCCGCGTCAATGGCGCTGTTGGCGCCGAATGTGAACTCTTATCGCCGCTTCCAGCCGGGGATGTATGTTCCAACTCAGGCTTCCTGGGGGCATAACAATCGTACGGTGGCGCTGCGCATTCCTTGCGGCGATCGAGATAACCATCGGGTTGAATATCGCGTGGCGGGGGCGGATGCCAATCCGTATCTGGTAATGTCGACCATTCTCGCCGGGATCCTTCACGGTCTGGATAACGATCTGCCGTTGCAGGAAGAGGTGGAAGGTAACGGCCTGGAACAGGAAGGGTTACCGTTTCCTATCCGTCAGAGCGATGCGCTGTGGGAGTTTATGCAAAACGATCGCTTGCGCGAATTACTTGGTGAACGTTTTAGCCACGTATACCACGCCTGTAAAAACGATGAGCTGATCCAGTTTGAACGCCTGATTACCGACACGGAAATTGAGTGGATGTTGAAAAACGCCTGACTACCCTGCAGGCCATTTAAAAAGAAGTCGCATCATGCGGGCTGAGCGGAGCCAGCCCGTCAAAATTGCAGGACTACCTGCCATTTCCCGGATGTCGCGTAATGGAGCGCGGGCGACAACGGGTCTTCAGATAACCGACAGAGTTTGTGACGAGGAAATGTGATGATGCCAATGTTTAAAAACCCGCCCCGCGTGAGCATCCATGGCTCCCGCAGTAATTACGGACCACTTTTGTACCGTATGACATTAACATCTTATTTTTGGCGGTTCGCCCCGACACGACCCCGATCTGCTGTACCCACGTTTCGAACGCAGATCTGGGCGCGTAGCGGGGAGGAAAGCTATGTCGACTAATTCTTCTGCCGATCTCGCAGCCCAGCCAGGCAAAGCACAGCTGCGCAAATCTCTCAAGCTGTGGCAGGTGGTGGTGATGGGGCTGGCTTACCTCACGCCGATGACGGTGTTTGATACCTTTGGCATTGTTTCAGGTATCAGTAATGGTCATGTTCCGGCGTCCTACCTGCTGGCTCTGGCGGGTGTACTGTTTACCGCCATCAGTTACGGCAAGCTGGTACGCCAGTTTCCACAAGCCGGTTCGGCTTACACCTATGCGCAAAAAGCGATCAACCCGCATGTGGGGTTTATGGTTGGCTGGTCGTCACTGCTTGATTATCTTTTCCTGCCGATGATTAACGTTCTGCTGGCGAAAATTTACCTTTCCGCGCTGTTCCCGGGGGTTGCGCCATGGATTTGGGTGGTGGTGTTCGTGGCGATCCTCACCGCGGCAAATTTGAAAAGCGTTAATTTGGTGGCGAACTTTAATGCACTGTTTGTACTGGTGCAGGTCGCGATAATAGTGGTATTCATTTTCCTTGTGGTGCAGGGGCTGCATAAAGGCGAAGGGGTCGGCACCGTCTGGTCGCTGCAACCGTTTGTCAGTCAGAATGCGCATCTGATCCCGATTATTACCGGGGCGACCATCGTCTGCTTTTCGTTTCTCGGTTTTGATGCGGTGACGACGCTTTCAGAAGAGACGCCAGATGCCGCACGTACTATCCCGAAAGCCATTTTTCTCACCGCGCTGTACGGCGGACTGATCTTCATTGCCGCCTCGTTCTTTATGCAGTTGTTCTTCCCGGACATTAGTCGATTTAAAGATCCGGATGCAGCGCTGCCGGAGATTGCGTTGTACGTCGGCGGCAAACTGTTCCAGTCTATTTTTCTGTGTACCACCTTTGTGAATACGCTGGCATCCGGTCTGGCGTCGCATGCCAGCGTTTCGCGTCTGCTGTACGTGATGGGCCGCGATAATGTCTTTCCGGAGAAGTACTTCGGTTATGTCCATCCGAAATGGCGCACGCCTGCGCTGAACGTCATTATGGTCGGGATTGTGGCACTCTCGGCGCTGTTTTTTGACCTGGTGACCGCCACGGCGTTGATTAACTTTGGCGCGCTGGTGGCCTTTACGTTCGTTAATCTTTCCGTGTTTAACCACTTCTGGCGTCGTGAAGGACGTAAGCATACCTGGCAGGAAAAGTTGCACTATCTGGTACTGCCGATGGTCGGCGCTGCTACCGTTGCCGTACTGTGGGTGAACCTGGAGGTGACATCGCTGACGCTTGGGCTGGTGTGGGCCGGGCTAGGGCTGATTTATCTCGCGTACCTGACCGGACGCTTTCGCAAACCGCCGCCGCAGTTTGACGCTGCGAAATCTGAGCGCGCCTGGGAGTGATAGAAATAACATTCAGCTAAATGTCCCTTCGGGCGTAAACCACAGGGCGTGCCGTCAGGGACGCCCTCAGCTGTAAAAAGAGTTCGGGCCTCGTAAATTCTTCGTAGAGAGATATGGCACCAGGTTGGATAAGCTTTTAATGCCACCCTTTTTCTCTTCGAGGTTCATATGCCAAAGCATATTGATTTAGCACAAGTCAAAGCGATGAAAGTGGTTAATTATGCCACGTTGCGTGAAACGCTAAAATCAGGTGACCTTTTTTTCGCCTCCGGAGACTACCTGGTATCAAAAGCAATTGAAAAGGTGACGGATTCGCCATGGAGCCATGTGGGGATTGTTTTTGTTTTACCGCAAATAGATCGCGTGTTGCTCCTGGAAAGCGTGGAAGATATGGGGGTACGACTCGCTCCATTATCAAAATATCTATCTGATTATGATGATATTGGAAAACCTTATAAAGGCCGGGTTGTTCTTGCTCGATATGATACGTTGGCTAAATCTGCCGTTGAGCAAATAGCCGCTTTTGGTCTTAATGAGCTAACCCGCCCATATGATAAAGAAGAAATAGCACGCATCCTTGCGAGGATCGCACTTGGGAAAGGAAAAGCGAAAAAGGACAGGGAGTACATTTGCTCTGAACTCGTCTACGCTTGCTTCAACAATGCCGGAGTTAACATTGCATATAATCCGAAAGGATTTATTAGCCCTGAGGATGTATGGCAGGATTCTCATATTTCTTTGATAAATAGAATATTGTAAAGGCCGCCATTATTCAGAATAGTATCTAATAGTGGTGCAATCACGGCATCATTACAGAGATTAAAATGGGTTCAGCCGGCGGTGAATCATCACATGCCTATATCGGAGGGACAAGGATAACTACTTTCAGACGTCGGGTGACGGTGTTTTCTGCTGTATTTATTAATGCCGTGAGACGTGTGGGCTATAGTAAAGGAGGCCGTTATTTCTCATCATTAATAACCGGGAGTAGGGGATACGAATGAAGAAGATACTGATGCTGGTCGGGGATTATGTCGAAGATTATGAAACGATGGTGCCTTTTCAGGCGTTGCAAATGCTGGGCCATCGTGTTGATGCCGTCTGTCCGGATAAAAGTCAGGGTGATTACGTTCAAACTGCTATTCATGATTTTGATGGGGCGCAGACCTACAGTGAAAAGCCCGGGCATCGTTTCACGTTGAACGCGAATTTCTCTGACGCGCGGGCGGTAGATTACGACGCGCTGCTAATCCCCGGTGGGCGAGCACCAGAATATCTCCGACTCAATCCGGATGTCATTAAACTGGTGCAAGATTTCAATGCTGCTGATAAACCCATCGCTGCAGTTTGTCATGGACCTCAGCTGTTAGCTGCTGCGGGGGTGTTAGAAAATCGGACCTGTAGCGCCTATCCGGCTTGTGCGCCAGAAGTTCGTTTGAGCGGCGGACATTACGCAGATATTGGCATTGATCAGGCCCACGTTGATGGCAATCTGATTACCGCGCCTGCATGGCCAGCGCATCCGCAATGGCTGGCTAAATTTGTGGAAGTATTAATGAAGTAAGCGATGAGAAAGTCGGTATAACCCGTCCGGCTATACCGACTGCGCATATTACCTCTGCATGAGGGCGAACACGCCCCAACCAATGTATTCCCGGGTGAAGGCAACGTGGCGTTCTGGTGAACTTCTCAGTTGCTCTGTAACTTCTGGGGCAAATTCATCGTCCGGGTTTGCCTCCAGCCACCGGCGCATCGTCAGCCACTTTGCCGCCTCGTATCTGTCCCAACCTTCCTGGTCAGCCAGTACCATTTCAACCATGTCGTAACCGAGCAGGCCGAAAGACGAAACGAGTTCAGGCAGAGAAAGAAAATCAGTCATCGCAGTAGCGCCGCAGGCCTGGGCAATCTTCTCCGTTGCGGGGATCTGACGCCAGTACGGTTCGCCGATGAGCATGATCCCGCCTGGTTTGAGGCTCTGCTTCAATTGTTGGACCGTTCCGGCGACGCCACCGCCAATCCAGGTCGCGCCAATGCAGGCGGCGATATCAAATTTTTCTTCGGCAATATACCCCGTTGCATCGGCATGAATAAAACGCACGTGCTCAGTGACGCCCAACTCCCTGGAGCGCAGGGTAGCTTGCTCACTGAACAGCAGACTCATGTCGATACCCAAGCCGGAAATACCGTGATCGCGTGCCCAGGTGCACAACATCTCACCCGAACCGCTACCGAGATCCAGAATGCGGGTGCCCGGGGGCATCCGTAAAACCCGACCTAACGTAGCGTATTTCTGCGCGGTGAACGGGTTATGGATGCGATGTGCGCTTTCGCTGATAGTAAAAATCTTCGGGATATCCATTTCTCTCTCCTTAGCGATTATCCAGTTGGGCGCGAACGTTGTTCAGCCCGGTAGTATTGATACGGTAGGGCTGACCATTGACGGATTTGATCAGTTTTTTGGTTCTGAGCTTTTTGAATACGTCAAGGGTACAGTCGCAGAGCAGCAGCCCTTCGCGGCTATAGCATTCGACAGAAGTTACGCGGCCTGAGGCATCACGGACGTGAACAATACGGCCCCCTTTGGCGAGAACGTGTAAAGTACGTTGTTCCTGACGGGATAAATTCATACTGGAAAACCTGTTTAATCATCATGTGCAAAACGTGCAAACACACAACGGTGTCCGCATTCGAATTCGGCGCATTGATAACCAGTCCGGCCTGAAAAGGTCGGGAAGCTGATTATCAGATGATTACATTCTCCAGCATCAAAGCCTCGGGTTGAGTTGAAAGGTATTTACCTGCTGAATCATACCAGCAAGGAAATTCAGGGGAAAACCCCTTTTGGAGTAAGTGTGATCTGTAACGAAAAATTGTATTTCTTTTATTTACTAACTTTTTAATTCTCGTTAAGTGAAAACGCATTGATTCATTAAAGTAATTTAATGTTCCATTATCACCAGTAACGTTATCGGTAGCCATGCAGCATTGTTGCTTTTATCCGTATTACATCATTGATTAGTTTGATTTAATCTTCTTGTTGGTTGTTTAAACACTTTGATAAATACTCCTGTATTATAATTGTAGCTTTAAATCAAATTTTCAATTTGATGGTTTTGGGAATTTTCTTAACGTGGCTAAGTGTGTATACTCGATCCTGCAAGAAGCTCTTCTGTTATCATTAAAACTATAAGTATGTCCTTGACACCCGTATTGCCTCTGCCCTGAATCTCTTCTCGGGGGAGAGGTTTTTTTTGCCTAGGTGTTATTTGGTTAATTACCATAAATAGAAACCTAAATATTAATGTTATTAATATTTAAGTTTTGTTTTCTTAATTATGACGATGCTGTTTTGTCGAAGTCTACGGCTGTGTTGTAATCGTATTACTCTGAAGCTATTTCGTACTGAAATAGTATAAATGTAACTATGTTTGTATGGGTATTATATAGTTTTTCTTATAACTGCCTTTTTTTCAGTGCGATAGAAGTTTTTTGCTTTTGAGGTAATTGTGATTTTGTTCACGGATTTTAGTGTGCTAAGTGGCTATTTGTAGAGAGGTGCAAACGGTTGCATGTAGCTGATACAGTATTTGTTCATTAAAAAAATATAGCGATAGTATGTCTTGTGCCAATAAAGAACACAGGAATCTAAATGATTTCTATTATCTCTTAGGTTAGGCATACTGTTTATGACTTCTGTTAGCTTAACGCCATGGGAAATAGCAGTAAAAACAGACAGGGAATATGATTTTATCAATCAGAAAGGAGTTTTATAATCACAGGTATAATTACTGGCCTTTTTTATCTTCCTTTACATAAATCGTTGTCGTAATGCCCATAAAATCAGCGTTCCAGGATGAACGCTGATTTTATTTGGTTTCAGATAATTCAACCCGCGCTGCATGCCGAACACCTCTCGCAGTACCTCGTAAATGACAAATTAAAGGATCTCCAGGAATGGATATTGTTGAACGTTTTATTAACTACACGAAAATCAATACCACGACGTCACGGGAAAACGGCGCTAATGGGATAATGCCTTCTTCTCCCGGTCAAATGGAACTGGCAAAACTGCTTGCAGCAGAACTTGAAGCATTAGGAATGGAAAACATTAAGGTCAGGGATACCGCTATTGTGACGGCAACCCTACCAGCAAATACCGACGACACAATTCCGGTCGTCTCCTTTTTTGGTCATCTGGATACCAGTGCGGAACAAACCGCAGACACCAAAGCACAGCGCCTGCATTATCTCGGTGGGGATTTATGCCTGAACAAAGCGCTGAATATTTACCTGCGCGAAAGTGAATTCCCGGAACTGAAAAATTATATCGGTGATGACCTGCTGGTGACCGACGGGACCAGTCTGTTAGGTGCTGATGATAAAGCCGCCATCGCTGCGATCATGAATGCTCTTGCGTATCTGGTCGCTCACCCGGAGATTAAACATGGGCCGGTAAAAGTGGGGTTTGTCCCGGATGAGGAGCAGGGCTTGCGTGGCGCAAAAGCGTTTGATGTTGCCACGTTTGGCGCTGATTTTGGCTATACCCTGGACTGCTGCGGTATCGGTGAGTTTGTTTACGAGAACTGGAATGCGGGTGATGCGGAAATCATCTTTACCGGCCAGTCCGCACACCCAATGTCGGCCAAAGGTAAGCTGAAGAACTCGCTGCTGATGGCGCATAAGTTTATTTCCATGCTACCCGGGGGAGAAGCGCCTGAGTATACGGAAGGGCGCGAAGGTTATTACTGGGTAAAACAGCTGCAGGGGAACAGTGCCCGCACGGTACTTAAGCTGGATATCCGCGATTTCAGTGAAGAAGGTTATAAGGCACGGATGGCGTTTATCCGCCAGCTTGCCGTCAGCACCTGTGCGCTGTGGGGAGAAAACAGCGTGGTCTGTCATTTAGCCGATCGCTATCAGAATGTGTTTAATAGCCTACAAGGTGATGCGCGTTATCCGATTGATATTGCATTACGCGCTTATCAGAAATGCGGCATAACGCCAGCCCCTGTCGCCATGCGTGGCGGATATGATGGTGCCGTGTTGTCGCAGAAAGGGTTGCCATGCCCAAATATTTTCACCGGTGCCCATAACTTCCATTCAATTTATGAGTATTTGCCGGTGCGTTCCCTTCGGGCTGCCAGTGATGTTGTGGTGGCTGTCATTGAGGAAACTTATGCTGAGTTCGCGCAGCGGGGAACCCAGCCATGATTCAGGTGTTAATAGCGCTACTGGTTATCGTGGTGGTCGCGCGTCTGATTCTGAAAGGTTATCGCGCTGAGCCCGTACTATTCATTGCAGGCTTAGTCCTGATGATTTGCACCGCGTTAACCGGATGGGGTTCCGTATTACCGAAGGGCGTTGCCAGTACGGGAATTTCATTTCTCGATCCTTTTGAGGTGATGCGCGATCTCTTCAGCACGCGCGCCGCCGATCTCGGTCTGATGATCATGGCGTTAATGGGATTTGCGCATTACATGGATCATATCGGCGCAAATGAAGCGGTCGTGCGTGTCGTCACGAAACCCTTACGGGCGCTGCGTTCACCCTATGTGCTGCTCTTTTTCTCCTACCTGCTCGCCAGCCTTCTGCAACTGGCCATTCCTTCAGCAACCGGGCTTGCCGTATTGCTGATGGGGACGATGTTCCCCATTATGCTGGGATTAGGCCTCTCAGCAGCCTCAGCTGCCGGGGTCATTGCGACTTCGCTTGGCGTGGCATACACCCCGACGGCAATCGATGCTATCAGGGGGTCTAAAGCGGTGAACATGGATGTGGTGGAATATGTTGTCTACCACCAGGGACCCGCCGCGCTGGCTACGGTTCTGGTCGTCGGGGTATGTCATTTTTTCTGGCAGCGGCATTGCGACCGTAAAGCAGGGACGTTACCGCGGGAAATAGGGAGCGCTGAGGTGACTGACTCAGGAAAAGCCCCTGCTTTTTACGCACTGCTCCCCATGCTTCCGATACTGATGGCTGTGGGATCATCCGAAATGTTCGTCAGGGGGATTAACCTGAATATCATCACTATTGTCCTTATTTCAATGACCATTTGTATGCTGATTGAATGGATTCGAGTGCGTGATTTAAAGTCGGTATGCGAAGGGTTCAGCCATTTCCTCAAAGGAATGGGGACCGCGTTTACCGGTGTGGTTGGACTGCTAGTTGCTGCAGGGGTTTTTGCTCACGGCATCAAAGTAATCGGTGCGATCGATCAACTCATTCTGATGGCAGAACACGTGGGATTACCGCCGTTTGCTATGGCGGTGGTGTTTGCGCTGGTGACGCTGGCCGCGGCTATCATTATGGGCTCGGGGAATGCACCATTCCTCGCCTTTGTTGAGCTCATTCCGCAAATCGCCGCCAGCATGGGCGCTAACGCCGTTGCTATGATCCTGCCGATGCAGCAGGCGTCGCATATGGGCCGGGCAATTTCGCCGGTTTCCGGCGTGGTGATTGCCGTTTCCAGTGGGGCGAAAATAACCCCATTCGATGTGGTGAAGCGTACTGCCGTACCGTTGATTGTGGGGTTTGTGACTCACACCCTGATCATCGGTATTTTCTATTAACGGTATCTGAGACAAGCCAACCTCCTGTGCATCGACTCGGGGGGGGGCTTTTTTGTATTGGACGAAATTAAAAGCGTTAATATTACTGATACCTCTTTAAAAAAAACGGCCTGTGGCCGCGAGGCTATCCGTTGCGTTGCGTAGGCAAAAATGTGATTTCATCAGGATATTTAAAGTCTGTTTTGTGTTGAAAGGGGGGATTTCCTGGAATGTCAGGCGGAACATGCCAGGATATTTCCTCAAATCAGCAATTTTTGAAATTTTATGATAATCATATTGCTAACGAAAGGCGGAGTTGATAACTGGTAAGTATTATTAGTTTTTGTCTTTATTATATAATTCTTATTATTTATTGCTGAACCACACTGTCATCAATGATTAATAAGAATAATGTATTGAAATTGCATTTTTATTACATAGTGATAATTTAATCTGGATCATATTTTGATGTTTTTAGTTGTAGTAATTTTTCAAATGGAATAATGCAATGTTTACATGTATCAATGATTTATTTGGGCAGGTTTAAGTGGTAAGGGATTCAGGAAAAGTTAGTACGTTACGACACCATTATCAGGATGATCTTGAAGCATTTACCTGGAGTGCATTAGTCGCAATTGGTATCGCAATACAGGACCGCAAGATTCACTCTAAAATGTCAGAGCATCTTTTTATTATGCAATGGCTGGCGATCGCTAAAAAAAGAAAGCTCTTCTCAAGGAACGTCGTCAATGAACTTCAATGGTTAATTGATGAAGGAAAGAAAAAAAGTCTCAATGCGCAACTTAAATTTAAAATAGAATATCTATACTCAACGTCGAGTGGTGATGTATCGATGCAAAATGACTACTTTAAGTTTACTCATTCGATTGAGGTATTGAGAAATAATGGCTGGGAAAGCTTTCTGCTTACGCCAGAGAAGTGGCGTGATCTGCATGAAAAGATTAAAGTAAGAGCAGGTGATTTTATTTTTATGGATGACACACGGCTTCAGGAGTGTTTTGGCGTACAGGGTGAGATTGTCAAACCATTCTGTATCCGGGTATATGGTGATGTTGAGTTTGCCAAGTTAACTTTCATTAAACATAACCTTCCGGCTGAGTTTGTAAAGCACATTTCAAATGAATTTTATCACTTCCATTTTCTTTTGGTAAGTAATGCTTAACTGAAGAAATGAGCAGTGTGCTGTTAATTAAAACATTGTGTTGATCAACATGTGAGATTATCGGATATAAACCACGTTCCAGGGATAGCGAATGTTTACTCGAAAGTTAGTGATTACCAGCGAATGGATAAGGTTATCTGATATTCCAGACAGCGTGTCCATTTCTTTTCGCGGAGTTCTCGAGATAGCTGAAAGCACAGGCGCGCCAGAAGCCAGTACACCTTTGTTACGTTTAGAAAATGAAATGGCGCAGATCGTTGTTGATTCGTTGTCCTGGGTGCGGGCGCCCGTCGATTATCAGGAAGAGGTTACCGTTCATATCTATAAGTAATATTAATGTTGAATGGTTTTGACCTTATTATTGCCGATACAAAAGGGTGGCTGTTAATCGCAGTATGTACACCTGTGTAATTAATTTATTACGTGAGAATGAATGCGGAAACTTTCTAATAATTAACCATTTTACAGGTTAAGATATTGCGTGATGTGTCGATAACTATTAAGTCGCAGATGACTTTATTGTTATGGAGATGTTTAAATGTTAAAGGATATGAGAATTAAAACCAGCCTGTTATTATTGCTGTTGCTATTTACTTTCATGCAGTTTTTTTCCAATGGATTTGAGTTGGTAGATCTCAAAGGAAATCAAAAAAACACCTTGTTACTACATAATATCATTAAGGAGCAGGATACACTGCATAATGTCGTTGAGGCTGTTTATAAAGTAAGAAGCGTGCTTGATAATATTCAACAACATAATCCGACTGATGTCCAACAGACATTACAACAGGTGCAAGATCAGCTGGCGTATGCCAGAAAACAGTTCGATGTTTTCTGGGGGATTCCTGGCTTGACTGCTGACGATCCGCAAATCGGTAAAATTATCAGAACGGCTTTTGAGCAACAAATGGATGCTGAACAAAAGTCTGTTGATAAATTAAACGTGACGCTTTCCAGCAATAGTGTGATTAATACACAAGAAAATGCTAATGCAGAACTGCTCGCGGCCCGCAAAAATTTTGATAACGAAGTGACGAATTATTACCAGTCAACAATGCTGATTGGTGAGAAGATCGTTGCACAAACACACGTTCAGTTTAATAACTCAATCCTGAAGGTATCGGTGATCCTGGTCATTACGGTGCTTATCTTCTTTATTTGTAACTTCTGGTTGAACCGGACCATCATTCAGCCTTTAAAAATCGTATCTGAGCATTTTGAGCGGATTGGTAAAGGTGATCTAAGCCATCCTGTCAAGGTGTCGGGTAACAATGAAATCGGGGTATTGTGCTTAAATTTGCATAATATGCAAAACGGCCTGCGGGAGACTGTCAGCACTATTCGTGATGGTGTTGAATCGATTAATGTCGGTATGCAGGAAATTGCTTCCGGTAATTCCGATTTATCAACTCGTACGGAACAACAGGCTGCGGCAGTAGTGGAAACGGCAGCCAGTATGGAGCAGATTTCAGTTACCACAAAAAATAATACGGATAAGTCACATCAGGCATCCGTCATGACCAGTGAAAGTACGGAAATGGCATTGCGTGGTGAGCGTTTAATGAGCGATATGGTTGAGAAAATTCACTTGATCAGCCGAAATGCGCAAGGCGTGAACGAAATATCCAATGTTATTGATAGTATTGCTTTTCAAACCAATATCCTGGCATTAAACGCGGCGGTGGAAGCTGCACGCGCGGGTGAGTCCGGGCGTGGGTTTGCCGTAGTGGCGAGTGAAGTCCGAACCCTTGCGCAGCGCAGCGCCTCCTCGGCGAAAGAGATCAGTGAACTGGTTGCCAAAGCGGCAATTAGCGTTAAAGAAGGGGTGGAAATAGCCGAAAATAGTGGCGCCATGATGGCGGATATTGCGAAGGCAATACGCAACATTAATGTACTAATGGAAGATATATCCGGAGCATCAGGGGAACAAAGTCGCGGCATAGAGCAGATCCGTGTTGCCGTGACTCAAATGGAGCAGGTGACCCAGCAAAATGCCTCGTTAGTGGAAGAAATTGCTGCGACGACTGGCAGCGTGGAAGAACAATCGGCAATGTTATCTGAGGCGGTGGCTGTGTTCCAGGTGGAAGAAAAATCGTAGCATAGTATTCAAGGCGTTAACCAGACGCTGCTCATCTCATCAGTAGGTTATTCAGCCTGATGAGATGGCTGGCTACTGAGAAACTTTTTATCACTTAATTGATAATGGTTCTCATTATTATTGTTGTGTTCTGCGCGGAATGGTAATGTTGCTATCAGTCATAAACCATTAATCCCATTTTCTGTGCAGAAGAGAGCATGAACAACACCACCGGCCAAAATACATCCGCACGCCTGACACGTACCTACTCCGTCAGTGAATTTATGGATTTTGGTGAGCGCTACGGAATTGATTACCGCTTTCCGCAACTGTCGCAAAAGCCAGCTTTACTTCACTCCAGTCCCGTACTGCAGGGGAATGTCGAAGAGATGACATTACCCTGCGGGATGTGCGTCACCCACTCTGATGTCCAGGTGCTGCAACCCTACGAAACCACCTCCCGTCATAGTAGCCCCCTGTATATGCTGGTGGTGCTGGAAGGCTGTGTGATCCTGACGATCAACGGGCTGGAACACGTGGTGCGCTCCGGGATGGCGTTTAGCTCGCGCCTTAGCGAACACCAGACCATGAATGCCCGTCACGCTGCGCACTGCAAACTGCGTACGTTATCGCTGGGGCTGTATCCTGATGGCGCGTGGCGTACGGGGTTGCTGGAGGCGTTGATGCGCGAGTGGGAAAGATGCCTGACGCCGACGCTTATCTGGCAGGTGCCGGGTTTTTTGCTTAGCGGATTACAGTATGCCCAGCAAAGTACGCTCAGCTATGTTTCTCGCCAACTGATGCTGGAAGGGCTAATTCTGCAGTTGTTTGGCCACGGCCTCAGCATTTGTCAGCTGGAGAGCGGTAAGCGCCAGGCCGCCAGCAGCGAACAGCAGCGCCTCGAGATCGTGCGCCGACTGCTGGAGCTGAGTCCTGAGAATGACTACACCCTCAGTGCACTGGCCCAACGCGCAGCGATGAGCCCCAGCAGCCTGCGCAGCAAGTTCCGTGCGGCGTATGGCTGTTCCGTTTTTGACTACCTGCGCGACTGTCGCCTGGAACGTGCGCGCGGCTATTTACTGGAAGGATACAGCGTACAGCAGGCAGCCTGGATGTCGGGATACCAGCACGCCACCAACTTCTCTACCGCTTTTCGTCGTCGTTACGGCTTTTCGCCGGGCGATATGCTCAAACTTTGCTAATCCATTTTTGCGTTTTGCGCACGTTTCTGCCTGACAATTTGGCACTGCGCATAGGCAACCTGGCATCCGGCATAGCTATCTCTGCCAGCAAAAGGGTAATAATTCTCACTTACAATTAGACATGCCTTGGGAGATATTCATGTTCGCGAAGACTCGGTTGGCGCTGATGGTGGGATGGGTGACCGGTAGCGTAGCTTTTCCTCTGCTGGCGCAGGAAACAACAAAAAACGATACGGTGGTGGTTACCTCGCAAATGCAGAGCGGAGCCACCAAACTTGCCACGCCGGATATTGAAACCCCACAGTCGGTGTCAATTATTACTCGCGAACAGTTTGAAGAGCAGGGCGCTACCAGCGTGCGTCAGGCCGTCAGCTACACGCCAGGGGTGTACAGCAACCAAATTGGCGCCTCTAACCGTTTTGATTACATCGTACTGCGCGGTTTCTCCGACGGTAGCCTGGACAACGTTTATCTCGACGGCCTCAAGATGATGGGCGACACCAATTCGCACAGCTCGTTGGTGGTCGATCCGTGGTTCCTTGAAGATATCGAAGTGGTACGCGGCCCGGCTTCCGTACTGTATGGCCGTTCCTCTCCGGGCGGTATTGTGGCGCTGACATCACGTAAGCCGTCGTTTGATGCGGGCGGAGAAGTGAAGCTGTTTGCTGGCAACAACAACCAGCGCGGCGCGGCGTTTGACGTTACCGGGGCGCTGGATGATAACGATCGCGTCGCCGCACGACTGAGTGGAATGACGCGTTATGCGGACTCGCAGTTTGGTCCCTTGAAGGAAAAACGTTACGCGCTGATGCCGAGCCTCACCTGGCGCATCACCGATCAAACGCGTCTGGATCTGATGGCCTATCTGCACCGTGACCCCGAAGGTGGTAGCCACTCCGGTTTGCCGTATGACGGTACCGTGGTTCCACATTACGGCCAAAAGATCTCCAACACCTTTTATGAAGGCGAGGATGATTACGATAAATACGATCGTCGCGAAAACATGGTGGGCTACAACATTGAGCACCTGTTCGACAGCGGCTGGTCGGTACGGCAAAAGCTGCGCTATCTGCATACCGACGTTGAACTGAACCAGGTGTATGCGGCAGGCTGGCTGAATGAAGCCGAGCTTAATCGCGGCTACTCAGGTTCTGATGAAAAAATGTCGGCGATTACGCTGGATAACCAGCTCGATGGCAGCTTTGATACCTGGCAGGTTAACCACCGTCTGCTGGTGGGGATCGACTATCAGGATCGCAGTAACAATACCACCGGCTACTACGGGGCGTTTCCGCCGATTGATGCCTTTAATCCGGTGTATGGTGCAAAGCCTGAGTACATCAACATGTATGCGCGTGAGAAGCACAAACTACGTCAGACGGGCTACTATTTGCAGGATCAGATGTCATGGGATCGCTGGCGTATTACGCTCGGTGGTCGTTACGATCAAGTCAGCGTATCTAACATTGATAAGCAAAACGATACCCGCAGCGACCTGGATAAAAACAACTTCAGCACCCGCGCCGCGCTGCTTTATCTGTTCGATAATGGTTTTGCACCGTACGTGAGTTATTCCACTGCCTTTACGCCAACCAGCTTTGCTGATGAGAACGGGAATCTGCTGGACCCGATGAAAGGTAAGCAGTGGGAAGCCGGCCTGAAATATGAGCCGGAGGGACTCAACAGCCAGTTTAGCGCGTCGGTGTTCCGTATCAATCAAACCAATATCGCCACCAAAGAAGAACCGACCGATCCGTATCGCTCGATTGGGGAAATTGAGTCTGAAGGGATAGAACTGGAGGCGATTAGCCAACTGACGGAGAGTTTCCGTCTGCAGGCGGCATATACCTATACTGATATTCGTTATAAGAAAAGCAGCCCGGCAGAGCAGGGCAAGCGCGCGGTATACGCGCCGCGTAATCAGGCCAGTACCTGGCTGAGTTACGATGTAAAAAGCGGCCCGCTGAACGGTTTGACGCTGGGCACAGGTGTGCGTTACGTCAACGGTATTACCAGCGACCGCCTGAATACTCACACCCTGCCTTCCTACACGCTGGTGGATATGGCGGTTGGCTACGACTTAATGAGTATTGGTATTAAAGGTTGGAGCGTGCAGTTGAACGTCAACAATCTGACCGACAAGCGTTACGTTGCGGCCTGTAATTCGCTCTCATACTGTTATTTCGGCGCCGAGCGTAGCATTGTCGGTAGCGTGTCCTGGAAATTCTGATGCTTCAGCCGGATGGCGGCGCTGACACGTTATCCGGCCTAAGGGGGGCACACTTATCCAGGCCGGATAAGCGAAGCGCCATCCGGCTGGGTGGCGCGGTTATTGCGTAAAACCGTTTTGCATACAAATCTGCGCGCTGGTTCTCAGAGTAAAGGCGACTTTATCTGGGTACTGGCTGTAATAGTTATGTTCTTCTTCCAACCCTTTCGCCTGCGCCAGACGTACCGTTTCCAGCGAGCAGGTACGGTAGATAAGGTCTTTATTCATATTGCTTTGCTTCTCGCGCTGTTTATCTGCAGACAGCGCCAGCCAGCTCTCGGACAGCGAGTAATCGTAGACCACTCGATTTCCTTTTGCCTGCACGTTCTCAATGGTAATGAATTCGTCGATCTTTAGTCTTGGCTGCCCACGCATTTTTTTCTTATCTTCTGCGGCGGCATATTGCGCCAGCGCATTAATATCCATCCCGGCTATTTTCTGCTTATAGATATCGACATACGCGGCGGGTTGCTGATAATGCTGAGTATAAGCATTTCTTAATTCTCCGTCGCTCATCGTACAACCCGCCAGAAACAGAGGTAATAGCAGCGCCAGTTTTAGTTTAGTCATGATGTTGTCCCGTTCATTATTGTGGTCCCGGTCACCCATAACAGCTATTACGGGCGATATTTAAGGTTGTATAAACGGGGAGGCGGGGGGACAAGTTCAAAAGTCTTAAAATGGCGTATCAGGCGGCAAACCCTGCCAGAATTGGCAGGGTTTTTGAGCATACGGTAAAGAATTAATGGCCGATCATTTTGGCCTTCGGGATCAACTGGAAATACATATGATCCGGCACCGGCGTCTGCCAGACATTGGCATACATCGCATAGCCTACGGCGGCAAACAGAATACCGAGCAGCAGTAGTGTCATTGTCCACCCTGATAACCTACCTTGTCGCCACCATGGTTTAGACGCTGCACTGTGCCCTGATTGCGCGCCAAGTGGTGTTTTCAGTGACATGGTCAGTGTCAAGGCCACCGGGCAGGATTCAACACAGGTCATGCATCCCGTGCATTCCACGGTACGCACCTGAATCAGCTTGTCGACCGGGATATTCGACGGGCAGTTTTTCGCGCATTTCCCGCAGTCGATGCAACTGTCAGCGTTGCGGCGGATTTTAAACGGCGAGAGCAGCGAAAACAGACCAAGCAGCGCGCCGTAAGGGCACAGATAACGACACCAGGCGTTGCGAATAAACAGGCTCAGGACGCTGATACCTCCTACGAAGATGAGCGTGGCGGAGCCAATATGGCGAAAGAAATCGAGCATCTTCACATCGATAATGATGCCATAGGCCGACGTCAGAAAATATTGGATCCCCTGAGCAGGCATCGACAGGGCGATATACAGGAAGAAACTCAGCAGCAGATACTTCAGGCTGAGCAGCGGGATATCCAGCCAGCGCGGTAGCGTGAAGTGACGACCAAATACTTTTTTTCCCAGATTCCCGAGCAATTCGGAAAGCGTGCCCACTGGGCACAACCACGAACAAAAAGCTTTTTTTAACAACAGGCTAATCAGGATAAACGCAACTAACAGCAGCATAGAGGCGGCATGGATGGGCGGAAGAAAACCAGTCTCCAGCGTGTAACGGATATTCATCAAGCCCGCTATCGGCAGCCATCCCTCAATACCGCCGGGTCTTGATATATAGACGCTGTTACCGGCGGTTTCAAAATAGCGAACCCAGTACCAGAACGTTACACCTATATAAATATTGATAGCCAGCAGCAGAAACTGGGTGGCTTTTCGCCAGCTGCTGGCGTTGCGCCAGTCATTCCACGGCAGTTTGCCCCCGCTTGTGCCTGGACGGCGCTGCCAGCGCATTCTCTTCTTCCCGTTCATGGTCTTCTACATTCCCTCATATTTTCCCACTTACATTCAGCGGGGTTAGCTCAGGGATATGCTTACGCGACTCATATATGATGTATTTGATTTGCATCTTATTAAGCGAATGATAACGGTCATTCATGGTAAACCTCAACGCGGTCGCGGCCATTGCTTTTTGCCAGATATAGTGCGCGATCGGCTTTATCAACCAACTGTTTATAGTCGGGATGATAGTCATATTCGGCAATACCAATACTGACGGTAATAGAAAATGACTCTGTTGCTGAGGTTGTCATGCGCATCTCGGCAATCTTCATGCGCAGTGTTTCCAGAATAATACTGGCCTGCGATTTGTCAGACTCGACGAGCAGAATCATAAATTCTTCGCCACCATAGCGGAATACGTAATCGCTGCTGCGGATATGATCATATATGATCGCTGCAACGTTTTTGAGCGTCTGATCGCCGGTGTTATGTCCGTAGCTGTCGTTGATTTGCTTAAAGTAGTCAATATCCAGCATTGCCAGGGTAAAAGGCTTACGCGTATGCAACGCCAGCGAAATCTCACGGCGCATAATCGTTGGAATAAAACGCCGGTTAAGCAACTGAGTCAGTGAGTCCTTACCATTTTCCTGCTTAACCAGCGCGTCAAACATTGAGGCGAGCAGGAAATGGATTTGTGCCGATAGCTGGCGAATATCCTGCAATAAGCTCATCCGCTCAGATTCTGTCGGCTGATGCTGATGCGACAGGGTGGTTGTCAGACGGCTGTCGATCTCTGTAATCAGTGATTCCATCTTTTTCAACAGATTGCTGCTGCCGAGAATGTGTTTTCCCTTGTGTGAGAACCACATACCGAAATCAGAATTCGCCAGAAGCACCATCTCACCGAAAGGCATTCCGGTGGCGATGTTATAGATAAACTGGTTTTCCCAGTCGGTAAATGAACGGATTTGCCGCTCGCGCTCGACGTTAACGTCATCGTAAATAGTCTGCAGGCGGTACTGTTCCTGCGTATGCATTGAGTTTTGAAAACTGGGGGAATAGGAGACCGTCATAGCCTCCAGCGCCGTGTCCATTGCCAGGCTGCTGAAACAGATGGCATCGCTCAGCAGGACGGATGAGTCATGCGCTTTGTTTTTCAGGACCCGATACAATTCATCTTTCAGTTTACGCGCGCCGCGGTTCACCAGATCGATGGGCAGACCAATACGGGCATGCACCACGCCAATTTTGCGCTGTTTGGCCAGGAGTTGTGAGAGATCTTCATGCGCGCTACCAAGGACACTGCGCAGCCAGTCAAACATGCTGCCGCTGAGGCGGGTGCTGACCTGCTCTGTATTGAGGAACAATGCGCTCTCCGCGTGGGAGAGCATATAGTCATAAAAAACGGTTACTAAATGACGAATCTCCTCATCGCTTAATGACATCAGGAGCGAATGAACTTCAGGAGATGTTTGACGTAACAGCGCCTGCCATTCTGTAAGGAGTAATGTGTCGTTTACCGGATCAACTTGTTCCATCTCACAACCACTCAAAATACGATTAAAAAATTCAGGCGGTATTACGGACAATTACCTCACGATGGTCAAGTTAAACTCTCTTATCGATGGCTAATACCCTCATAAATAAGCCTGAGCGCGAAGATACCAATAATTGCGCCAATCACCCGACTGGCAACGCGTTGGATTCGGCCATATGCACGGCGTACAGCGGGTAACGAAAATGCCTGGCTGAGAAAAATACGCCAGATAATGGAAGACAACACAATACCAGCCCAGGCCATCAGCCTGGCCCACGTTGGCGTGTCTGCGCTTAAGGTGACCGAGAAGATACTAATAAAAAACAGTACGGTTTGCGGATTAGATAAATCCGTTAATAACCCACGGCGGAAAAACACATACCACGGGGCGGAAAGCGGCTGCTGTAACGTTGGCATTTGCGGTGTCGCCTGATGGCGAATGCTATTCCAGGCAAACCACAGCAGATAGGCGCCGCCAACAATCTTAATCAACGAAAATATCTCTTCACACTGGGTGATGAGCGTCGCCATACCAAACAGGCCAAGGCCGGAGTAGAACGCATCGCCCAGGGCCACGCCCAGACCGGTCATCACCCCCGCACGCCGCCCTGACGCCAGGCTGGTTTGCACCACCACAAACAGGTTCGCGCCGGGATTAAAAAAGGTTAAAACAAACAGGCTGACGGTGAGCACGACGGCATGTAGCGGTTCCATAGACAACCATTCCTCAAATATTCATAAAGTTAACACTATAATTTCAGCGAGCGGGCTGTTCTGAGGATCAACTCACACTGGCTATTGAAACTTTGAACAAGTTGATGTGCTGATACTCGATGGTGCAGTTTTATCTGCGCCACAAAATTTCTATATATTTCTGCTGAGTGTGGATTTTTTATCCAGTTTGGACTAGTTATTAATCATCCTTGAATCGCGTTATCTCATGTTCAGGGATGGATGATGGCATCATAACAAAACTTGGAGCTCGTCTATGAAAACTGGAATTAAAGTACTTATTGGTGCATTAGCTTTTGTCGTGACCAACGCATATGCCGCAGAATTTATGACAAAACTTGAGTTTGAAAAGGTTGAGTCGCAGTACACAAAAATCGGTGATATCTCAACGAGTAATGAAGTTTCTGTCGCAGATGCCAAAGAAGAACTGCTGAAGAAAGCCGAACAGAAAGGTGCCGATGTTGTGGTATTAACTTCCGGTCAAACGGATAATAAAATCCATGGCACAGCCAATATCTACAAGAAAAAATAATACGCTGCTGTAAAAATCACGACTCCCGTCGGTCATTGTGCTGGCGGGTTTTCTTTTAATCTACGCCAGAATGTGGTTCGGCTTACCCCGAGATATCGCGCGGCCGCAGTTTTATCACCATTAAATTGCGCCAGTACCTGCTGCGGCGTTAGCGCTGAGGATACCTGTGGCGTGTCAGCCGCAGCGGCCAGTTCTGGTAACAGCTGCTGCAAAAATTGTATGTTTAGTTCCGGCTGTGGCTCGACGCTTAAGAACAACGCAAGGCGCTCCATCATATTACGCAGTTCGCGGATATTTCCCGGCCAGCCATAATTCAGTAACGTCGGCTGACTCAGACTCAGCCCCTTGCGCACAGACTCAGAAAACGGCACGTCCAGATCCGCCAGCGACTGTTTTAAAAAACCTTCCGCCAACGGCAGGATATCGGGTAAGCGCTCGCGTAGCGGCGGCAGCGTGAGGCGTAATATGCTCAGGCGATAAAACAGATCGGTGCGAAACTCACCCTGTTTCATCTCCTGCTCCAGGTTGCAGTGCGTGGCGCTGATCACCCGTACATCGACCGGAATCGGCTGATGTCCCCCGACCCGGGTAACCTCTTTTTCTTCCAACACGCGCAGCAGCCGGGTTTGTAACGGCAGCGGCATTTCGCCTATCTCATCAAGAAACAGCGTTCCGCCGTGGGCGATTTCAAACAGGCCCGCGCGTCCTCCCCGACGGGAGCCGGTAAAGGCGCCATCCTCATAGCCGAACAGTTCCGCTTCCAGTAGTGATTCGGTGATGGCCCCGCAGTTGACGGCGACAAACGGCGGCGAAGGTTTACCGCGCCGATTCTCCTGACGGGTGAAAAACTCACGATGAATGGCCTGCGCCGCCAGCTCTTTACCGGTGCCGGTTTCGCCCTGAATCAGCACCGGGGCGCGGGAGCGGGCGTAAAGCATAATCGTGTGCCGCACCTGTTCCATTTGCGCAGAGTGGCCGCGCATATCCCCCAGCGCATAGCGGGTACGTAGCGTATCGCCGGACGCGTACTGACCGTTTCTGTGCAGCGTCAGACGCGTCATATCGAGTGCATCAACAAAGGCCTGGCGCACGGTGGCCGCCGAATAGATAAAGATGCCGGTCATGCCTGCTTCTTCAGCCAGGTCAGTAATCAACCCCGCGCCGACTACCGCTTGTGTACCGCTGGCCTTCAGTTCGTTGATTTGTCCACGAGCATCTTCTTCGGTGATATAGCTGCGCTGTTCAAGTTGCAAATTGAAGGTCTTTTGAAAGGCGAGAAGCGCAGGGATAGTTTCCTGATAGGTAATGACACCAATCGACGAGGTGAGCTTACCTGCTTTTGCCAGCGCCTGTAGCACGTCAAACCCGCTGGGTTTAATCAGAATAACCGGGATCGATAGACGGCTTTTCAGATACGCCCCGTTGGAGCCTGCCGCAATGATGGCATCGCAACGCTCGGTGGCCAGCTTCTTTCGGATATACGTCACCGCTTTTTCAAAACCCAACTGAATAGGGGTGATGGTTGCCAGGTGGTCGAACTCCAGGCTGATGTCGCGAAACAGTTCGAACAGACGGGTGACAGAAACCGTCCAGATAACCGGTTTGTCGTCGTTCACCCGCGGCGGAAGATGCCTATCAGCCATAACCAACCCAAAAAAGTAAGGAACCGAATAATGGGTTTAGTCGTGTTTCATAAATGTTGCAATGAAACGTTAAGGTCGGTTTCATGAAACGATAGCTGACACGCTTTTGTACAACAAAGATACAGGAATTTATTTTAATCTATTGTTTTTGAAGGTGAATATATAAATTGATTAAAAATTAAGGTCTTTGGCATATCCCTTGCTTTAGGTAAATCAACGAATGCTAACAAGTTGATAACAAGAGGACGGGATATGTCTCAACACTCCCCAGGGCTGGCGTTTCGCGCTGCGCTCACTAAAGAAAATCCATTACAAATCGTTGGCACCATCAACGCCAATCACGCTCTGCTGGCCCAACGCGCCGGGTATCAGGCGATTTATCTCTCCGGCGGCGGTGTGGCGGCAGGGTCGTTAGGGCTGCCGGATCTCGGTATTTCTACCCTTGATGATGTGCTGACCGATATTCGTCGCATTACTGATGTTTGCCCGCTGCCCTTGCTGGTGGATGCGGATATCGGGTTTGGATCGTCAGCGTTCAATGTGGCGCGTACCGTGAAGTCGATTTCCAAAGCTGGGGCTGCCGCGCTGCATATTGAAGATCAGATCGGCGCCAAGCGCTGCGGCCATCGCCCGAACAAAGCGATCGTCTCTAAAGAAGAGATGGTCGACAGGATCCGCGCTGCGGTGGATGCACGTACCGACCCCAACTTTGTCATCATGGCGCGGACCGATGCGTTGGCAGTGGAAGGGTTAGAGGCGGCCATCGATCGTGCCCAGGCGTACGTCGAAGCCGGCGCGGACATGCTGTTTCCGGAAGCCATCACCGAGCTTGCGATGTACCGCCAGTTTGCCGACGCGGTGCAGGTGCCGATCCTCGCCAACATTACTGAATTTGGCGCTACGCCGCTGTTCACCACCGATGAATTGCGTAGCGCGAACGTTGCGATGGCGTTGTATCCGTTATCGGCCTTTCGCGCCATGAACCGCGCTGCGGAAAAGGTTTACAACGTGCTGCGCCAGGAAGGAACGCAGAAGAGCGTGATCGACATTATGCAGACGCGCAACGAACTGTACGAAAGCATCAATTACTACCAGTTCGAAGAGAAACTCGACGCGTTGTATAGCAAAAAGTAACCGTCTTAGGCCGGATAAGGCACAGCCGCCATCCGGCAATAAATTTGTACCCTACATATTATAAAAATGACGAGGACAACATGAGCGACACAACGATCCTGCAAAATAGTACCCATGTCATTAAACCTAAAAAATCGGTTGCGCTGTCAGGCGTTGCCGCCGGAAATACCGCGCTGTGTACCGTAGGCAAAAGCGGTAACGACCTGCACTATCGCGGTTACGATATTCTCGACCTGGCGCAGCAGTGCGAATTTGAAGAAGTCGCACATCTGCTGATCCACGGGAAATTACCCACCCGCGATGAACTCACCGCCTATAAAAGCAAACTCAAAGCGCTGCGCGGACTGCCGGCTAACGTGCGCACCGTGCTGGAAGCGCTGCCTGCCGCCTCGCATCCGATGGATGTGATGCGCACCGGCGTCTCCGCGCTGGGCTGTACGCTGCCGGAAAAAGAAGGTCATACCGTCTCCGGTGCGCGCGATATCGCCGACAAGCTACTGGCGTCGCTTAGTTCAATCCTTTTGTACTGGTATCACTACAGCCATAACGGCGAGCGTATTCAGCCAGAAACTGACGATGATTCTATTGGCGGTCACTTCTTGCACCTGCTGCATGGCGAAAAGCCGTCGCGAAGCTGGGAAAAAGCGATGCATATTTCGCTGGTGCTGTACGCCGAGCACGAATTTAACGCCTCCACCTTTACCAGCCGCGTGATTGCCGGGACCGGCTCCGATATGTATTCCGCGATTATCGGCGCGATTGGCGCACTGCGTGGTCCGAAACACGGCGGAGCGAATGAAGTGTCGCTGGAGATCCAACAGCGCTACGAAACGCCGGACGAAGCCGAAGCGGATATCCGTAAACGCGTGGAAAACAAAGAAGTGGTGATTGGTTTTGGTCATCCGGTTTACACCATCGCTGACCCGCGCCATCAGGTGATCAAGCGCGTGGCGAAACAGCTTTCTCAGGAAGGCGGTTCGCTGAAAATGTACAACATTGCCGACCGTCTGGAAGACGTGATGTGGGAAACGAAAAAGATGTTCCCCAACCTCGACTGGTTCTCGGCGGTCTCCTACAACATGATGGGCGTCCCCACTGAAATGTTCACCCCGCTGTTTGTCATCGCCCGCGTCACCGGCTGGGCGGCGCACATCATCGAACAGCGTCAGGACAACAAAATTATCCGTCCTTCCGCCAATTACACCGGCCCGGAAGATCGCGAATTTGTCCCGATTGAAAAACGTTGCTAATTCAAAAACCTCTAAAGATAAAAAACAGGAAATGTACCCTATGTCCGCACATATTTCGAACGTCCGCCCGGAATTTGACCGTGAAATCGTTGATATCGTTGATTACGTCATGAACTACGAGATCACCTCGAAGGTGGCGTATGACACCGCGCATTATTGCCTGCTTGATACATTAGGCTGCGGCCTGGAAGCGCTGGAATATCCGGCCTGTAAAAAACTGCTGGGACCGGTCGTCCCAGGTACAGTGGTGCCGAACGGCGTACGCGTACCTGGCACCCAGTTCCAGCTCGACCCGGTGCAGGCGGCGTTTAACATCGGCGCGATGATCCGCTGGCTGGATTTTAACGATACCTGGCTTGCCGCTGAGTGGGGTCATCCTTCCGATAACCTCGGCGGTATTTTGGCCACGGCTGACTGGCTGTCACGCAATGCGGTGGCGGTGGGGAAAGCGCCGTTGACCATGAAAAAAGTGCTGACCGGCATGATCAAAGCTCATGAGATTCAGGGCTGTATCGCGCTGGAAAACTCGTTTAATCGCGTTGGTCTCGATCACGTCCTGCTGGTAAAAGTGGCCTCCACGGCGGTGGTCGCTGAGATGCTCGGGCTGAACCGGGATGAAATTCTCAACGCCGTGTCGCTGGCGTGGGTCGACGGGCAGTCGCTGCGTACTTATCGCCATGCGCCAAATACCGGTACGCGTAAATCCTGGGCAGCAGGCGATGCGACCTCACGCGCGGTACGTCTGGCATTGATGGCGAAAACCGGTGAGATGGGGTATCCGTCCGCGCTGACGGCGAAAACCTGGGGCTTTTACGATGTCTCTTTCAAAGGCGAATCGTTCCGCTTCCAGCGCCCGTACGGCTCTTATGTGATGGAAAACGTGCTGTTTAAAATCTCCTTCCCGGCAGAGTTCCACTCGCAGACCGCGGTAGAAGCGGCAATGACGTTGTACGAGCAGCTACAGGCCGCAGGTAAAACGGCGGCGGATATCGAAAAAGTCACTATTCGCACGCATGAAGCCTGTATCCGCATCATCGACAAAAAAGGCCCGCTGAATAATCCGGCGGACAGGGATCACTGTATCCAGTACATGGTTGCCATTCCGCTGCTGTTCGGGCGCTTAACGGCGGCAGATTACGAAGATGGCGTGGCGCAGGACAAACGCATTGATGCCCTGCGCGAGAAGATCAACTGCTTCGAAGATCCGGCTTTTACCGCTGATTACCACGATCCGGAAAAACGCGCCATCGCCAACGCCATCACTCTGGAGTTCACCGACGGTTCACGCTTTGAAGAAGTGGTGGTGGAGTACCCAATCGGCCACGCGCGTCGTCGTACTGACGGCATACCGAAGCTGGTCGAGAAGTTCAAAATCAACCTGGCGCGTCAGTTCCCGACCCGACAGCAGCAGCGCATTCTGGATGTCTCCCTGGACAGAACTCGCCTGGAGCAGATGCCGGTCAATGAGTATATGGATCTCTTCATTATTTAAACCAGCGTGCAGCAAGGCGTAAGTTCAACAGGAGAGCATTATGTCTTATAGCGAGTTTTATCAACGTTCTATAACGCAACCGGAGTCGTTCTGGGCCGAGCAGGCCCAGCGTATTGACTGGCAGCAGCCGTATACGCAGGTACTGGATCACAGCAACCCGCCGTTTGCCCGCTGGTTTTGCGGCGGCATGACCAATCTGTGCCATAACGCCATCGACCGTTGGCTGGAGAAACAGCCCGAGGCGCTGGCGCTGATTGCGGTGTCATCCGAAACCGAAGAAGAGCGCACGTTTACCTTTCGTCAGCTGTATGACGAAGTGAACGTCGCGGCGGCAATGCTGCTGTCGCTGGGCGTACAGCGTGGCGATCGGGTGCTGGTGTATATGCCGATGATCGCCGAGGCGCACATTACGCTGCTGGCCTGCGCGCGCATTGGGGCAATTCATTCGGTAGTGTTCGGTGGGTTTGCTTCACACAGCGTGGCAGCGCGCATCGACGACGCCCGGCCGGTGGTTATCGTCTCGGCGGATGCCGGGGCGCGTGGGGGCAAGATCCTGCCGTATAAAAAGCTGCTTGATGATGCGATCGCACAGGCGCATCACCAGCCGCGTCATGTGGTGCTGGTCGATCGTGGTCTGGCGAAAATGGCCCGGGTCGAGGGGCGTGACCTCGACTTTGCTAGCCTGCATCAACAGCATCTCGGGGCGCGGGTGCCGGTGACCTGGCTGGAATCGAACGAAACCTCCTGCATTCTCTATACCTCCGGGACAACCGGTAAACCGAAAGGCGTGCAACGCGATGTTGGCGGTTACGCGGTGGCGCTGGCGACCTCGATGGATACCATTTTCGGTGGTAAAGCGGGCGGCGTGTTCTTTTGCGCGTCGGATATCGGTTGGGTAGTTGGACATTCCTATATCGTGTATGCCCCGCTGCTGGCGGGGATGGCGACGGTAGTTTATGAAGGGCTGCCAACGTACCCGGACTGCGGCGTGTGGTGGAAAATTGTTGAGAAGTATCAGGTCAGTAGGATGTTCTCGGCCCCGACAGCTATCCGCGTGCTGAAGAAATTCCCGACCGCGCAAATCCGCAATCACGATCTCTCCTCGCTGGAGGTGCTGTATCTGGCGGGGGAACCGCTGGACGAACCAACTGCCAGTTGGGTAACGGAAACGCTGGGTGTCCCGGTTATCGACAACTACTGGCAGACCGAATCCGGCTGGCCAATTATGGCGATTGCCCGCGGGCTGGACGACAGGCCGTCGCGTCTGGGCAGTCCCGGGGTGCCGATGTACGGCTACAACGTACAACTGCTCAATGAAGTCACTGGTGAACCCTGTGCGGCGAACGAAAAGGGCATGTTGGTGATTGAAGGCCCGCTGCCGCCGGGCTGTATCCAGACCATCTGGGGCGATGACGCGCGGTTTGTGAATACCTACTGGTCGCTGTTTTCTCGCCAGGTGTACGCCACCTTTGACTGGGGCATTCGCGACGCCGATGGCTATTACTTCATTCTGGGACGTACGGATGACGTAATAAACGTGGCTGGACACCGACTCGGTACGCGAGAGATCGAGGAGAGTATTTCCAGCTATCCGAACGTTGCGGAAGTGGCGGTGGTCGGCGTGAAGGATGCGCTTAAAGGGCAGGTGGCGGTGGCGTTTGTCATTCCAAAACAGGGCGACAGCCTGGAAGACAGCGACATCGCGCATTCCGAAGAGAAGGCGATTATGGCGCTGGTGGACAGCCAGATTGGCAATTTTGGCCGCCCGGCACACGTCTGGTTTGTATCGCAACTGCCGAAAACACGTTCCGGTAAAATGCTCAGACGGACGATCCAGGCGATCTGCGAAGGCCGCGATCCCGGCGATCTGACGACCATTGACGATCCCGCGTCGTTGCAGCAAATCCGTCAGGCTATCGAGGAATAGCTGTTTTGACCAGGCCCGGTGGCGCGAAGCTCACCGGGCCTACAAACGGCACAACTGGTAGCCGGATGAGTCGCAATGCGGCACCATTCGGCTCTTATGCCCGGTATCAAAGAGCATGTTCTAATTTATAGTTTTTATAATAATATTGCTTATCTCTGTCATTTATCTCGCGGATAACCCGACAAGGAACCCCCATGGCCACGACATTTGCCGGAATGTCTTTTGTGACGACGCTCCCCGCGCCAATCACGGAATTATCGCCAATCGTTATGCCTGGATTAATGACCACATTACTGCCAATCCATACGTTATTGCCGATGGTGACCGGAAAGGAAAACATCTCTCCGGATTGCCTTAATTCATGATGAACAGGGTGACCTGTTACTGAGATGGTGACGTTTGGCGCAATTAATACGTTATCGCCAATGCTGACCGTGTAATCATCCACAATGGTAAAGTTAAAATTGGCGTAGAAGTTTTTGCCAATGTGAATATTGCTGCCGTAAGAGAAATAAATCGGGGGCTCGATCCACGCATTCTCTCCCACGGTGGCAAACATTTCACGAATAAGTTTCTCCCTCTTTTTAATCTCCGATGGACGCGTGTGGTTAAATTCATACATCAACTCTTTTCCGCGCAATCTCTCTTCCGGCAGCCCTTCGCACATATCGGTATACAATCTGCCTGCTTTTATTCTGTCTCTCATAGACATGCTCATCGCAGCTATTCCTTTATTGTCATTCGTCTTCAGACTTGTTTGCTTGTTTGAGTGAAAACGCGGGAAAACGGCCCGGGCCCGCTAAGGGTAAAGACGGAAATCAGGGTGAAGCTCAGCGCAATTATTCCCAGTACCAGATAAGCCCCCTGGAAACCAATACTCTCATACATTTTTCCAGCCAGGACTGACATGAAAATCATGGCTAACTGCTTGAAGAAGCAGAAACACACCAGATAAATCGTCGCCGAGAAACGCACTTCAAACTGACTGGTGATGTATTTGAAGCAACCGACGATCAGGAACGGTATCTCAAACATATGCAACGTTTTGAGAATAACGACCTCCAGCGCAGAGGTGGCAAAGGAGGAGCCGATGATCCGCACCGACATAATCATCCCCGCCAGCAGCAGAGCGTTCTTACCGCCGATGCGATTCACAATCAGCGGCGCAAAGAACATGATTGAGGCATTGAGTAATTCCCCCATGGTCGTGACGTAGCCAAACACTCGGGTGCCTTGTTCGCCGGTGGCAAAGAACGAGGTAAAGAAGTTGGCGAACTGCTGGTCAAACACGTCATAAGTACAGGACACGCCGACCACGTACAGAGAGAGGAACCAGAGCTTCGGCTGTTTGAATAACTCCAGCGCCAGCTTCAGGCTGAATGCCGAGTTGTTGGCGCCTACCGCATCCGCGACTTTTGCAGAAGAGGGCGCATCGGTTTTTGAAAAGAGCAGCAGCAATGCCAGGATCACCGCGCAGCCAGAACCTAACCAGAAGACAAACTGGTTGTTGATGGTGAACATAATTCCGGCAATCGAGGCGCACAGCGCCCAGCCCACGCAACCGAACATACGCGCGCGACCAAATTCAAAGTTGCTTCGGCGGCTGGCCTTTTCAATATAGGCTTCAATCGCCGGGGCACCGGCATTGTAAATAAAACCAAGGTAAATTCCACCGACAATCGACCCCAGTAAAATATTAACCTGTAACAACGGGCCAAAGACGTAAATAAAGAATGGGGCAAACATCACCAGCATTCCGGTAATCACCCACAGCAGGTGTTTACGCAGACCAAGCTTATCGGAAAGCAGCCCAAAAACCGGCTGGAACAATAATGAAAATAGCGAAATACAGGCGAAAATAATTCCCGTATCCCCTTTACTGATGTGGTTTACATCGTGTAACCAGATAGGGAAGAAGGGGAAATATGCACCCATAATGAAAAAATAAAAGAAGAAAAAAAAGCCAAACATCCAAAAGTTCGTGTTCTTTAAATAATACATAATGGACTTCCTTAGGCAAAATAAGGGCAGGTTGCGACCTACCCTTTATTATGTTTAACCCCAGATAACCTGGTAGTGGTAACGCCCTGCGCTCAGTAGAAATTCCGGTGATACCGAAGGACTCCACGAATCATCGCCACCGACGCCCATATGGAAGCCATCAATATTGAGCCAGCTACCCGCTTCCGGTTGCAGCAGATGGCGGTGGCTGGTTTCCATCAATTGCTGCTGGCTAAAGCGGCTGATGTTGAACAGGAAGTCTCCGCGCCACTGGTGCGCGCCGTAGTGCAGTTCTCGCGTGCCGCAGCGCAGACCGTTTTCACTTGGAAAAACATACGGCGTGTACATTTCATCGAGCGATAAATCCCAACGGTCGAAACAGGCGGCGCTCAGCCTGTCCGGGTAGTTCTCATGCGGGCCAAGACCTAACCAGTTCACCCGCTCAGCGACCTGCGTCAACTGGCAGCTCAGACCGATACGGGCCGGATGCGGCGTGTCGCTGGCGACGTTGACATCCACCGTTATCTGCATTTCACCCTTGCCGTCAATACGGTAGCTTTTTCGGCTGATGAACAGCGTTTCACCCTGATACTGCCACACATGTTCGGTGGTAATCAGAACCGCATTGCTCAGCGTGTCGGCTGCACAGTGCAGTAACGTTGCCTCGACCTGATAATGACCGGCAGACTTCCAGCGTTCGACCCAGGCGTTAGGGTCGATGCGGGTTGACTCGCTCACGCCGATGTCGTTGTCCAGTGGGGCACGGATGAACTGGTCGGTTAGCGGAGTTAACAGTTGGGCTGTATCGCCAATCCAGTACTGTGCCAGCAGGCCAGACTGACGGTCGAATTGCCAGCGCTTGTTGCCGCTCTCAACAGTAAAGACGTTTTCGCTAGCGGTAAGCTGTGGCGCGATGTGGGCAGTTGGCAGTTGCGGCAGGCTGAGTTTCTCTTGAAGCTTCCATTGCTGCCAGGCGCTGATGTGCCCGGCGTCTGACCACGCAGTTGCCTGAGGTTGTTCTACGCGTACCGTCAGCCACACCTGACCTGCGGTTTTCGGCATCGGGACATCTGGCAGGGTAATCACCTGGCGACCCTGTGGAGCGATATCCAGAACGATTTCTCCGGCGGCTAGCGGGTTGCCATCCTGGGCGATCGACCAGTGCAGAACTTCGTTATCGCTGCGGCGGAACAGATATTCGCTGGTCACTTCAATCTGGCGTTCAGCGCCCGGCAGTAACGTGAACTGGAAAAACTGCTGTTCATGTTTGGCCTCATATAACGCCGGGTGTGGGGTGCGATCGGCGAACACCAGTCCGTTCATGCAAAACTGACGATCGTTAGGTGTGTCGCCAAAATCACCACCGTAGGCAGACCATGCCTTGCCGTTTTCATCATATTTAATCAGCGACTGATCCACCCAGTCCCAGACAAAGCCGCCTTGCAGGCGCGGATATTGACGGAACGCTTGCCAGTATTTGGCGAAGCCGCCAAAACTGTTGCCCATGGCGTGGGCGTATTCGCAAAGGATCAGTGGACGTTGCTCGCCGGGCATCGACAGCCACTTTTTAATCGACCATTTGGGTACGGCGGGGAAGGGCTGATCCTGATCGACGCGGGCATACATCGGGCAAATGATGTCAGTCGCCGTAGTATTTGCGCCGCCGCCTTCATATTGTACCGGGCGTGACGGGTCTTCTGATTTTATCCAGCGGTAGAGCGCGTCGTGATTGACCCCATGACCGGATTCATTGCCCAGAGACCAGATGATAATGCTCGGATGGTTGCGATCGCGCTGTACCATGCGCGTAACGCGCTGGCTCATGGCTGGCAACCACGCGGGATCGTCGGTGAGGCGATTCATCGGCACCATGCCATGGGTTTCAATGTTGGCTTCGTCCACCACGTACAGCCCGTAGCGATCGCACAGCGTGTACCATAACGGATGGTTCGGGTAATGCGAGCAGCGCACGGCGTTAAAGTTGTTCTGCTTCATCAACAGAATATCCTGCACCATCGTTGCTTCGTCCATCACCTGACCATTGACCGGATGGTGCTCATGACGGTTGGTGCCGCGAATCAACAGTGGCTTACCATTGAGTAACAGCAGTCCGTTTTCAATGCAAACCTGACGAAAGCCGACGTCACAGGCTTCCGCTTCAATCAGCGCTCCGTCCGCGGTGCGTAACTGCACAACGGCACGGTACAGATTGGGTGTTTCGGCACTCCACAGCGCCGGGTGTTCGACGTTCAGACGCAGGGTAACCCGGTCATGATAAGCACCGCGTTCATCAATAATCTCGCTGCCGAGTGGAGAAGTCGTTTCGGCTGTGAGCGTTTCTCCCTCCCACAATTGCAGGGCTACGCGTAAATCTTCGCTCGCGTTGCCCGCCACTCTGACTTCCACTGTCAGCGCAGCGCGGCTGAAGTCGTCGTTAAAACGGGTATTAATGCGCAGGTCGCGAATTTGCGTTGTAGGCTTATGTAGTAAAGATACGTCGCGAAAAATACCGCTCATGCGCCACATATCCTGGTCTTCCAGATAGCTGCCGTCGCTCCAGCGCAGCACCATCACTGCCAGACGGTTTTCGCCGTGCAGCAGATAATCGCTAAGATCGAATTCAGATGGCAGGCGGCTGTCCTGTCCGTATCCCACCCAGCGGCCGTTGCACCACAAATGAAATGCGGAGTTCACGCCGTCAAAAATAATGCGCGTCTGACCCTCATCTAACCATGCATCGTCAATATTGAATGTGAGCGAGTAACATCCTGTCGGGTTCTGTGCCGGAACGTACGGGGGGGTAACCGGAATCGGATAGGTGACATTGGTATAAATTGGGGCGTCGTAGCCGTCCATCTGCCAGTTAGAGGGGACGTTGATAGTGTCAGCCTGGGGCAGATCGCTTGTCAGCCAGCTTTCCGGCACTGCCTCTGGCGCGGGAAACCAGGCAAATTGCCACTGGCCATTCAGCGAGCGTAACTGAGTCGAGTGCTGATTAGTACGCGCGTCATCTGCTGAACGCCAGCTACAGAACGGTGGGTGCGCCTCCAGGCGGTTGAGCTGCGTAACGCCGGGATTTTCCCAGTCGCGACGTTTCAGAACAGCGGAGAGTGAATCTGTGTTCAGGTTCATAACGGTATCCTGTTTGAATTTGTTATTCGCTCACAATTTCAATCAAAATACGGATAAGCGATCCCAACTGTAAAGGATGGGGCGTTCAATGAGTGAACTGACTCACACAATTGTTACGCGTTCACAATTTTGGTGTGAGCTGAGAAACTTGCCGCGCAAGCTGGATCAGTGAATCGGCCAGCGCCTGGGGCGAGGCGGTCTGTGTATCGGGTGGCAGAACTGTTTGGCGCTTAACCAGGGTGACGGGCAGTAATTGATTGCCAACGGTTGATTCACCACGGGGAAGTTGCAGCAGCCTGTCGACGCTGGTTTCACCCAATAACGGAAAATCCTGCCTGATGGTAGTCAGCGGTGGAATGTAGCAGGCGCTGTCTTCGGTGTCATCGTAGCCTATCACCGAGATATCCACCGCCACCCGCAGACCGAACTCGCTGATTGCCCGCATCGCGCCCAGCGCCATTTGATCGTTAGCGACGAGCATAGCGGTGGGGTGATTACCACTATTGAGCATATGCAGCGTTTGCTGAAAACCGGACATCGCGCTCCAGTCGCCTTCCAGCTCCGCGACGGGCTTTAGCTGGTAGTGCGCCAGATATTTATGCCACCCCGTATGGCGAAGCCTTGCCGACACTGAAGTATGCGGCCCGCTCAGCAGGGCAATCCGCTGATGTCCATGCTGTACCAGATGTTCAACGCCGAGGCGTGCGCCGTCGTCATGGGAGAAAATCACGCTGTTAATCGGTGTCTGGTCAGAGACATCGAGAAACAGTACCGGCACCGTACCGCAGGCGGTGGCCACGGCAATGGCATCTTCTTCATCCAGCGGATAGTTGATGATAAGCCCAGTTACGCGTTGAGAAAGCAGGTTGTGGACGGCGGCTTTACATGCCTCAACGCCGCTACGCTCGACCATGGCGATCACCACGCTGGCACCGGACTGGTCGGCGCGGGATTTTATGGCGGCCACGATTTGCGAGGGGGCATGCAGGGCAAGGTTCGCCGTCACGACGCCAATTAGCGGCGTCTGTTTACCTGCCAACTGCTGTGCGACGCGGTTGGGGATGTAATTGAGCTCCGCCATCGCGGCCTCAACTTTCTGTCGGGTTTTTGCGGAAACGTGGCTGGCCTGATTCACGACGCGAGAGACGGTCTGGTAAGAGACACCTGCATGGTCTGCCACATCGTATAGCGTTACCGGTTTCACGTTTATCACCCCTGTCATGACGTTATCTGCGCGCTATGATGCCACAGCGGGAAGGTTTTGGGGTATTTACGCATGGGTTATGCGAGGTGCATTCCAGGGTTGCGGATTGTGTGCTGGAGGATTTATCGTCGTGATGCTGAACGGAATAAAAAGTGAGGACATCGTGAGCGACTCTGCGGCAAATAATATTCTGTCCATCTACCGACGCCATGCGGAGGCTTTTGCCAGCCAGCGCTCTCGCGCCTTGTTTGAGAAAAGCTGGCTGGACAAGTTCATTACCGTAATGGGCGGGCAGGGCTGCATTGTGGATATTGGCTGCGGCAATGGTCAGCCGATTGCGGATTATTTTATCCAGCAAGGCTTTCAGCTGACGGGCGTTGATGGTTCCCCGGAAATGCTGGCGCTGGCGCGGCACTCTTTCCCCGCACAGCGCTGGCTGGAGCAGGATATGCGCGAGCTGGCGCTTAACGAGACATTCGACGGACTGATCGCCTGGGACAGCTTTTTCCATTTAACCCAACCGGATCAGCAAAAGATGTTCCCGATTTTTGACCAGCTCAGCCATCCTGGCAGCGCGCTGATGTTTACCAGTGGTACGGAAAACGGCATTGCGATGGGGGAATTTGAGGGCGAACCGCTGTTTCACGCCAGCCTCGCGCCGGATGAATACCGCGCATTGCTGTCAGCACACGGCTTTACGGTGGTCGAGATGGTGATGGAAGATCCGCACTGCGCCGGGCATACCATCTGGTTGGCGCAAAAAAGAAGCTAGTCGCCGCGAAAGGTTTTACGCCATTCTGCCGGGCTAACGCCAAAGTGGGATTTAAAATGCTGGCGCCAGGTGACGGGCGACTGGAAACCAACTTGTTCGGCGATGCGCTCAACGGGCAATGGGCTGGATTCCAGCAACGTCTGGCTACGCCGAAGACGCTCGGTAATCAACCAGTCGGCTACGCTCGACCCGGTGGCCTTCATAAAGTGGCGGGTCAGGGTGCGGCGACTCATCATCACCCGCTGTGCCAGCTCGTCGAGATTATGCGGTTCGTGGAGATGCTGGCGCAAATAGTCGAGCAAGGCGTTGATGCGTTGATCCTGGGTATTTTTCGCTACCGGTTGTTCGATAAACTGCGCCTGACCGCCCTCGCGGTGCGGTGGCACGATCATCCGTCGGGCAATCTGATTCGCCACCGTGCTGCCAAAACGCTGACGGATGACATACAGACAGCAATCCAGCGCCGCAGCGGTGCCTGCCGAGGTAATAATTCCGTCGTCATCCACGTACAGGGCGTTGATATCCAGACGGGCCGCCGGGAAGCGCGCCTGAAAATCCTGCTCGAACTCCCAGTGCGTAGCCGCCCGTTTTCCATCCAGCAGGCCGGCATATCCAAGGACAAACGCTCCCAGACATAGCCCGACAATCTGTGCGCCGTTTTGTCGTGCGCGGTTGAGCGCATCCAGCAAGCTTTGTGGTGGACGATGTGCGGTGGTGCTCCACCAGGGGATCACCACGATGTCGGCGGCCTCTACCGCTCCATAGCCGTAAGCGGCAGTAATGGAGAAGCCATCCTGCGAGGAAATGATGCCCGGTTTTTCGGCGCACAGTTGCACCTCGAAACGCTTTTTCGTTGCCACTTTGTCACTGAAAATAATGCACGGCACCGAGAAGTGAAACGGGCTGAAATCTTCCACGGCAACAATGGCGACGTTGAGCGGCTGCATACGATTCCTCTGTGGATGTTAGAACGTCAGGGTTTCGCCATCTTCCGGCACGTTAATGAATTGCGCAATCTGGTTGTCGCGGGCGTACTCTTTCAGCACCTCTCGGGTCAGCAGACAGTGGTTAATCGCCTCCATATGGGTCGCCACAATGTGTGCTTCGGGTAGCGCGAAGTGGGTTTTCAGCACATCTTCCGCGCCCATAATAATTGGGCCAAACCCGATAACGTGGGCAAAACCTGCATTCAAAATAACCACGTCTGGCTGGAATGTCCGCATGTTAGTTTCCACCTCATCGCGCCAGATGGTGTCACCGACCAGATACAGCGTTTTTTCTGCTGGATGCTGGAATATAACCCCACAGGCATCACCCAGACGCTCCGCCATTTGTGGGATAGCGTAGGCGCGATCTGAGCCGTGCTGGCCGCCGGTTTTACGCAGGGTGATATCGCCGATCACGGTGTTCTGCATCAGGACGGTCAGTTGTGTGAACCCCTGACCCCGCAACACCTGTGCGTCCTGCTCATTTTGCACATAGATCGGTTTATCTTTCGGGACGATGCGAGCCGCAGCTTCATCCCAGTGGTCTTCATGCAGATGGGTGACGATCAGTGCATCAACGTTGAGCAGCGTGTCGATATCGACAGGCAATTCCACGGTCGGGTTGCGGATCTCGGCGCGCGCCGTTCCGGCAAAGCCTGGATAAGCCCCTTTCTTCGCCAGCATCGGATCAACCAGAAAAGTTTTACCGCCAAAGGTGATGCGCTGCGTAGCGTTACGGATTTGCGTAATGTTCATGGTGTTTACTCCACGTGTTGGGTCTGTGGTGTCATCGTAGAGTGTTGTCCAGAAGATGAATGTGGGCAAATGGGCGACTAGCGATGAGATTGGGCCAATTGCATTCAGCCTGCAGAGAATGTTATTTACTGCGTTTAATCTCCGTCTCATTGCCTAAATTAATAAACATCTATCTTCCTTTTTTCTGCATTATTTATTCTGCAGGTATTATCAGAGTCTGAATAAAAATGCAGTTATTTTAATAAAAGGAAGGTTTATTAAATTCGAAGCGACTCCGGAAAATAGTGTTGATATCTGCTACGCATCACAGACAGGAAACAGATCGCGAACCACGAAATAAGAATGCTATCATTCACATCAGACACGGCAGGAACCTGCTGGCCCACGCATTCACCCCGGAGTACCTGATGAACAACGACATAGCGCTAAAATATTATGATATCGCTGACGAGTACGCGACCGAAGCGGCAAAGCCGGTGAGCGACGCTGAACGCGACGCGCTGGCGCACTACTTCCAGCAGTTGATCACCCGTCTAATGAACAACGAAGAGATCAGCGAAGAAGCACAGCAGGAGATGGCAACCTTGGCCGGCGTCGACGCGCAGCGCATCGATGATATCGCGGAGTTTCTCAATCGTTGGGGTAACGAGTAGCCAAAGGTGTGGCCTGTGTTTTACACTGCGCGCAAATTGAGTAGGTATACTCTACAAGTAATAGGTTTAATCAGGCGGAAACAGCAATGAACGGAACAATCACAACGTGGTTTAAAGATAAAGGCTTTGGATTTATCAAAGATGAAAACGGCGATAACCGCTATTTTCATGTGATTAAGGTTGCGAATCCTGAGCTGATCAAAAAAGACGCGGCGGTGACCTTTGAACCCACCACCAACAACAAAGGCCTGTCTGCCTATGCGGTGAAAGTCATTCCGGACAGCAAATACATCTATATTGCAGGTGAGCGCCTGAAGCTTACCTCTATCAAATCATACCTGGTCTACAGCGAAGACGTTCCTGCCGAGACCCGTATCGATAAAGAGAACGCGGTACTGTCTGTTGGCGTGCTGATGAACAGCATCCGACCGAAATCAGACGTCAAGCCTGGCGAAATGCGCACGCTGAAAAAGCTGGCCATCACCACCTTCCAGGGCACGACGCTGATCTTCTCGGAAGATGAAATCGATATCGACGAGACGGTGAAACTGCTTAAAGTCTGAAGCCCTTCAGAGTGAATGAATGCCGAAACGCTGCTCTTTCTGAGCGGGTTTCGGTTTTTTGCATCAAATAGTCAACTCAGTAATTTAAGCCTTCTGTAATAAATGCCATCGAGAGCCGCGTGCTCTGGCCATTCTTCTATAAAAATAACATGGCCCGGATCTTTTTCATCAATATAAAGGTTATAAGCAATACAGCGCGGTTCTTTCCTGGTGGTCGATATTTGCTCACGATACAAAGCAAGACCGGTTTCAATATACTCAAGTTTGATGAAATCATTCGGCAATAATCTTTAACATTCAACCTCCTGGCAAAAAACGTAAGCACACTATGTAATGAAGATATATTGCGGGGAAGACGCCACAGTGATATATCGGTCGGTGAGTGAGTTATTCCAGCGCTCAATCAGATTATCTGCATAACTGTGATCAACTTCACCTCCCGGCAACCAAAATCTCCTGTGACTCGACGCCGTCCTCTATCTGTTTCGCCACCTTTTGTAAGGCTGGAAGATGCTTTTCCGCAGCCTGTTCGATGGTCATGGCGCTGGCCATATACACCAGATTCAGGCAGCCGATGACCCGCTGTTCGCTGCGGATGGGAACGGCGATAGAGGCAATTTTCTCCTCCTGATCCCAGCCGCGATAGTTCTGACCAAAACCGTCTTTTCGCGCACGAGCCAATATGGCGTCGAGCTTTAAGGGTTCTCGCGCCAACTGGAACTCTTCCCCCGGTCGTGAGGCCAGCATTTCAATCAGTTCCTGACGTTCATTTTCCGGGCTAAATGCCAGCCAGGTCAGGCCGGAGGCGGTTTTCAGCAGCGGCAGTCGACGCCCGACCATCGCCCGGTGAAACGACAGGCGGCTGAAGCGGTGGGTGGTTTCACGCACCACCATGGCGTCCACATCCAGCGTGGAAACGTCGGTCGGCCAGATCACCTCGCGTAGTAAATCTCCCAGCAGCGGGGCGGCCAGCGCAGAAATCCACTGCTCGTCACGAAATCCCTCGCTAAGCTGGCGGACTTTAATGGTTAAGCGAAAGCTGTCATCGGACAAGCTGCGTCGGACGTAACCTTCATCCTGCAACGTTTCCAGCAGCCGCCTGACCGTGGTGCGGTGCAGGCCGCTCAGCTCAGCCAGCAGGCCAACACTGGCCCCGCCATCGAGTCGATTTAACATATTTAATAACATTAATCCGCGCGTTAGACCGCGCACGGTTTTGTATTCGGTGTTGTCATCATTTTTCATATTCGTTGACAAATCTAAAGGTAAAACAACGTTGTGCACCTGGTGCACATCCAGGCATGTTTTGATTGTAGCGCAAAAACTCACTTCTATACTGACCGCACAATAAAAAATAATTTACATCTTTTTAACAAAACGCAATTGCACCTCACCTGGGGTAGCAATTGCGTTTTGACCGAGTCGTGAGGTTCTGAAATGACAACAATAAACCCTGATATCCAACCCGCAGTGCAACACACCGTTCAGGTCGCGATTGCCGGAGCCGGTCCGGTAGGGCTGATGATGGCGAACTATCTTGGCCAGATGGGCATTGAAGTGCTGGTGGTGGAGAAGCTCGACACGCTTATCGACTATCCCCGTGCTATCGGGATTGACGATGAAGCGTTGCGCACCATGCAGTCCGTCGGTCTGGTCGAAAACGTGCTGCCGCATACCACGCCGTGGCACGCGATGCGTTTCCTCACCCCGAAAGGCCGCTGCTTTGCTGATATCCAGCCGATGACCGACGAATTTGGCTGGTCGCGGCGCAACGCGTTTATTCAGCCGCAGGTGGATGCAGTGATGCTGGAAGGGCTGTCGCGTTTTCCCAACGTGCGCTGCCTGTTTTCCCGTGAACTGGAAGCCTTCAGCCAACAGAACGGGGAAGTAACACTGAATCTGAAAGCGCCGGACGGCCAGCGCGAAACGGTGAAAGCCCAGTGGCTGGTGGCCTGCGATGGCGGGGCCAGTTACGTCAGACGGTCGCTGAATGTGCCATTTGAAGGCAAAACCGCTCCAAATCAGTGGATTGTGGTGGATATCGCCAACGATCCGCTCAGCACGCCGCATGTGTATCTGTGCTGCGATCCAGTGCGCCCGTATGTCTCCGCCGCGCTGCCGCATGCGGTGCGCCGCTTTGAATTTATGGTGATGCCGGGAGAAACCGAAGCACAGCTCAGTGAGCCGAAAAATATGCGCCAGTTGCTGAGCAAAGTGCTGCCGAACCCGGACAACGTCGAACTGATCCGCCAGCGTGTGTATACCCATAACGCCCGTCTGGCCGAACGTTTTCGTATTGACCGCGTGCTGCTGGCGGGCGATGCGGCGCACATTATGCCGGTCTGGCAGGGGCAGGGGTACAACAGCGGCATGCGCGATGCCTTTAACCTGGCGTGGAAACTGGCGCTGGTGATTAAGGGCAAAGCCGGTGATGCGCTGCTGGATTCCTACCAGCAGGAACGTCGCGACCACGCCAAAGCGATGATCGATCTCTCCGTGACCGCAGGCAACGTACTGGCGCCGCCGAAACGCTGGCACGGTGCTGTGCGCGACGGGGTTTCCTTGCTGCTGAACTACATTCCGCCGGTCAAACGCTACTTCCTTGAGATGCGTTTTAAACCGATGCCGCAATACCACTCCGGGGCGCTGGTGCGTGAGGGCGACGCGAAAACTTCTCCGGTCGGCAAGATGTTTATCCAGCCGAAGGTGACGCTGGAAACCGGCGACGTGACGCTGCTCGACAATGTCATCGGACCGAATTTCGCTGTGATCGGTTGGGGGTGTAACCCGCTATGGGGCATGAGCGAGGCGCAGATCCAACAGTGGCAGGCGCTGGGCACGCGGTTTATCCAGGTGGTACCCGACACGCAAATAAGCACCGAGCAGGATAACTATGACGGCGTGACCCGCCTTGGCGATACGCAAAACCGCCTGCGCGCGTGGTTTGCCCAACATAACGCCTCGCTGGTGATTATGCGCCCGGACCGTTTCGTCGCTGCTACCGCTATTCCGCAAACCCTGGGCAGTACCCTGAATAAACTGGCGTCGGTGATGACCCTCACCCGAGTAACCGCCGACATTCCCGTTGAAAAGGTAGCCTGATATGCATGCTTATCTTCACTGTCTCTCCCACTCGCCGCTGGTGGGTTACGTCGACCCGGCTCAGGCCGTACTCGACGAGGTTAACGGCGTGATCGCCAGCGCCCGGGCGCGTATCGCGGCGTTTGACCCTGAACTGGTAGTGCTGTTTGCCCCCGATCACTACAACGGTTTTTTTTACGATGTGATGCCGCCGTTCTGTTTAGGTGTGGGAGCCACGGCGATCGGCGATTTCGGCAGCGCGGCGGGGGAACTGCCAGTGCCGACAGATCTCGCTGAAGCTTGCGCCCACGCGGTGATGAAAAGCGGCATCGATCTCGCCGTGTCCTACAACATGCAAGTCGATCATGGTTTCGCCCAGCCGCTGGAGTTCTTGCTCGGGGGGCTGGATAAGGTCCCTGTGCTGCCAGTGTTTATTAACGGCGTCGCCACGCCGCTGCCGGGCTTTCAGCGTACCCGCATGCTCGGGGAAGCGATTGGCCGTTTCGCCAGCTCATTGAATAAACGCGTACTGTTTTTAGGCTCCGGCGGGCTGTCACATCAGCCGCCGGTACCGGAGCTGGCGAAGGCCGATGCTCATATGCGCGACCGTCTGCTCGGCAGCGGTAAGCAGCTGCCCGAAAACGAGCGCGGGCTGCGCCAGCAGCGGGTGATTAGCGCCGCCGAGAAGTTCGTGGCCGATCAAAACACGCTGCACCCGCTGAACCCTGTCTGGGATAACCGCTTTATGACCCTGCTTGAACAGGGGCGTTTGCAGGAGCTGGACGCGGTCAGTAACGAAGAGTTGTCTGCGATGGCGGGCAAATCAACGCACGAAGTAAAAACCTGGGTTGCCGCCTTCGCCGCTATTTCTGCCTTTGGCAACTGGCGCAGCGAAGGCCGTTATTACCGCCCGATCCCGGAGTGGATCGCCGGATTCGGCTCCCTGAGCGCCACCACAAAGAACTGAAACAGAACTGAATATGCAGGAGAAAACCATGACTTACCAACCGCAAACCGAAGCCGCGACCAGTCGTTTCCTGGAGGTGCAGGAAGCAGGCGAAACCCTACGCGTGCATTTCAATGACTGTGGACAGGGAGAAGAAACCGTTGTGCTGCTGCACGGCTCCGGTCCGGGGGCGACCGGCTGGGCGAACTTCAGTCGCAATATCGATCCGTTGGTGCAGGCCGGATACCGGGTGATCCTGCTGGACTGTCCTGGCTGGGGTAAAAGCGATGGGATCGTTAACCGCGGTTCGCGATCCGATCTCAACGCTCGCATCCTGAAAAGCGTGGTCGATCAATTGGATATTCAAACAGTCCACCTGCTGGGTAATTCGATGGGCGGTCACAGTGCTGTGGCGTTTACCCTGAGCTGGCCGGAGCGCGTGGGCAAACTGGTGCTGATGGGCGGCGGAACGGGCGGCATGAGTCTGTTTACCCCGATGCCGACCGAAGGTATCAAGCGGCTGAATCAGCTGTACCGCGAGCCGACCATCGAGAACCTGAAGCTAATGATGGAGATCTTTGTCTTCGATACCAGCGATCTCACTGAGGCGCTGTTTGAAGCGCGTCTGAACAATATGCTGTCGCGCCGCGATCACCTGGAAAACTTTGTGAAAAGCCTCGAAGCCAACCCGAAACAGTTCCCGGACTTCGGCCCACGCCTGGGGGAAATTAAAGCCCAGACCCTGATTGTCTGGGGACGCAATGACCGCTTCGTACCGATGGACGCCGGACTGCGCTTGCTCTCCGGAATTGCGGGTTCTGAGCTGCACATCTACCGCGACTGCGGACACTGGGCGCAGTGGGAACATGCGGATGCCTTTAACCAGCTGGTGCTGAATTTCCTCGCACGCCCTTAAGGAACGGACATGACCAATCTTAATCTTGAGCAGTTAGCCGCCGATTTACGTCAGGCTGAGGAAAAAGGGGAAGCGATTGCTCCGCTGCGTGAACTGATCGGCGTGGACAACGGCGAAGCGGCCTACGCTATTCAGCGCATCAACGTACAGTACGACGTGGCACGTGGGCGTCGCGTGGTGGGGCGCAAAGTAGGGCTGACGCACCCGAAAGTGCAGCAGCAACTGGGGGTCGATCAGCCGGATTTCGGCACGCTGTTTGCCGACATGTGCTACGGCGATAACGACACCATTGCGTTTGAGCGCGTGCTGCAACCGCGAATTGAAGCGGAAATCGCGCTGGTGCTGAACCGCGATTTGCCCAATGCCGACACTACCTTTGACGAGCTGTACAACGCCATTGAGTGGGTACTGCCCGCGCTGGAAGTGGTCGGCAGCCGTATCCGCGACTGGTCAATCAAGTTTGTTGATACCGTGGCGGATAACGCCTCCTGTGGCGTGTATGTGGTCGGTGGTCCGGCACAGCGTCCGGCAGGGTTAGATCTGAAAAACTGCACGATGAAAATGACGCGCAATAACGAAGAGGTCTCCAGCGGGCGCGGCAGCGAATGTCTGGGACATCCGATCAACGCCGCCGTCTGGCTGGCGCGCAAAATGGCCAGCCTCGGCGAGCCGCTGCGCGTCGGAGACATTATTCTCACTGGGGCCTTAGGTCCGATGGTAGCGGTGAATGCGGGCGATCGTTTTGAAGCCCATATCGAGGGTATTGGTTCAGTCGCCGCCACCTTTTCAGCGGCGGTTACAAAAGGAAGTCAGTCATGAGTAAGCGTAAAGTGGCCATTATCGGCTCTGGTAACATCGGCACCGATTTGATGATTAAAATTCTGCGTCACGGGAAACAGCTTGAAATGGCGGTGATGGTCGGTATCGACCCGCAATCCGATGGTCTGGCGCGTGCCAGACGTATGGGCGTTGCTACCACCCATGAAGGGGTGACGGGACTTATCGCCATGCCGGAATTTGCCGATATCGACATCGTGTTTGATGCCACCAGTGCGGGTGCGCATGTGAAAAACGACGCCGCGCTGCGCGCCGTAAAACCGGGGATCCGCCTGATCGACCTGACGCCTGCGGCGATCGGTCCGTACTGCGTCCCGGTGGTGAATCTGGACGCTAACGTTGACCAACAGAACGTCAATATGGTGACCTGCGGCGGGCAGGCGACTATCCCGATGGTGGCGGCAGTTTCTCGCGTGGCAAAAGTCCATTACGCCGAAATTATCGCCTCGATCGCCAGTAAATCTGCGGGTCCAGGCACGCGCGCTAATATCGATGAGTTTACTGAAACCACCTCGAAGGCGATTGAAGTGGTTGGCGGCGCGGCAAAAGGTAAAGCGATTATCGTCCTTAACCCGGCCGAGCCGCCGCTGATGATGCGCGACACGGTGTATGTGCTGAGCGAAGTGGCTTCCCAGCTTGAAGTTGAAGCGTCTATTAATGAGATGGCGGCGGCGGTACAGGCGTACGTGCCGGGCTATCGGCTGAAACAGCGCGTGCAATTTGAAGTCATCCCGCAGGATAAACCGGTCAATCTGCCGGGCATCGGTCAGTTCTCCGGGCTGAAAACCGCGGTGTATCTGGAAGTGGAAGGCGCGGCGCACTATCTGCCAGCCTACGCGGGCAATCTCGATATTATGACCTCCAGCGCGCTGGCGACCGCTGAGAAGATGGCGCAGTCATTGGTACGCAAGGCAGGAGAAGCAGCATGAACGGTAAAAAACTCTATATCTCTGACGTGACCCTGCGCGACGGCATGCACGCTATTCGTCACCAGTATTCGCTGGAAAACGTGCGCCAGATTGCCAAAGCGCTGGACGACGCGCGGGTCGATTCCATTGAGGTGGCACACGGAGACGGCTTACAAGGTTCCAGCTTTAACTACGGCTTTGGCGCGCACAGCGATCTGGAGTGGATTGAAGCGGCAGCGGACGTGGTGAAGCACGCTAAGATCGCCACGCTGCTGCTGCCGGGTATCGGCACGATTCATGACCTGAAAAATGCGTATCAGGCTGGGGCGCGCGTCGTGCGTGTGGCGACCCACTGCACCGAAGCGGATGTGTCGGCCCAGCATATTCAGTATGCGCGTGAACTGGGTATGGATACCGTCGGCTTTCTGATGATGAGCCATATGACCACGCCGGAAAACCTCGCGCAGCAGGCGAAACTGATGGAAGGTTATGGTGCAACTTGTATCTATGTGGTCGATTCCGGCGGGGCGATGAACATGAGCGATATTCGCGCCCGCTTCCGCGCCCTGAAAGCGGTGCTGAAACCGGAGACGGAAACCGGGATGCACGCCCACCACAACCTGAGCCTCGGCGTGGCGAACTCGATTGCCGCGGTGGAAGAGGGGTGTGACCGTATCGATGCCAGCCTGGCCGGTATGGGTGCAGGCGCAGGCAACGCACCGCTGGAAGTGTTTATCGCCGCGGCGGATAAGCTCGGCTGGCGGCACGGGACCGATCTGTATGCGCTGATGGACGCCGCCGACGATCTGGTACGCCCGTTGCAGGACCGCCCGGTGCGGGTGGATCGCGAAACGCTGGCGCTGGGTTACGCCGGGGTGTACTCCAGCTTCCTGCGCCATTGTGAAGTCGCGGCGGCGCGTTATGGCCTGAGTGCGGTAGATATTCTGGTTGAACTGGGCAAACGCCGGATGGTAGGCGGCCAGGAAGATATGATCGTCGACGTGGCGCTGGATCTGCGCAACAGCAAATAAAAATGATTACGCGGCTGGCAATGTATCAGCCGCGATTCACCTGCATCGTGACCTCAGAGGTACATCTTATGACTACTCGTACCCCCGCATCCTCATCCCGCCTGACATTGACCGTCGGGTTGTGTTTTTTAGTCGCCCTGATGGAAGGACTGGATTTACAGGCCGCCGGGATCGCTGCTGTCGGTATCGCCCATGCGTTTGCATTGGATAAAATGCAAATGGGCTGGATCTTCAGCGCGGGCATTCTCGGGCTGCTGCCCGGCGCGCTGGTGGGCGGCATGCTGGCCGATCGCTATGGCCGCAAACGCATTCTTATTGCCTCCGTGGCGCTGTTCGGCCTTTTCTCGCTGGCAACAGCGGTTTCCTGGAATTTCTCATCGCTGGTGTTTGCACGTCTGATGACCGGCGTCGGGCTGGGCGCGGCGTTGCCGAATCTGATTGCGCTGACTTCCGAGGCGGCGGGTCCGCGTTTTCGCGGTACGGCGGTAAGCCTGATGTACTGCGGCGTGCCGATTGGCGCGGCGCTGGCGGCGGCGCTCGGGTTTAGCGGCCTGGCTTCAGCCTGGCAAACGGTGTTCTGGGTCGGCGGGGCGATCCCGCTGCTGCTGGTGCCGCTGTTGATGCGCTGGCTGCCGGAATCACAGGTTTACGCCCAACAAACGCAGGTTGCCGCCGCACCGCTGCGCGCCCTGTTTGCGCCAGCGACGGCCACCGCCACGCTGTTGCTGTGGCTATGCTATTTCTTCACCCTCCTGGTGGTGTATATGCTGATCAACTGGCTGCCGATGCTGTTGGTCGGGCAGGGTTTTGAGCCCTCGCAGGCGGCGGGCGTGATGTTTGCCCTGCAAATTGGCGCAGCCAGCGGCACCTTAATCCTCGGGGCGTTAATGGACAAACTGCGCCCGGTGGTCATGTCGCTGCTGATCTACACCGGGATGCTGGCATCTCTGCTGGCGCTGGGCACGGTATCGTCATTGAGCGGCATGTTGATGGCCGGATTTGTGGCGGGGATGTTTGCCACCGGCGGGCAAAGCGTGTTGTATGCGCTGGCACCGCTGTTTTACAACACGCAGATCCGCGCCACCGGCGTGGGTACCGCTGTTGCCGTCGGGCGTCTGGGTGCGATGAGTGGTCCGTTGTTGGCAGGAAAAATGTTAGCGCTCGGCACCGGAACGGTGGGGGTGATGGCGGCTTCTGCGCCGGGGATATTGCTGGCAGGGCTGGCGGTATTTATTCTGATGAGCCGCAAATCGCAGATGCCGATCCCGGCCAGCGGTGCTTAAGCGCTCATTCGGTAGTATGAGCAGGGAGATACGGTTCCCACTTCCGGGTGAACGCCAGTCGGTGAGGACGTTGCCAGAGTTTACATAAAGCCTGGCAACGGAGGCGTTATGAGCTGGCGGCCCTTTTTGTATTTGATTATTAATCCCCACCCGATCTTAAGCGCCCGGCGCGGGCATCTGCGCCTGGTGCAGGGTTGACTTTGCATTCTGTTAACAAACGCGGTATAACAAACCTTCTTTGGATGTTTAGATGTCCATACGTTTAGAAGGTTATATGCAAACAGCACAACAAAATGCGCCACTGAAGCGCACAATGAAAACGCGTCACCTGATAATGCTCTCCTTAGGCGGCGTGATTGGCACAGGGTTATTCTTCAATACCGGGTACATCATCTCCACCACCGGGGCGGCGGGAACGCTACTGGCCTATCTGATTGGCGCGCTGGTGGTCTGGTTGGTTATGCAGTGTCTGGGCGAGCTGTCGGTCGCGATGCCGGAGACCGGGGCGTTTCACGTCTATGCTGCGCGTTATCTCGGCCCCGCAACAGGATATACCGTGGCCTGGCTCTACTGGCTGACCTGGACTGTCGCGCTGGGTTCGAGTTTTACCGCCGCCGGATTCTGTATGCAATACTGGTTTCCACAGGTGCCTGTATGGGTCTGGTGCGTGGTGTTCTGCGCGATTATTTTTGGTCTGAACGTCATCTCCACGCGCTTTTTTGCCGAAGGGGAGTTCTGGTTCTCGCTGGTGAAAGTGGTCACCATCATCGCTTTTATTATTCTCGGTGGGGCGGCGATTTTTGGTTTTATCCCGATGCAGGATGGCTCGCCCGCGCCTGGACTGAGTAATATCACGGCGGAAGGCTGGTTTCCACACGGTGGCTTACCGATCCTGATGACGATGGTGGCGGTGAATTTTGCTTTTTCGGGAACCGAGCTTATCGGTATTGCCGCCGGAGAAACAGAAAACCCGCGCAAGGTCATTCCGGTGGCGATCCGTACTACCATCGCGCGACTGATTATTTTCTTTATCGGCACCGTGTTTGTGCTGGCGGCGCTGATCCCGATGCAGCAGGCGGGCGTGGAGAAAAGCCCGTTTGTGCTGGTGTTTGAAAAGGTGGGGATTCCTTACGCCGCCGATATTTTTAACTTCGTGATCCTGACGGCTATTCTTTCCGCGGCGAACTCCGGGCTGTATGCCTCCGGGCGCATGCTGTGGTCGCTATCGAATGAACGCACGCTGCCAGCCTGTTTTGCCCGAGTGACGAAAAATGGCGTGCCGCTGACGGCGCTGTCGGTCAGTATGCTTGGCGGCGTACTGGCGCTATTTTCCAGCGTGGTGGCCCCGGATACGGTATTTGTCGCGCTGTCGGCAATCTCCGGGTTCGCAGTGGTGGCGGTGTGGCTGAGCATTTGCGCTTCGCACTTCGTCTTTCGCCGCCGTCATCTGCAGCAGGGTAAGGCATTGAGTGAATTACATTATCGCGCGCCGTGGTATCCACTGGTGCCGGTACTGGGATTTATGCTGTGTCTGGTGGCTTGTGTCGGGCTGGCATTCGATCCAGCGCAGAGAATTGCGCTGTGGTGCGGGTTACCGTTTGTGGCGGTGTGTTATGGTGCCTATTTCCTTACTCAACCGCGTAAAGCCAAACAGGAGCCCGAACATGTCGCAGAATAATCCGTTAAGCGCCATCCTCGATAAACAGGATTTCCTGCTGCTCGATGGTGCGATGGCGACGGAGCTGGAAGCGCGTGGCTGTAACTTAGCTGATAGCCTGTGGTCAGCCAAAGTGCTGGTCGAAAATCCGGAGCTTATCCGCGAAGTCCATCTCGATTACTACCGGGCGGGGGCGCAGTGTGCGATCACCGCCAGCTATCAGGCGACACCGGCGGGGTTTGCCGCCCGTGGTCTGGATGAAGCGCAGTCGAAAGCGCTAATTGGTAAAAGCGTGGAGCTGGCGCGTAAAGCCCGTGAAGCGTATCTGGCCGAGAACCCGCAGGCAGGCACGCTGCTGGTAGCAGGATCCGTCGGGCCTTACGGCGCATATCTGGCGGACGGTTCTGAATACCGTGGTGATTACCAATGTAGCGCTGAAGAGTTTCAGGCGTTTCACCGCCCGCGCGTGGAAGCCTTGCTGGATGCCGGGGCCGATCTGTTAGCCTGTGAAACCCTGCCAAATTTTGCCGAAATTCGCGCACTGGCTGAGCTGCTGACAGCGTATCCGCGCGCACGGGCGTGGTTCTCGTTTACCCTGCGCGACAGCGAGCACCTGAGTGACGGTACGCCGCTGCGTGACGTAGTCGCGCTGCTGTCGGGTTATCCGCAGGTGGTGGCGTTAGGGATTAACTGCATTGCGCTGGAAAACACCACCGCCGCGTTGCAGCATTTACACAGCTTAACGACGCTGCCGCTGGTGGTGTATCCGAACTCGGGTGAGCACTACGATGCCGCGAGCAAAACCTGGCATCATCACGGTGAGCATTGTGCGCATCTTGCAGATTATCTGCCGCAGTGGCAGGCCGCTGGCGCCCGGTTGATTGGCGGGTGCTGTCGCACCACGCCGAAAGATATTGCTGAGCTGAACGCGCAGCGCTAAGAATAATGCCGGGTAAGCGCAGCGCCACCCGGCATAAATCATGCCGCATCCGCCAGAACAAACATGCCGTACGGGTGGATTTCGAGATAATACTGCTCGCCGACGTCCGGCTGCAGACGTGTGGCGTTGACCTGTAATAAGATCTCCTGCCCGTGCCATTCCACCGTGACTTCATACTGGGGGCCCATATAGGCCACGTGGCGGATCACGCAGCGCTGACTCTCTTCGCCGCGATCGCTGAGCGTGATCGCTTCCGGGCGCACGCCGACCATACCTTCGCCTTGCGTACCAAAGTGCAACGGGCGCGGCAGGTGATAGCCGTAGATATCAACGTATTGGTCACTGAAGGTGGCCGGGAACAAGTTGGCATCACCCATAAAGCTTGCCATAAAGCGCGAGGCGGGCTGGCGATAGAGATCCTGCGGTGAACCGATCTGCATGATGTGTCCCTTGTTCATCACCAGCACGGTATCGGAAACCGCAAAGGCTTCGCTTTGATCGTGGGTGACGTACAACGAGGTGATATCAAACTGCTTTTGCAGTTCGCGGATCTTGTCGCGCATGCTGCGACGCAGGTTGGCGTCGAGGTTACTTAACGGTTCATCAAACAGCAGCACTTTCGGTTTGAGGATCAGTGCGCGCGCCAGTGCCACGCGCTGCTGCTGACCGCCGGAGATCTGATCAACATAGCGTTCTTCGAACCCCTCCAGATCGACCATCGCCAGCGCCTCTTTGACGCGGGATTTCACCTCAGCGCGGGACACACCGAGCATCTTCAGGCCATAACCAACGTTCTCTCCCAGCGACATATGCGGGAACAGGGCATAAGACTGAAACACCATACAGATATCACGCTGCTGAATTGAGCGATGGGTGACGTCTTCGCCATCAATGAAAATCTGTCCTTCGCTCGGTTTTTCCAGCCCGGCGACCAGGCGCAAAATGGTGGTTTTGCCACAGCCGGACGGGCCGAGCAGCGTGACCATTTGTCCCTGCGGAATGGTGAGATTGATATTGTCGATAACCGTGTTGCTGTCAAATCGTTTGGTGACGTTGCGCAGTTCAACGAAATTTTTCTGAGTCATAGTGCGCTCCATTACGCCTGGTTTTTGGCTTTTGAACGGGAGGTTCGTGATTCACCGATCAGCCAGTCAAAGATGAAAATAATCGCCAGCATCACCACGATCAGAATAGAACCGTAGGCAATCGCCACGCCGTATTCGCCGTCTTCCACGCGGTTAAGGATATAGGCTGTGGCTACGCGGGTATCCGGCGTGACGAGGAACACAATGGCGCTGACGGTAGTAATGGCGCGCACAAAGCTGTAGATCAGCGCCGAGAGGATCGCCGGGCGCAGCAGCGGCAGCAGGATGTGCGTAATGGTCCGCAACGAGCCAGCGCGCAGGCTAAGCGAAGCTTCATCCAGTGATTTATCGATCTGGCCTAAGCCCGCGATACCTGCCCGAATACCGACCGGGACGTTACGCATTACCATCGAGATAATGACAATCGCCGCCGTACCAGTGAGGTACACCGGGGCGCTGTTAAAGGCCAGAATGTACGACACGCCCGCGACGGTGCCCGGAACGGCAAAGCACAACATAGTGGTGAATTCGATGGTCTTTTTGCCCTTAAACTGCTGGCGCACCACAATCCAGGCGATCAGCAGGCCGAAGATAGCAGTGATCGGCGCGGCAATCCCGGCGTAGAGCAGGGTGTCGAGCAGTGAAGGCCACGCGCCGTCGCTCATCCCCTGGCCGAACAGTTTGGTAAAGTTCGCCAGCGTCAGCGTGTAGTCCACGCCCCAGTTAACGGTGAAACTGCCGTAGAAAATGCTGCCGTACAACAGGGCGTTAAAGGCAATCCACACTGCCAGCAGCGCGACCACGCTCCACACCAGCGTCACCGGCAGTGGCTGTACGTCGCCCCGGTAGGATTTACCGGAAACGGTGACGTACGAGCGTTTACCAATCCACATGTACTGCACGCAGAACACCAGCAGTGAGAATAGCAGCAGGAATGCGCCCAGCGTACTGGCGGCCTGGTAGTCGAGCTGAGAACCGGTGATGTAGAAGTAGATTTGCGTTGCCAGCACGTCGAAGTTTCCGCCGAGCACCAGCGGGTTACTGAAGTCAGCCAGCGATTGCACCACCACAATCAAAAAGGCGTTGGCCAGTGCTGGTTTCAGTAGCGGGACAAACACGCCGTTAAAGGTCTGCCAGCGGCTGGCGCGCAGGGTGTAAGAGGCCTCTTCCAGCGACGGATGAATGGTTTTAATCGCCCCGTCGAGGATCATAAATGCCATCGGCGTGAAGGCCAGTACTTGCGCCAGCCAGATGCCGGTAAAACCGTACAGCCAGTTGGTGTTGGTTAAGCCAAACCATTCGACCATAAATTCGGTGATGTAACCGGATCGCCCCATCATCAGCGTGACGCCTAACCCCACAACAAACGGCGGGGTGACGATCGGCAGAATCGAGAAAATTCGTCCGATAATGGCGCTGCGTTTGGCGATCCGGGTAGTGTAGATAGCCAGCACCAGGCCAAAGAAGGTGCAGCCGACGCCGACGGCAATCGACAGCATAATCGAGTTGAGGATCACCTGAATGATATGCGCCTGAGACAGCACATTCATAAATGCCAGCGGGGCAAATTCTCCGGCGTCGTTGGTGAACATCGGAATAAAAATAGCGATGCTCGGCCAGACGATAAAAATACCGATTAGCGCGACAATCGCGGTGAGCGAACCGATGACGAAACGGTCGCCGCCCAGCCATTCCAGACGGGTGAGTGCCAGGGTCATGATCGCGCCAAGTGCCACAAACAGCACAATGGTGGCATAGCCTAAGCCGCGCCCCTCAAGAGTCGCGCTGGCGACGATAAACGCCATACAGAAGAATGCCCAGCCTGCGTCAAGATAATGGCGGCCGCGCTGTTCGCGCCTGGCCTCATGGAACGGACGTACCAGCAGCAGGCTCGGCAGCAGATACCATAACCAACTGATATTGAACTGTGACCAACCGTAGGCGGCGAGTATTTCCTCGCGCGTCGACTCCAGCAGGCCGTAGTCCAGGCTCCAGCTTGGTAACAGGGCAAACGCCAGCCAGCCAAGCAAAACCCAAAGAAATATCGCATCCCGTTTTTTCACGGGATGGAGTGCAAGTGTGTGTGACATAGCGGTTCCGGTATTCCAGGCCGGATGCGGTATTTACGCCGCACCCGGCAAATGATCGCCGATGTAGGTTTATTTACCCATCTTCACTTCGCTGACCCACTTATTGATCAACGCTTTACGGACATCGGTTGAGCCGTACTTATCCATGTCGTAATTGATAAGCTTCAGGTCGTCGAGTTTCAGCGAGTTAGGAGACGTCTCGGCGGTGGTGTTGGTCAGGATCTGATAGGACTTGCCTTTCTTCCACGCCAGTTCCTGAGCATCTTTTGACAGTACCCAGTCAACGAAAAGTTTGGCGTTATCGAGGTTGCGCGCGCCTTTCAGAATGCTGACGCCGCCGATCTCATAGCCAGTACCTTCGCACGGTGAAATTAGCTCCAGCGGTGCGCCCTGTTCTTTTTCCAGCGAGTAGTCGTGCAGGAAGCCAATACCAATCGCTGTTTCGCCACGTGCGGCGTTACGCGCTGGGGCAATGCCTGATTTAGTGTATTGAGAGACGTTGGCGTTGAGCTGTTTCAGGTAGTCAAAGGCCTGATCTTCACCCCACAGTTGGGCAAAAGTCGCCAGCGCGGTGTAGGCGGTACCGGAGCTTTGTGGGTCAGCAATCTGGATTTCGCCTTTGTATTCCGGTTTGGTCAGATCTTTCCAGCATTTTGGCACCGGCAGATTTTTCTCTTTCAGGCGCTGGGTATTGACGCCAAAACCCAGAATACCGACGTAAACCGCAGAGGACAGGTTGCCTTTCACCTTCGCGGGATCGCGGAATTTCTCCATGATCTGTTCGAGATTGGGGGATTTATAGGGCTGCAGCAGACCCATTTCACCGGCCTGGGACTGCGGATCCAGCGTCCCGCCGTACCAGACATCCGCCTGCGGGTTTTTCTTCTCGGCATCCACTTTTGCCAGCGTACTGCCCGAGCCGTTGCGAATGAATGAGGTTTTCACGTCATATTTTTCACCGAAGGCCTTGGTTTCGGTTTCGCACATCTCGTTAGTGGCGCTGCAATACACCACCAGACGGCCCTGCGCCTGAGCGGCATTGCTGAAGGCCGCCAGCGTCAGAGCGGAAGCAATCAGGGTAGAGGTAAGCGTCAGTTTCATTGTTTTATCCTTTGACTGAGAGAAGGGGTAATACCCGCAATGAGCAGCGGCATTAGCAATAAACCCATAAAGACAGCAGCGACCGAGAGCAAACTGAACATTCCCGACCAGCCGTAGTGTTCTATGACCAGCGACAGCGGCCAACCCGCAAGCGCGGCCCCCAGATAGGCGAACAGTCCGAGAAAACCGGTGATTGAACCTGCCGCCGCCTTGTGTCCGCACTCCACCGCCGCGAGGCCAATCAACATCTGTGGGCCAAACACAAAAAAGCCCACCGTAAAGAAACACATTGCCAGTAGTGCGTAGTGGTGTACCGGTGCCAGCCACAGCGCGGCGACAGAGACCATCAGCCCCAACGTGAACAACAAAATCATCGGCGCACGCTGACCGCTGAACAGCAGATCTGATCCCCATCCGGCAAACAGCGCGCCGAACAAGCCGCCGACCTCAAACAGCATCACCGTGGCATTGGCGCTGAGCAGATTCACGCCGTGGCTTTCTGTCAGCCAGAGATTGCCCCAGTCATTAAGCGCAATACGGATCAAATAGACCAGCACATACGACACGCCGAGCAGCCAGATCATCGGGTTCTTCAGCATGGTGGTGCGCAACATTTGCCACAGTCCCATCGGCGGGCTTTGCTGTTCCTGGCGCAGTTCCAGCGGGTCGTGTCGCCATTCTCCAACCGTTGGTAATCCCTCTTCCCGGGGCGTGCCTTTCAGTTGCAGGGTGAGCCAAATGCCTAACGCCATGCTGATAATCCCCGGTGCCAGCATCGCCGCCTGCCAGCCCCACCAGTGGGCGGCAAAGGCGCTTATCAGCGGGATAATTGCCCCACCCATGTTGATCGACATATTCCAGCAGCCCCACCAGAATCCGCGTTCGTTGCGCGAGTACCAGTGAGTCAGCAGTCGGGCGCAGGGAGGCCAGCCCCAACCCTGGAAAAAACCGTTTAGTGTCCACACCACCAGCAGCAGCGTTAGCGATTCACCAAAGGCGAACAGCACATTCAAAACGCCGGTGGCGAAAAGGCCGATGCCCATAAATGCGCGCTGTCCGTGGCTGTCGTGCCACAGTCCGGCGGTAAATTTCGACAGGCCATAGGTCAGGTAAAACAGCGACCCCAACAGGCCGATATCGCTTTTATCCAGACCGAGGTCCGTTTGCAGCGCCGGGAGAACGTAGTTGACGCTTTTGCGTGTCAGATAAAACGCGGCGTAACCAATTACCATACACATCAGCAGCCGAGGGCGTAGCGCCCGGTATTGTTGGTCTGTTTCGCTGGCTGAGCGTGCGTGCATGGCTGTCTCCGTTTGTGCTGACTATAGGAAAGTGAAAGCAAAAGAGGATGAGAGAAAGTCCAGAGTGGCTAAGACTTTTTCCTGGTTAGCGGCTGATTTGTTGCAAATTTGTGGGCAGGTTAACAATTACCCGTGTGCCACCGTTCGATTCGAGCGTCAGTTCGCCGCCAAGAGCGCTGACCCGCTCACGCATCCCCTGAATACCGAAACCGGGAATTTTTTCCGGCAGAATGCCCACGCCGTTGTCAGCGACTTCCAGAAACAAGCGCTGTTCCTGCTGACGCAGCGTAATCGATACTTCGCTGGCGTCGGCATGTTTACAGACGTTGTTGAGTAACTCCTGCAGCAGCCGATACAGTGTGAAGCGCACCGTTTCATTTTCTGGCGTATTTTCAAGCTGATAGTCAAACCAACAGCGAATGCCTCGTTCGGCAAAGGCAAATTCATTCACCAGGTGATGCAGGGCATCTTTAAAGGCCAGTTCATCGAGCGCGGGCGGGCGCAGTTGGCGCAGCAGCTGGCGGGTGGAGTGGTGAATACGCCGGGCAAGGTCGTTGATCTGATTTGCCGCCACAAGCGTTTGCTCGCGTCCCGGCGCGCGTTTGACCAGCTGCGACTGAATTTGAATGGCGGTGATATTCTGACCAATTTCGTCATGCAGTTCCCGCGCCAGGCTTTTGCGCGTATTTTCTTCGGTGCGGATCAGTTGCTCGGTCAGCTCGCGGCGTGCCGCCAGTTCGGCTTCCAGACGCTGGCGATAATGGTGCAGGTTTTGTGCAAGATGTTGCTGGCGGCTGATAGCGATCCCAAGCCCGATGCCCAGCAGCGCCTGGGTGGCGAGGAAAATCTCCAGCTCCAGTAAATTACTGAACCCGACGCCGATTTGCCGGGCGATAGTGATCATCATACTGCCGAGCAATCCGGACAACACGCCGCCCTGCCAGCCGAATTTCCATGCCATCACCACGTTCGGTAGGAACACCACGATCAGCAGCAGACGCTCAATCTCTGGTGACAGCACCATCTGGGTGCCAATGCCAATAATAAAAAACAGACTGCACCAGATGATAAGTGAGGTGCGCAGCGGGGGATTGGTGGTATCCAACCCGAGCAGATGATAGCGGTGCTGCTGGCGCAGAAATTCATAGATCAGATAGACAAACGGCGTCAGCAGCACGCCACCGGTAAATGACGCCAGGCCAATTAACGTTGCCGGGCTTTGGATAAATGGTGAAAGCAGGGCGGTATTGAGCAATGAGGTAAGCGTCACCGCAGCCAGCAGTAGCGTTAAGCGCTGCCAGTAAAGGGGGAAGCGGTGCCAGTATGACTGGCCGATGCTTGCCGGAATAAGGCTAATAAACGGCGCAGCCAGCAGGATATAGCCGCTCAATAATTGCTCGCTGTGCAGCCAGAACAACATCAGCACCGGCGGCAATATCAGCGCGGGCCAGTAACGGCGAGAAAGCAGGATGAGCAGCGCGAGATAGACGCCGTGCGGCAGGAATAGCGCCGCCTGCTGGCCGTTGTGGGTCAGGTAAAAACCCAGCGTCCACAGCATCAGCCAGCCCGATCCCCAGGCCAGCAGAATAAACAGAGAAATAACCCAATGACGAAGGTTACGCGACATTAATGCCCCGTCAGCAACTGGTGGTCGAGGGCAAAATGCACCAGATCGATGGTGCTGTGGCATTGCAGTTTGCCCAGCACGTTCGCGCGATGAACATGCACCGTTTTATGGCTGAGATCGAGCTTGAAGGCTATCTCTTTCACGCTGTCGCCTTTGACCAGCAGATCAAACACTTCGCGCTCGCGGGGGGTAAGTACCTCCAGGACCCGTGCGGGTTGTTCGCCGCCGCGTAGCGCCCGCAGCGCGTCGGCGCACAGGTAATGCCCGCCCATACCGACTGAACGTACCGCCTGCACCAGTTCCTCTGGTCCGCAGCGTTTGGTCAGATAACCGCTGGCGCCGGCATCCAGCGCGCTTTGCACAAATGTGGGAGAGTCATAAATGCTGAGAATAATGGCGCGAAAACCGGGCTTTTGTGCTCGCAGTCGTTTTAACAGGCTCAGACCATTTTCATCCGGCATGGCGATATCCATCACCGCAACGTTTACGTCATCATGCAGTAACGCAGGCCACGCCTGAGCTGCGCTGCTGTACTGACCGGTAACGTTGAGATCGTCTTCGAGACTGAGTAATTGCGCAAAGCCGGAACGCACCACCACATGGTCATCCACCAGCACAACATGAATCATGATATTGCTCTCTTGCCTGATAATGCAGTCTATGATGCCTGCCAGCGCCGCGCTGGCAATCATCCAGGTGCAGTTATGTAACGAATGTAACAAAATCGCAATACAAGGCATCCTTCAAGCTGCCTCATTGTTGGCTGCGGATTACTCGGCCCATCCCTGGGCCTCGCCCCTTATGGGGCCGCTGCAAACAGCGTTCAAATCTGCTCCCGGCAGATTTGTCAGAAACCCCAGTCACATAGTTATCTATGCTCCTGGGGGGCTTCCGTTACCGCCTCAACGTATCTTGAATGATTTTGTGTATAAGCATTGCCGCTTTTTTTCTAAAAACGCTTTGTTCTTAGCCAGAATTTTTAATTCCTTTATCAAATTGTGCCGCAACGAAATACTGCCCCCATAACAAGACAGGGGAACAGAAAATCATGGCTATTTCATCGCGTAACGCATTTCTCGGCGTACTGGCATTCATCGCATTTCAGGCACAGGCGGTGAACGTCACCGTCGCTTATCAGACCTCCGCCGAACCCGCCAAAGTGGCGCAGGCGGATAACACTTTTGCGAAGGAGAGCGGCGCGACTGTTGACTGGCGCAAATTTGACAGCGGCGCGAGCATCGTCCGGGCGCTGGCCTCCGGCGACGTGCAGATCGGTAATCTTGGCTCCAGTCCGCTGGCGGTAGCAGCCAGTCAGCAGGTGCCGATTGAGGTTTTCCTGCTGGCATCAAAACTTGGCAATTCTGAAGCGCTGGTGGTGAAGAAAAATATCAGTAAACCGCAAGACTTGATAGGTAAACGCATTGCCGTGCCGTTTATCTCTACTACTCATTACAGCCTGTTGGCAGCGTTAAAACACTGGGGCATCAAGCCCGGTCAGGTTGAGATTGTGAACCTGCAGCCACCGGCAATTATTGCCGCCTGGCAGCGTGGGGACATTGATGGCGCGTACGTCTGGGCGCCTGCGGTCAATGCGTTGGAAAAAGATGGCAGGGTGTTAACCGACTCATCGCAGGTTGGCGAGTGGGGCGCGCCGACGCTGGACGTATGGGTGGTGCGCAAAGATTTTGCCGAGAAATACCCAGAGGTAGTTAAAGCCTTTGCCAAAAGCGCTATCGACGCGCAGCAACCTTATATCGCCAATCCTGATGAGTGGCTAAAGCAGTCAGAAAATATCAGTAAATTGTCGCGTTTAAGCGGTGTGCCGGAGGCGGATGTACCGGGGCTGGTGAAAGGTAACGCTTACCTGACGCCGCAACAGCAGACTGCCGAACTAAATGGAGCGGTGAATAAAGCGATTATCGACACCGCGCAGTTCCTTAAAGAGCAGGGCAAAGTCCCCGCCGTGGCGACAGATTACAGCCAGTACGTGACCGATCGCTTCGTGCAATAAATAAGGAGGCACTGATGCTGAAAATCTCACATCTTGCCGCCAGCTACGGTGGAAAACCGGCGCTGGAGGATATCAACCTGACGCTTGATAGCGGCGAACTTCTGGTAGTACTCGGACCTTCCGGCTGCGGGAAAACCACGTTGTTAAATCTGATTGCCGGGTTTGCGCCGTATCAGCACGGTAGCATTACGTTGGCGGGCAAGAAAGTTGACGGTCCCGGCGCAGATCGCGGAGTCGTGTTCCAGAACGAAGGCCTGCTGCCCTGGCGCAACGTGCAGGACAACGTGGCTTTTGGTCTGCAGCTAGCGGGGGTGGATAAACCACAGCGTCAGCGTATTGCCCTGGAGATGTTGCAGAAAGTCGGGCTGGAGGACGCGGGCAAACGTTTTATCTGGCAGCTTTCCGGTGGACAGCGGCAGCGCGTCGGTATTGCCCGGGCGCTGGCAGCCAACCCGCAGCTGTTGCTGCTGGATGAACCCTTTGGCGCGCTCGACGCTTTTACTCGCGAGCAGATGCAAACTCTGCTGCTGAAGCTGTGGCATGAGACGGGCAAACAGGTGCTGTTGATTACCCACGATATTGAAGAAGCCGTGTTTATGGCAACGGAGCTGGTATTGCTATCGCCAGGCCCTGGCCGGGTACTGGAGCGTCTGCCGCTGAATTTCGCCCGTCGCTTTGTGGCTGGAGAGTCGAGTCGCAGCATTAAGTCCGATCCGCAGTTTATCGCCATGCGCGAGTACGTGTTAGGTCGAGTCTTTGAACAACGGGAGGCATTTTCATGAGCGTGGTCATTAATGATAAACCCCGTCGCCAGCGCGCGCTCAACTGGCGCTGGCCGTTCTCGCGGCAGATTACCTTAAGCCTTGGTACGTTGGCCGTCATTTTGGTGTTGTGGTGGACTGTGGCGGCGCTGCAGTTAATCAGCCCGCTGTTTTTGCCGCCACCAGGGCAGGTTTTGCAAAAGCTGATCGTTATTGCCGGTCCGCAGGGATTTATGGATGCCACGCTGTGGCAGCATCTGGCGGCGAGTCTGACACGTATTGTTATCTCGCTGCTGGCGGCGGTGCTGCTGGGCGTTCCGGTTGGAATCGCTATGGGACTGAGTCCGACGATGCGCGGCATTCTCGATCCGATCATTGAGCTGTATCGTCCGGTTCCGCCCCTGGCCTATCTACCGCTGATGGTCATTTGGTTTGGCATCGGTGAAACCTCGAAGATCCTGCTGATCTATCTGGCGATTTTCGCCCCTGTAGCAATGTCTGCGCTGGCGGGGGTCAAAAGCGCGCAGCAGGTGAGAGTACGTGCTGCTCAATCGCTGGGAGCCAGCCGTGCGCAGGTGCTGTGGTTTGTTATTTTGCCGGGGGCATTGCCGGACATACTCACCGGGTTACGGATCGGGCTTGGCGTGGGCTGGTCGACGCTGGTGGCCGCAGAGCTGATTGCCGCCACGCGAGGTTTAGGATTTATGGTGCAGTCAGCCGGTGAGTTTCTGGCAACGGATGTGGTGCTGGCGGGGATCGCGGTGATTGCCGTTATCGCGTTTATTTTAGAACTGGGTCTGCGTGCGCTTCAGCGCCGTCTGACGCCCTGGCATGGAGAAGTACAATGAGTGAACGTCTGATCATTACCCCGCTGGGGCCGTATATTGGCGCACAAATTACCGGTGCGGATTTGGCGCGCCCGCTGAGTGATAACCAGTTCGAGCAGCTTTATCACGCAGTACTGCGTCACCAGGTGGTGTTTCTGCGTGAGCAGGTGATTACGCCGCAACAGCAGCGTACGCTGGCGCTGCGTTTCGGCGATCTGCATATTCATCCGGTCTATCCGCATGCCGAAGGGGTAGAAGAGATTATCGTGCTGGATACACATAATGATAATCCCCCGGATAACGACAACTGGCACACCGATGTAACCTTTATTGACACGCCGCCTGCCGGGGCGATTTTAGCGGCGAAAGAGCTGCCATCAACCGGGGGCGATACCCTGTGGACCAGCGGAATTGCTGCGTTTGAGGCGCTTTCAGAGCCTTTGCGTCAGTTGCTGAGCGGTCTGCGGGCAGAGCATGATTTCCGTAAATCATTCCCGGAATATAAATACCGCAAAACGGAGGAGGAGCATCATCGCTGGCTGGAGGCGGTAGTGAAGCATCCGCCTCTGTTGCATCCGGTGGTGCGCACACATCCGGTAAGCGGAAAACAGGCGCTGTTTGTGAATGAGGGATTTACGACGCGAATTGTCGATGTGATGGAAAAAGAGAGCGAGACGTTACTGGGATTTCTGTTCGCGCATATCAATAAACCGGAGTTCCAGGTGCGCTGGCGCTGGCAGCCTAACGATGTCGCGATTTGGGATAATCGCGTGACACAGCATTATGCGAATGCGGATTATCTACCGCAGCGGCGCGTTATGCATCGGGCAACGATTCTGGGAGATAAGCCTTACTTCCGTGCAGGCTAACAGTCCGGTGGTGCTTTTTCATCGGGCCTGAAAAAGCAGGCCCGATAAGGCGACGTTATTAACGCAGGATTTTTTTCTCAGCCAGATCCAGTGCGAAGTAGCTGAAGATCAGATCCGCGCCAGCGCGTTTGATCGACCCTAAGCTTTCCAGCACCACTTTCTCTTCATCAATAGCGCCCGCCATTGCTGCGAATTTAATCATCGCATACTCGCCGCTGACCTGATAAGCGCCAATCGGCAACTCGGTGCGCTCGCGAATATCGCGCAGAATATCGAGGTATGCGCCAGCCGGTTTTACCATCAGGCAGTCTGCGCCCTGGGCTTCATCCAGCAGTGATTCACGGATCGCCTCGCGGCGGTTCATCGGGTTCATCTGATAGGTTTTACGATCGCCCTTCAGAGCGGTGCCTGCAGCTTCACGGAACGGGCCGTAGAAAGAAGAGGCAAACTTAGTGGAGTAGGACATGATCGCGGTATCGGTGAAGCCCGCAGCATCCAGCGCCTGGCGAATCGCCTGCACCTGACCGTCCATAGCGGCGGAAGGCGCAATGAAGTCCGCACCCGCTGCTGCGGCAACGACCGCTTGTTTGCCGAGGTTAGCAAGGGTTAAATCGTTATCAACGCCGTGATCGCATAACACACCACAGTGGCCATGCGAGGTGTATTCACAGAAACAGGTGTCGGACATGACAATCATTTCCGGCACGGTCTGTTTACAGATACGCGACATGCGCGCCACCAGACCGTCTTCTTTCCAGGCATCGCTGCCGGTGTCATCCGTATGGTGGGAAATGCCGAAAGTCATGACCGAACGGATGCCCGCATTGGCAATGCGTTCAATTTCGCGCGCCAGATGCTTCTCTGGAATACGCATCACGCCAGGCATGGCGTCAATAGCTTTGTAATCGTCGAGTTCTTCTTCAACAAAGATCGGCAACACCAGGTCATTTAAGCTGAGTGTTGTCTCTTCAAACATAGCGCGCAGCGCAGGAGATTTGCGCAGGCGGCGAGGGCGTTGGATTAGGTCTGTCATAGTATGCCTGATGTTTGTGGAATCGAAGATCGCAGTATACCCGAACCTGAAGGCGAGGGGGTTACGAAAGTTGGCGTTATATCTGGATTTCCCTTGATGGAAGGTTGAGTCATTAGAGCCATTTATTCATATTCATTATGTTGTTTATTATTATTTATTATTTTAAATATCTATATGTTTGCTTTTATATCCCGATGCATAAGATGCGTCTATTTATTAGTTATTTGTTTGTATGCATCGTAATTCATTGGTAAATAATATGTTTTGAACGACTGGTTGTCCGTAATTAATTGAAGGTAATGATTTTTTTGTTTCTTAAATAAAGAAGTTGGCATTCGTGGTGTTGTCCGTTTTCGGACAACGGGCAAAGAATAATTGAACCTTTCCTCCATGACGCCGCATAATCGTTCCTGCGAAACATAAAATGTTTTCTATGCATTGATAATTGATGGATCAACTATATTACGTCCCTGAGGAGGGATGACAAATGCACACTTGGAAAAAGAAACTTGTAGTCTCACAATTAGCATTAGCCTGCACTTTGGCAATCACTTCTCAGGCGAATGCTTCCACTGATATCTCTGGCACTCCTTATACTACTTTCACGCATTATAACGACGCATCTTATACTGATGGCGTTTACTATGATGGATATGTCGGTTGGAATAATTACGACACTGATAGTATTTATAACGGTGATATTTATCCGGTAATCAATAACGCTACTGTCAACGGCGTTATTTCGACTTATTACCTGGATGATGGAGTTTATGCTGACAGCAATAACAATAGCCTGACGATTAAAAATAGTACTATTCACGGCATGGTGACATCCGAGTGTATGACCACGGATTGTGCTAACCGTACGGGCACCGACTATTACTACGATCGTCTGGCGATGAACGTCATTAATTCAACTATCGATGACAACTACGAACATTATACCTACAACGGTACGTATAATGACGCCGCTGATACGCATGTTGTCGATGTTTATAATCTGGGCACGGCTATTACTCTGGATCAGGAAGTTGATCTGTCTATCTCCAATAACTCTCACGTTGCGGGTATTACGCTGACTCAGGGTTACGAGTGGGAAGATATTGACGATAATACCGTTAGTACTGGTGTAAACAGCAGCGAAGTATTTAATAATAATATTGCTGTCAGTGATTCTACTGTGACCTCAGGTTCATGGTCTGATGAAGGCACTTCTGGCTGGTTTGGTAATACCAGCAATGCAAGCGATTACAGCGGTTCTTATACTGCTGATGATGTTGCATTGGCTGTTATTGCGCATCCAGATGCCGACAACGCGATGCAGACTACTGCCACCTTTAACAATTCCACGCTGATGGGCGACGTGGTGTTCTCCAGCAACTTCGATGAGAACTTCTTCCCGAACGGCGCTGATACTTACCGTGATACTGATGCCGATCTGGATACCAATGGTTGGGACGGTACTGACCGTCTGGATCTGACCCTGAACAACGGCAGCAAGTGGGTTGGCGCAGCGATGTCCGTACATCAGGTTGATGTTGATGGCGATGGTGTTTACGACAGCTATACTGCGGGTACAGAAGCTACCGCTACGCTGATTGATATTGCAGCCAATAGCCTGTGGCCTGATTCAACCTACGGTATTGACAGCGATACGAGTTCTTATAATGAAAATGGTCATGTGGTTGGCAACGCCGTCTACCAGAGCGGTCTGTTCAACGTCACGCTGAACGGCGCTTCACAGTGGGATACCACCAAAACTTCTCTGATTGATACCCTGAGCATCAACAGTGGTTCCGTCGTGAATGTAGGCGATTCTGATCTGATTTCTGACTCTATCGCGCTGACCGGTGCTTCTGCCCTGAACATCAACGAGGATGGTCATGTTGCGACCGATACCCTGTCTATTGACAACAGTACCGTCACAATTGCGGATGATGTTGCTGCTGGCTGGGGCGTAGGTGATGCTGCGCTGTATGCAAATACTATCAACGTAACCAACAATGGTGTTCTGGATGTGGGTAACAGCACAGGTGATGCACTGCAGGTTGATACGCTGAATCTGACCAGCTACACCGACGCTTACAACCATGTTAATGCGGGTGTTTTCGACATCAACAGTACCAACTATGTGTTGAATGCCGACCTGACCAACGACCGTACTAACGACAAAACTCAGGCTAACTATGGTTACGGCGTGATCGCAATGAACTCTGATGGTCACTTGACTATCAATGGTAACGGCGATTCCGACACCTCCTACGATCAGTCTGAAGTTGATAACTATGGTGACCACGTTGCAGCTGCAACTGGTAACTATAAAGTACGTATCGATAACGCGACCGGTACTGGTTCTATTGCTGATTACAAAGGCAAAGAACTGGTTTATGTTAACGACACCAACAGCACTGCGACCTTCTCTGCAGCTAACAAAGCGGATCTGGGTGCTTACACCTATCAGGCGCAGCAGCAGGGTAACACCGTTGTTCTGCAGCAGATGGAGCTGACCGACTACGCGAACATGGCGCTGAGCATTCCGTCTGCTAACACCAATATCTGGAACCTGGAACAAGACACCGTTGGAACTCGTCTGACTAACGCTCGTCATGGTCTGGCAGATAACGGTGGTGCATGGGTAAGCTACTTCGGCGGCAGCTTCGACGCGGATAACGGCAGTATTAGCTACGATCAGGATGTCAGCGGCATCATGGTCGGTGTTGATTCCAAAATCGATGGCAACAACGCTAAGTGGATTGTCGGTGCTGCGGCAGGCTTTGCGAAAGGTGATATGAGCGACCGTACTGGTCAGGTGGATCAAGACAGCCAGACGGCCTACATCTACTCTTCTGCTCGCTTTGACAACAACATCTTTGTTGACGGTAACTTAAGCTACTCCCACTTCAACAACGATCTGTCTGCTAACATGAGCAACGGTCAGTATGTTGATGGCAGCACCTCTGCTGATGCCTGGGGCTTTGGCCTGAAACTGGGTTACGACCTGAAACTGGGTGATGCCGGTTACGTGACGCCTTACGGTAGTGTATCCGGTCTGTTCCAGTCTGGTGATGACTATAAGCTGAGCAACGACATGAAAGTTGACGGTCAGTCTTATGACAGCATGCGTTATGAACTGGGTGTAGATGCAGGTTATACCTTCGCCTACAGCGAAGATCAGGCGCTGACCCCGTACTTCAAACTGGCCTATGTTTACGATGACTCTAACAACGATTCTAACGTAAACGGAGACTCTATCGACAATGGCGTAGAAGGTTCTGCGGTACGTGTTGGACTGGGTACTCAGTTCAGCTTCACCAAGAACTTCAGTGCTTACACCGATGCTAACTACCTCGGTGGCGGTGATGTTGATCAAGACTGGGCTGCAAACGTTGGTGTTAAATATACCTGGTAAGAATTTTCTCGCTGAGAAGTATAAGGTAATTTAATTCAGAATAATGCCCGTCACGGATTTGACGGGCATTTGTTGCAAGGAATGCACAAATGTTCTCGACGAATAAACCTCTTTTGGAATTTGGTAAGCTTGATAAATGTTTGTCAAAATACGGACAACATTTCAAATATGATAACGAAAAGCAAATTATATATTCCAGTGATATAAATAGTGACGATACCTTTATTATATTAAGCGGCGTAATTTCCCTGCGACGAGGAGAAAATGTGCTGGTTGGCATCGCGCAGGCTCCGTTTATTATGGGGCTTTCGGATGGCGTGATGAAAACAGATGTACCTTACAGATTAATAACCGAAAGTAATTGTACGGGATATCATCTTCCGGCTTCACAAACGATTAATATAATTGAACAATGCCAGGTTTGGCGCGAAGCCTTCTGCTGGTTAGCGTGGCAAAACTGCATGCTTGAAATGCGCGACTTACAGTTAATTGGCAATAACTCCTACGATCAGATCCGCGCGACGCTGATATCCATGACGAAATGGGACGACGAACTGCGTTCGCGTGTCGGTGTCATGAACTATATTCACCAACGCACGCGAATTTCACGCTCAGTTGTTGCTGAAGTTCTCGCGGCTTTGCGTAAAGGTGGTTACATTGAAATGAATAAAGGCAAACTGGTGAACATTAACCGTTTGCCTTTTGAGTATTAAGTCAGGATGCGGGAATAACCTGCGGTTTGTTTCCGCTCAACTCTGCAACCAGATCGTTGATACCGTCGCTCATATTGGTAAAGCGGGTCAGCGGAGAACGTGTTACCACGACAAACGCCCCAACGTTTTGCTGCGGGATCATCGCCATATAGGTGATGAATCCGCCGCCGCCGCCGGTTTTTTGAATAATTCCCGGTCGGCCATTTTTCGGTGCCATATAGACCCAGCCCAAACCAAGTGCATCGGCCTTGCCCGGAACATCCATCCCTATCACTTTGGTCAACTGTGTACGCTGATAAATCAGCGTCTGCATCCGATCGGCCTGTTGGCTACGATGATAAAAATCAGATGAGAGATACTGCTGCATCCAGCGCATCATATCGCCGGGTGTTGAATAGACGCCGCCGCTGCCCATCGCCGCCAGCGTGTTGTTGCAAGGGCTGGCTCCTTTTTCCGCGACCATCAGGCGTCGACATTGATCGGGGGACGGCGTAAAGGTGGTGTCTTTCATCCCCAGCGGACGGGTGATTTTTTCTTCAAACAGCTGCGGATAAGGCTTACCTGAGGCGGTTCCCAGCGCATCGGCCAGTAGATCAAACGCCAGGTTGGAATAAGAAGCCTGCGAGCCCGGTGCGGCTTTTAGCGTGGCGGTTGAGAGATAGCTCCAGCGCTGTTCGCGGGTTGGCCAGACAAACACGGGGCGCTTTGCTGCGCCGCCTGGCTGTTCGCGCGGCAGCGCACTGGTATGCGTCGCCAAATTCACCAGTCTAATCGGTGTGCCCTGATAAGTCGGCACGCGTGCGCCAGGTGGTGCATATTTACTCAACGGATCGTTGAGTTTAACTGTGCCCTGATCGAGTAATTTTACCAGCATTTCGCTGGTCATTAATTTGGTGATGGAGGCAATACGAATTACGGAATCCAGTTGCGGATGGACGTTGTTACCGGGACGCGTTTCGCCAAAGCTGCGAAATACGCGCTGATTGCCATCAATCACCACGAGTGCCATCCCTGTAGCACCACTGCCGTAAAATATATGGTCGGCATAACGATCGACGATATCAGAGGCGAAGACCGGATCGGTTATAGGCTGTGCCGCCTGGACAGATGTCAATGACGCCGCACACAGCGCGGCAGAAAAAAGCAGACTACGTTTCAACGGTGGTGTCCATGAGTTAGAGAAAGTGAAAAAGGATGTCGTGCGTATGCGTATTTATACTACTCATCAGCGTATTGCAAAGCGCTTATCAGCCAATGATAGTGTGAAAAACGTAACGATGAGTAAACGCGAGCGTTTTCGGGATTATGCATATTCGCTTTTGTGATCTCACGCTGTGATAATCAGCACAGATTGGAACGTTGTCGAGTGTGAAAACCACAGAAACAATTCTTCATAACTGGGGGGCGAACTAAGTGCCCCGGTTTTGGTCACAATGTGGGTTTCAGCTTGTGTTTTTGGGCGTAAGCCATCTGGCCACGTACTTTCAGAGTGGCAAATGCACAGCAGTCGTCATAACGATAAGAAGTTAGCAGGAGAGCACTATGTTTAAGTCTTTTTTCCCAAAGCCGGGAGCGTTCTTTATTTCGGCATTTATTTGGGCACTGGTCGCTGTTGTATTCTGGCAAGCAGGTGGGGGAGCCTGGGTTGCACGCTTTACCGGCGCGTCGGGAGATGTACCGATTAGCGCGGCTCGATTCTGGTCGTTGGATTACCTGATTTTTTATGCGTATTACATTCTTTGCGTTGGGGTGTTCGCGCTGTTTTGGTTTATCTACAGCCCGCACCGCTGGCAGTACTGGTCGATACTCGGCACATCGCTGATTATTTTCGTGACCTGGTTTCTGGTTGAAGTTGGCGTCGCCGTCAACGCCTGGTATGCGCCATTCTATGATCTGATTCAAACCGCACTCAGCGCGCCGCACAAGGTGAAGATTGAGCAATTCTATCATGAAGTGGGCATCTTTCTCGGCATTGCACTGATTGCCGTAATTATTGGCGTGATGAACAACTTTTTTGTCAGTCACTATGTCTTCCGCTGGCGGACCGCAATGAATGAACACTATATGGCGCACTGGCAGCATCTGCGTCATATCGAAGGCGCTGCGCAGCGTGTGCAGGAAGACACTATGCGTTTTGCCTCCACGCTGGAAAATATGGGAGTCAGCTTTATCAACGCGATTATGACGCTGATCGCCTTTTTGCCCGTGCTGGTCACACTCTCTGCCCATGTTCCTGACCTGCCAATTATTGGGCATGTGCCTTATGGCCTGGTGATTGCCGCGATTGTCTGGTCCCTGATGGGAACTGGCTTACTGGCGGTAGTCGGGATTAAACTTCCTGGGCTGGAGTTTAAAAACCAGCGCGTGGAGGCGGCCTACCGTAAAGAACTGGTATACGGTGAAGATGACGCCAATCGTGCGACACCGCCAACGGTGCGTGAACTGTTTCACGCGGTACGCCAGAACTACTTCCGCCTCTATTTTCACTATATGTACTTCAATATCGCCCGTATTCTGTACCTGCAGGTTGATAACGTTTTCGGTTTGTTCCTGCTGTTTCCGTCGATTGTTGCCGGTACGATTACGCTTGGTTTGATGACGCAAATTACAAACGTGTTTGGTCAGGTGCGCGGCTCGTTCCAGTATTTGATTAACTCCTGGACAACGTTAGTTGAACTGATGTCTATATATAAGCGTCTGCGCAGCTTTGAACGTGAGCTTGATGATCAGGATATTCAGGAAGTTACCCATACCCTTGGTTAATAATGAGGAGATGTTATGTCGACGGTTTCCCGTCTTTACCCCTTGTCCGGTTTGGCCGCTCTGGTGCTGGTGGGATGTAGTAGCCAACCCGCGCAGCCGTTAAAAAAGGGGGAGAAAGCCGTCGATGTAGCGAGCGTGGTGCGCCAGAAAATGCCCGCCAGCGTGAAAGACAGGGACGCGTGGGCACAGGACCTGGCGAAGACGTTTGAAAGCCAGAAGCTGGCGCCGACGGTTGAAAATATCTGTTCGGTGCTGGCGGTGGCTCAGCAGGAGTCTAACTATCAGGCGGACCCTGCTGTTCCAGGACTGAATAAAATCGCCTGGAAAGAGATCGACCGCCGAGCCGAGCGGATGCACATTCCGCTGTTTGTGGTGCATACCGCGCTGAAGATTAACTCGCCAACGGGGAAAAGCTACAGCGAGCGTCTGGATTCGGTGAAGACGGAAAAACAGCTGAGTGCCATCTTTGATGATTTTATTAATATGGTACCGATGGGGCAGACGCTGTTTGGTTCGCTTAATCCGGTGCATACCGGCGGTCCGATGCAGGTCAGTATCGCCTTTGCCGAGCAACATGCTGGCGGTTATCCGTGGAAAATGGCGGGAACCGTGCGTCAGGAAGTGTTCAGCCGTCGCGGCGGGCTGTGGTTTGGTACATATCATCTGCTTAACTACCCGGCGAATTACAGTGCGCCCATCTTCCGCTTCGCCGATTTTAATGCCGGGTGGTATGCCAGCCGCAATGCGGCTTTCCAGAATGCGGTCAGTAAAGCCAGCGGGGTGAAGCTGGCGATGGATGGGGATTTGATTCTCTACGGTAGCAGCGAACCGGGTAAAACCGAGCTGGCAGTGCGTAAACTGGCCGGGAAACTGGATATGAGCGAGAGTGAGATCCGCCGTCAATTGCAAAAAGGTGACAGCCTGGCGTTTGAAGAGACTGCGTTGTACGAGAAGGTCTATAAGCTGGCGGAAGCGAAGACCGGGAAAGCGCTCCCCCGTGAAATGCTGCCAGGCATTCAACTGGAAAGCCCGAAGATCACGCGAAATCTGACTACCGCGTGGTTTGCGAAACGCGTGGACGATCGTCGGGCGAGATGTATGGGTCAGTCGTCGTTATGATGACGACGGCGCCAGTGCACGAATGCCGCGATAGCACCCAGAATCAGGCTATCAGGCTTCCGGTGATGAAAGGGACCAGCCCAAAAAGGGTACCGACACCCAAACCGATTTCAACTCGCGGTCGCCCTGTCTCTTGCATTTGTAACTGCATTAGTTGTTCATAGATGCCGGGAGCGTGGGCCAACAGATTTAAAATCTGCGCGCCCGCCCAAAAGCAAAACAGCACAAATACGGCATACGCAATGTTGCCGGGCAGGGAGGAGGTGTCCCGATGCTTGCCCTTAAAAAGGGATTTTGAGAGCGTAAAATCAGCCATAAAGACCTCCGGAAATAACCTGCTTTTTTGACGTAATGCCTGGAACTCACCGTGAGTCTGACAGGTGATCGGCAATGTCAATATCAGAATGATGGTAATTTCAGGTAGAGATTATTCCTGGATTTCGGTTTTTTGCTTTCCGTCACAATTGAGTAACCTTAAGTGAAATTAAGTTACATTTCAGAATTTCCGTACAGGCCACAGACGTCCATGAGGAAATGTGCGAGGATGCGCTTCCATGTTGTATTTCTACCGGAGCTGTTATGAACCTGCCTGTAAAAATCCGCCGAGACTGGCACTACTATGCCTTCGCAATCGGGCTTATCTTTATTCTGAACGGCGTGGTGGGCTTGCTCGGTTTTGAAGCGCAGGGGTGGCAAACCTATGCGGTGGGGCTGGTTACCTGGGTGATTAGCTTTTGGCTGGCCGGATTAATTATTCGTCGCCGGGTGGAAGATGAAGATGAAGCAAAGGATGCCCAATAGAGATCGGGCATCCTGACGGGTTTACATACTGGTTTTCAGCGCGCTATCTGCCGCATGGCGTTCCAGCGCCAGTTCGATCAGGCGAGTGATCAAATCGGTATAGCCTAAACCGCTCGCCTGCCACAGTTTTGGATACATGCTGATGTTGGTAAAGCCCGGCAGTGTGTTGATCTCGTTGATCACAACCTCGTTCTCTGCGGTTAAGAAAACGTCCACGCGGGCCATGCCGGCACAGCCCAACGTCTGATAAGCCTGAATTGCAATGTCTCGGATCTTATCGTTAATTTCCGGTGCGATTGCTGCCGGAACAACCACTTTGGCACCGTTGTCGTCAATATATTTGGTGTCGTAAGCGTAAAAATCACTGTTCAGCACGATCTCGCCACAGGTACTGGCCTGCGGATGATCGTTACCCAGCACCGCGCATTCGATCTCGCGGCCTTTGATCCCTTGTTCGACGACGACTTTATGATCGAATTCAAATGCCAGTCCGACGGCCTGGTCGTATTGTGCTTCGCTGGTCACTTTACTGACGCCAACGGACGATCCCTGGTTGGCCGGTTTTACAAACAGCGGCAGACCCAGGCGAGACTCAACCTCGGCAAAGCTGATGCTGTTGCGATTGGCGCGAGTCAGCGTAATAAACGGGGCGATGTTTAATCCGGCATCGCGCAGCAGACGTTTGGTCACGTCTTTATCCATACAGGCCGCAGAACCTAATACATCAGATCCGACGAATGGTAGATTCGCCACGCGCAGCATCCCCTGCAAAGAGCCATCTTCACCCAGCGTGCCGTGTACAATTGGGAAAATAACATCGACCGTAGGCAGTGGCTGACCGTTTTGCGCATCGATCAACTGATGTTCTTGTTTACCCGGTACCTGAGCAAGGCTGGTCGCGGAGGGACGCAGCGCAATATGCGCCGGATCGTTTGAATTGAGCAGATAATTACTGGCATCGCTGACGTGCCATTGCCCTTGTTTATCAATACCTAACAGCACAACGTCAAAGCGAGTCTTGTCGATGGCATCGACAATATTTTTTGCCGATTGCAATGACACTTCATGTTCCGCTGATTTACCACCAAATACGATTCCTACCCGCAACTTTGCCATCTTAAAAACCCATTCCATGAATGCAAAGCACATACATTACCACGACAAAACGTAGGTTTCCTCGGCTTCTGGCAGATTGTTTTAGTGGATAACCGGGGAAGTGATGGGCGTAAACGCGCAGATCGACCGTGAAGCATAATTCCCTGTTTAAATTATGGGTTTGGTGTGAGGTGTATCACAAATATGATGAGCGGGGAGATAAAATCCTAAACTGTGATTTATCGCACCTGTGACCCCTTATTTGGCTAAGTAATTTGTTAAGCTGCTCGCAGTTTTCAGCTATTTATCGTTATGAGTCCTTATGGAATCCTGGAGAGTTAACCTTATTTCCGTGTGGTTCGGTTGCTTTTTTACCGGACTGGCGATTAGCCAAATCCTGCCTTTTTTACCGCTCTATATCTCCCAACTGGGAGTGACCTCGCATGAAGCGCTCTCAATGTGGTCCGGCTTAACGTTCAGCGTCACCTTCCTGATTTCAGCCATTGTCTCTCCGATGTGGGGCAGTTTAGCGGACCGTAAAGGACGTAAGCTGATGTTGCTGCGTGCTTCTCTGGGGATGGCGATTGCGATTTTACTGCAGGCCTTTGCCACCAACGTCTGGCAGCTTTTTCTTCTGCGTGGGGTGATGGGGTTAACTTCTGGCTATATTCCCAATGCGATGGCGCTGGTGGCCTCACAGGTACCGCGCGAACGCAGCGGATGGGCACTGAGTACACTTTCGACGGCGCAAATTAGCGGCGTCATTGGCGGGCCGCTGATGGGGGGCTTTATTGCCGATCATGTTGGTTTACGGGCAGTATTCTGTATTACCGCAGCCTTGCTGGTGGTGAGTTTCCTGGTCACGCTGTTCTTAATCAAAGAGGGCGTGCGCCCGACTATCAAAAAAAGCGAACGTCTGAGCGGTAAGGCCGTCTTTGCCTCACTGCCTTACCCGGCGCTGGTGATTAGCCTGTTTTTTACTACTATGGTTATCCAACTGTGTAACGGCTCAATTGGACCGATTCTGGCGCTGTTTATTAAATCGATGGTGCCAGACAGTTCGAATATTGCCTTTCTCAGCGGGTTGATTGCTTCGGTGCCGGGCGTCTCGGCCCTGATTTCAGCGCCCCGGCTAGGTAAGTTAGGCGACCGTATTGGGACCGAACGGATTTTAATGGCGACGTTAATCTTCGCGGTAGTGTTGTTTTTCGCCATGTCATGGGTCACCACGCCATTGCAGTTGGGAATCTTACGTTTTCTGCTCGGATTTGCCGACGGCGCAATGTTGCCCGCAGTGCAGACACTGCTGGTGAAATACTCCAGCGACCAGATAACCGGGCGAATTTTTGGTTATAACCAGTCATTTATGTACCTCGGTAACGTGGCCGGGCCATTAATGGGAGCAACGGTATCAGCAATGGCGGGCTTTCGCTGGGTGTTTATTGCCACGGCGAGCATTGTGCTTATCAATATCTGGCAACTGGCTATCGCGCTGCGACGTCGACGTAGCGTACGCTGAAGTTCTGATTAACAACGCTGCTCGTCAGCGTTGTTAATCCATAATTGTGCATTATATATCTATGTTATTATTAATTCCCATACCCTTTTATATGCAATGATTCTACGTTACTACGCCCCTCCTTATTTTGTGTTGTGATTGTTTTCGCAAAATGTTTTATTTTTTATAAAAATACAACTTTCATCCTCTAGGCAGTGGTGAGTCTTAATGATAACGTGGCTCATATTTGGTTAAGGGAATACGCAAATGAAAAATCTCATCACTGAGTTGTTACTTAAGCTCGCCCAAAAAGAAGAAGAGTCGCAAGAGCTGGCGACGCAGGTTGAAACGCTCGAGCAGGTAATCATCGAAATGCTGCGTAATATGACGTGGAACGATCGGCAAATTTTTATTCGCCAGATAGAGGATGCTGTGGCTGGGGTAGGCCGTATGCCTGCATTTCTGACCAGCATTCATAACGCAGGCGAGAGTGTGCCAAAAGCGTTTTGAGTCATCTGTGGCGCGTCGTCCACGAATTATCATAAAAGTGTCACATCAAATACTTATAGTCGCTTTGTTTTAATTTTACTGTATTTATACATGGAGAAAATAAAGTGAAACAAAGCGCACTCGCTATTGCCCTGTTACCTTTGCTGTTTACCCCGGTTATTTATGCAGAATCATCTGCTATGCCGGTTCTGGATAATCGTGCCGCTCAGGGTGATATCACCACACCGGGCGGTGCCCGCCGATTGGCTGCCGATCAAACGGCGGCTCTGCGCGATTCTCTGAACGATAAACCTGCCAAAAATATTATTCTATTGATTGGTGATGGGATGGGTGACTCAGAAATAACGGCAGCACGAAATTATGCCGAAGGCGCAGGCGGCTTTTTTAAAGGTATTGATGCTTTACCGTTGACCGGACAATACACGCATTATGCGCTGGATAAAAAAACGGGCAAACCCGATTATGTGACGGATTCTGCGGCATCCGCCACGGCGTGGACCACCGGTGTGAAAACCTATAATGGTGCTCTGGGCGTGGATATCCACGAAAAAGATCACACCACAATTCTTGAAATGGCAAAAGCAGCGGGGCTGGCGACGGGCAACGTTTCTACCGCTGAATTGCAGGATGCGACTCCGGCAGCGCTGGTTGCTCACGTGACCTCGCGTAAGTGCTATGGCCCTGACGTGACCCGTGAAAAATGTCCAACTAATGCGCTGGAAAAAGGCGGCAAAGGGTCAATCACCGAACAATTACTCAATGCCAGGGCTGACGTTACGTTGGGCGGCGGGGCAAAAACGTTTGCGGAAACCGCAGCGGCAGGCGAATGGCAGGGTAAAACATTGCGTGAACAAGCCCAGGCCCGCGGTTATCAACTGGTGAGTGATGCGGCTACGCTGGCGGCGATTACTGAAGCTAATCAGGATAAACCGCTGCTGGGTCTGTTCTCTGACGGCAATATGCCGGTACGCTGGGAAGGACCGAAGGCATCTTATCATGGCAATCTGGATAAACCGGTTGTGACCTGTGCGCCAAATCCAAAGCGTAATGACAGTGTGCCGACGCTGGCGCAGATGACGGATAAAGCGATTGAGCTGTTAAGCAAAAATGAGAAAGGTTTCTTCCTGCAAGTGGAAGGGGCGTCAATTGATAAACAGGACCACGCCGCCAACCCATGCGGACAGATTGGCGAAACGGTCGATCTGGACGAAGCGGTACAGCGCGCGCTTGCCTTTGCGAAGAAAGATGGCAACACCCTGGTAGTGGTAACCGCAGACCACGCGCATGCCAGCCAGATTGTCGCACCGGATACCAAAGCACCAGGCCTGACTCAGGCACTGAACACCAAAGATGGCGCGGTGATGGTTATTAGCTACGGTAACTCTGAAGAGGAATCTCAGGAGCACACTGGCAGCCAACTGCGAATTGCAGCCTACGGCCCGCATGCGGCGAATGTGGTTGGTTTGACCGACCAGACCGACCTGTTCTACACCATGAAAGCGGCGTTAGGACTGAAATAACCCGACGCCCGGCGGCAATACTTTTGCCGTCGGGTGGTATTTTTATCGTTAGCAGCCAAACTTACCTGTGTGTCGTCGTTCAGAAAAGGATGGTGCTATGAAAATTACATTATTAATGACGTTGCTTTTTGGTCTTATTTTTTTAACTACCGTCGGTGCTGCCGAGAAGACATTAACCCCGCAACAACAACGTATGACCACCTGCAATCAGCAGGCAACGGCGCAGACCTTAAAAGGGGATGCGCGTAAGACATATATGAGTGATTGCCTGAAAAACAGTAAATCTGCGCCTGAGGAAAAGAGCCTGACGCCGCAGCAGCAGAAAATGCGTGAATGCAACGTCAAGGCGACGGAGCAGTCCCTGAAAGGTGATGATCGTAATAAATTTATGAGCGCTTGCTTGAAAAAATCTGCGTAGCACTTACGGGTGAGCAGGTAAAATCGCTCACCCGAAATATCATACTTCCGCCGCCAGACCCCTTCCTATAATTTGGGAAATTTGTTTCAGAATATTCCCAAATACGATGAATGATGAAAACTTTTATCAAAAGAAGGTCGTCCCGAATGACGCATTTTTATCGCTTCATCAGAATGACCACCAGCGCTCCGGTCTGCGATTCGCCCGACGGATCAGGCTGCCGCGAGCGGTGGGATTGGGGGGAATGTTTTTATCTATCGCGTCGGTACTCGTTACTCAGCCCATTACCGGTGGCTGGTGGCTGTTACTGGTGGGATGGGCGTTTGTCTGGCCGCATCTGGCCTGGCAGCTGGCAAGCAAAGCTGACGATCCTCTGCATAGTGAATTTACCAACTTAAAAGCTGATGCCATTCTTGCCGGTATGTGGATAGGAATTATGGGAGTGAATCTGTTGCCATCCACGGCGCTGCTGATGATTACCTGCATCAACCTGATGGGTGCAGGGGGGATGCGAATATTCATTGCAGGCGCTGTTTTGATGGTGGTTTCATGCCTGGTGACGTTACAGTTAACCGATATCTCCGTCGCGTTCAGCAGTACTCAACTTAGCGTGCTATTGACGCTGCCGGTGCTGGTGATCTATCCGCTGATTTTTGCCTGGGTAAGTTATCAAACGGTCATCAAACTGGCGGAGCATAAGCGCCGCTTACAGGTGATGAGTACGCGAGATGGCATGACTGGAGTGTATAACCGTCGTCATTGGGAGCTGTTACTGCGTAATGAATTTGATAATTGTCGCCGCTACCAGCGTGACGCCACGTTACTGATTATCGATATTGACCATTTCAAAAGCATTAATGATACCTGGGGTCATGACGTTGGGGACCAGGCGATTGTCGCGCTGACCCGCCAGTTGCAAATGACCTTACGCGGTAGCGATGTGATAGGGCGCTTTGGTGGTGATGAATTTGCAGTGATTATGTGTGGTACGCCGGCAACCAGCGCGATAGCAGCGATGTCTCGTGTGCACGAACGACTTAGCCACTTGCGTTTATCCTGCGCGCCACAGGTTGCCCTGCGTATTAGCGTGGGCGTTGCGCCGCTGACCTCAGAAACCGAGCATTATCGGGAATGGTTAAAGTCGGCGGATATGGCTCTTTACAAAGCAAAGAATTCCGGACGTAACCGCACTGAAGCGGCGGCCTGACGTCCGGAGGTGTTGACTCAGGAGTGGCTGAGTTTTTCAGACTGTTCCATGCACTTAATCATCGCTTCGATCACTGCTGAACGGAAACCGCGTTCTTCAAGGACGCGTACCGCTTCAATGGTGGTTCCACCAGGCGAGCACACCATATCTTTCAGCTCTCCGGGATGTTTACCCGTTTCCAGCACCATCTTCGCCGAACCCATTACCGCTTGTGCCGCGAATTTATAAGCCTGTGCGCGAGGCATGCCGCCTTGTACGGCGGCGTCCGCCATTGCTTCGATAAACATAAAGACATAGGCCGGTGCTGAACCGCTGACGCCAACAACCGGGTGAATCATTGCCTCCGCAATGACTTCTGCTTCGCCAAAGCAGCGGAAGATATTCAGCACGTCGGCCGTATCTTCCGGCGTGACTAAAGCGTTCGGTGTGACGGAGGTCATTCCCGCGTTCACCAGAGACGGCGTGTTTGGCATCGCGCGAATGATTTTACGGTCATGGCCCAGCGCGCGGGCGAGTTGATCGAGGGTGACGCCTGCGGCAATTGAGACGACCAGAGAGTCTTTGTTCAGGCTGGAGGTAATTTCGCTCAGCACCTTAATCATGATGCCTGGTTTTACGGCCCCAAATACGATATCGGCGATTTGTGCGACTTCTTGTGCAGACTGCGCCGCATTAATACCGTACTGGTCGTGCAACGCAGCGACTTTATCGGGGGAGGGAGTATAGACCCAGATTTGGCCGGGGAGAACCTGGCCGCTGGCGATCATGCCGCCAAGTATCGCTTTGCCCATATTACCGCAGCCGATAAAACCAATTTTCTTGTCCATTTGTCACTCCCTATGGATGATATTCATTGTTTTATACCCTAATTACTTCAAGTAACTTGAATTATTTAAGGTAAACCGGGGAAAGCTAAGTCTAGCGCGGAAAGAATATGTGCAGAAGGATAAACAGCACTTTGCCTGAAAGTAAAAGCACGCGACAATGTGCGATTGCACATCAGTGGGAGAGGTTATGACAATATGGGTGGATGCCGATGCGTGTCCGAATGTGATCAAAGACATTTTGTACCGCGCTTCAGAGCGCATGCAAATGCCGCTTATTTTGGTAGCGAACCAAAGCCTGCGCGTCCCTGCTTCGCGTCTTATCCGTACACTACGCGTTCCCCCCGGATTTGACGTGGCGGATAACGAGATTGTGCGCCAGTGTAGCGCCGGTGATTTAGTGATCACGGCGGATATCCCGTTGGCGGCAGAAGTGATTGAAAAAGGTGCGGCGGCGCTTAATCCACGCGGCGAACGTTATACCGTAGCCACGATCCGTGAGCGTCTGATGATGCGTGATTTTATGGATACGCTACGCGCCAGCGGTATTCAGACCGGGGGACCAGACAGCCTTTCCCCTCGTGACAGGCAGCATTTTGCGGCTGAACTTGATAAGTGGTGGCTGGAAGTACAGCGGAGAAAATAAAATGTGTAATTTATTATTTACACTACATTCGTTGTGAATTCTTGTTATAGTGGGTTTTAATAGGTATCGCCACTCTATCTGTAATTTAATCTTTACGAATTGGTGATGTACTAGTTTGATGATATGATTAGATCTTTAACCGCATCAGATCCCGCTCGTTTGCGGTTCTCTGGGGAATTTCTGTGATGACGCAACCTCTATTTCTTGTTGGCCCCCGGGGGTGTGGTAAGACAACTACCGGTATGGCGCTGGCGAAGGCTATCGATTTCCAGTTTGTCGATACCGATCGCTGGTTGCAATCGCACGTGCAGATGACCGTGGCGGAGATCGTTGAAAGAGAAGGATGGGAAGGGTTTCGTGCCCAGGAGACGACCGCGCTGCAGGCCGTCACAGCCCCGGCAACGGTTATTGCGACCGGCGGCGGCATTATTCTTACCGAATTTAATCGTCACTACATGCGCAGCCACGGCGTGGTTATCTATTTAAGCGCATCGGTATCGGTACTGGTCGATCGTCTGGAGGCCACGCCTGAAGAGGGCTTGCGTCCAACCTTAACCGGTAAACCTCTGACTGAGGAAGTGCAGGAGGTTCTCGCCCAGCGCGATGTTTTGTATCGTGAGGTAGCGCACTATATCGTTGATGCCACCAATGAACCTGCGCAGGTGGTGGAAGACATTCTTGGGATACTGGCGCAGGCAGCACCACGGTTACAGGGCGGTGTCTATACTTAGTGTTCATCCAGTGAAAAGGAAGAACTATGCCGACAAAACCACCTTACCCACGTCAAGCGACCATTGTTACGGTTGAAAAAGGGACGCCAGGCCAGACGGTAACCTGGTATCAACTTCGAGCCGATCACCCTAAACCGAATTCGTTGATCAGTGAGCACCCTTCTGCGCAGGAAGCCATGGATGCCAAAAAGCGCTACGAAGACCCCAATAAAACCTGATATAAGCACCGCCCGGGCACGTGTCTTAAAAGTGCCAGTACGGGCGTGCATCACATTTTTTTAAATTTCGCCGTGTACAGTCAAAATTGAAAATTAAACAATAACAATCCAGTACTGGAATGATTTGGAATCTTTACACAATACACCGCCGATCTACTGCTACGCTTTTGAGCATTTATAGTGCAGGTCAGCGCCCGGCAATTGTCCGGGATTTCACAGCAAAGTAAGAAGACGGTGGAGCAACAAATGAGTACGTCGTTGGCTATCCTCACGATTGGCGTGGTGCCAATGTGTGAGGTGTTACCGCTCCTGACGGAATATATCGATGAACAGCACATTACTCACCACAGCCTGCTGGGGCAGATGCGGCGAGAAGATGTGATGGCTGAATACGGGGTTTCGCCCGGTGACGAGCTATTATTAACGTTGCTCAGTGACCATCAACTTGCACATGTCTCACGTCAGAAGGTGGAGCGCTCCCTGCAAAGCATTGTAGAGGTGCTGGATAACCAGGGCTTTGACGTTATCCTGCTGATGAGTACCGCCTCAATCGCTCGTCTGACCGCACGCAATAGCATTTTGCTGGAGCCGTTACGGATTATCCCGCCACTGGTGGCCTCGATTGTCGATGGGCATCAGGTCGGGGTGATTGTCCCCGTCACCGAATTACTCAAAGCCCAGACGCAAAAATGGCAGGTGCTACAAACGCCGCCAGTGTATGCCGTGGCAAATCCGATCGACGGTAGCGAAGAACAATTGATTGATGCGGGGAAAGAACTGCTGGAGCAAGGTGCGGATGTGATCATGCTGGATTGCCTTGGGTTTAATCAACGCCACCGTGATCTACTGCAAAAATCGCTGGATGTCCCGGTACTTCTGTCCAATGTGCTAATTGCCCGACTGGCTTCGGAATTGTTGACGTAATTTTGCGTGACAGGTGGAACGTCAGCCCCCTATATTGGTTGTTAACTTAATCACGAGACAGGGCCAGTTGTATGCTTCAAAGTAATGAATACTTTTCCGGCAAAGTAAAATCGATCGGTTTTACCAGCAGCAGTACTGGCCGCGCCAGTGTTGGCGTAATGGCTGAAGGTGAATATACCTTTGGTACTGCGGCGCCTGAAGAGATGACGGTCGTCAGTGGCGCACTGAACGTGTTGCTGCCAGGGGAAACAGAGTGGAAGGTGTATGCCACAGGGGACGTGTTTAACGTACCGGGCAACAGCGAGTTTCATCTGCAGGTGGCAGAGCCAACGTCCTATCTTTGCCGCTATCTGTAAGCGTAAAAATAACGAATGGCGACACTGAGCCGCCATTCGGTAAATACGGCTTAGCGCTGTGCTTCGCCGCCTAATCCTTCCACCAGACTTTTAATCAGAGCAGCCAGTTCACCCGTCATCAGGATGAAATCGGCGTCAAAACGCTGAGCATAATCTTCGCGGTCGATATCTTCGTTCTGATCGCGCAGCTCGTCGCTAAACTTCAGACGCTTAATGGAGCCGTCATCACACATAACGAACTGAATGCGCTGCTGCCAGTCGAGGGCCAGTTTGGTGACCAGTTTGCCTGCTTCGATATGCACGGCGATTTCGTCGCAGACCAGATCCTGTTTTTTCGCGCGGATCACGCCGCCGTCTTCAAGGATCGCTTTCAGTTCGGCTTCGTCCAGCAACTGGAATCCTTGTGCCGTTGTGCCGGAGCGAACCCATTCAGTCAGCGTCAGCTCAATAGGGTTTTCCATCGTCAGCGGAACGACCGGCAGCGAACCGAGGCTCTTACGCAGTAGCGCCAGCGTATCTTCCGCTTTCTTCGCGCTCGCACAGTCGACCATGATCAGATCGTTGACGGTGTCGATCCACATCATTGTCTGGCTGAAGCGGCTAAAGGCGCGCGGCAGCAATGAGTGCAGAACTTCATCTTTCAGCGAGTCTTTTTCAGTCTTCTTGAGTTTGCGACCTTGCTCAGCTTCCAGTTTGAATATTTTGGCTTCCAGCGCCTGTTTGATAACCGGCGACGGCAGAATTTTTTCTTCTTTGCGGGCGCAGATAATAATTTGGCCATTGGCGGTATGCGTTAATGCATCACTGTGCGATCCCATCGGCGGAACCCAGCCCATTTTTGCCATATCCTGGCTACCGCAAGGGGTGAACGTCATTGATGCCAGCTGCTTTTCCATCTCTTCGGCACGCAAAGAAACATCGCGGCTAAGACGGTAAACCATTAAATTTTTGAACCACAGCATGATAATTTCCACGGCCTTGTCGTTAAATCCAGCGGGCATGATAGCGAATTGTCGCTATGCTTGCATTGTTAATCGGGAAGAGGAGCAAACAGTGCGTATAGGTATCGATTTGGGCGGTACAAAAACGGAAGTTATCGCGCTTGGCGATGCGGGCGAACAGCTTTTTCGCCATCGCCTGCCTACGCCGCGTGATGATTATCGGCAAACGATAGAAACCATCGCTGCGCTGGTGGAGATGGCGGAAAAAGCCACCGGGCAGACGGGAAGCGTAGGGATGGGCATTCCCGGTTCAATATCGCCCTACACCAGAGTAGTGAAGAATGCCAACTCGACCTGGCTTAACGGGCAGCCTTTTGACAAAGACTTAAGTGCGCGTCTTAACCGCGAAGTGCGGCTGGCAAATGATGCCAACTGCCTGGCGGTTTCTGAAGCGGTGGATGGCGCAGCGGCGGGGGCGCAAACCGTGTTTGCGGTGATTATTGGCACCGGATGTGGTGCAGGCGTGGCGCTGAACGGCCGGGCGCACACGGGCGGCAACGGTACTGCGGGCGAGTGGGGACATAACCCACTGCCGTGGATGGACGAAGATGAGCTGCGTTATCGGCAGGAAGTACCTTGTTATTGCGGCAAGCAAGGCTGCATTGAAACCTTCATCTCCGGGACCGGTTTTGCCACCGATTACCAGCGTCTGAGCGGTAATCCGCTCAAGGGCAGTGAAATTATCAACCTTGTTAATGTGCGGGATGCGCTGGCAGAGCAGGCGCTGAGTCGTTATGAGCTTCGCCTGGCGAAATCATTGGCGCATGTAGTGAATATTCTTGATCCAGACGTCATTGTGCTGGGCGGCGGAATGAGTAATGTCGACAGGTTGTATCAAACCGTTCCGACGTTGATGAAGCAATTTGTTTTTGGCGGCGAGTGTGAAACGCCTGTACGCAAGGCGTTGCACGGTGACTCCAGCGGTGTACGCGGCGCAGCCTGGCTGTGGCCGCATATATAAACGGTTTCTATGTCGCGGGTGCAACCTGTTGTTGCACGCCGCGCTTCAGGCGACCATAGAGCAGCAGCGACGACATCGCAGAAAACGACAGCAGTGCCGCCGGCAGCGTCACGTAGTTGTAGGCAAATCCCAGCGTCAGCATCATGCCCCCGCAGTACGCGCCAATCGCGCTGCCGAGATTAAAGGCAATTTGCCCCCCAGCAGCACCCAGTAGCTCGCCCCCTTTAGCATTTTGCAGCAGCAAAATTTGCAGCGGTGCCGACAGGGCAAACAGACCCGCGCAGCAAATGAAAGCGAAGGTCAGCGACGCGGCTTTGATCCCGCCAAAAGCAAAGAGCAACAGCAAAGCCAGCACAATGACGAAGTCGGTAATTACCGCAATTCGCAGCGGCGTATAGCGGCCAGACAACCTACCGCTTAGCAGATTTCCCAACACCATTCCCAATCCCACCAGCATCATGATGAAAGTCATTAGCGCCTCGGAGAAGCCGGAGATGTACATCATGTACGGTTTGATGTAGCTGAACCAGGCGAAAACCCCGGCGTTACCAAACATGGTGGCGGAAAAGATGAGCCACGTGGCGGGGTTTTTTAAGAAGTGAAATTGCTCGCGCAGTTTCCCTTTTGCTTCATCGCTGATGTTGGGTACCCAAAACGCGACCGAGACTATCACCGCGATATTAAAGACGGCGATCAGCAGAAACGTGTAGCGCCAGCTAAATTCCTGACTCAACCAGGTGCCAACGGGAATGCCAATCAGATTAGCAACGGTCATTCCCGAAATCATGCCCGCGACGGCGGCGGTGACTTTTCCCGGACGAGCCAGCTTCGACAGGATAATAGCGCCAACGCCAAAAAATGCGCCATGTGGGAAGCCGGAAACCAGCCTGCCCACCGCCAGCATAAAATACGAGGAAGAGAGGGTGAAGATGGCGTTGCCAATTACGCACAGTGTGACCAGAAACAGCAAAATATGCTTGAGCGAAAAGCGATTGGAAAAGAGCGCAATAATGGGCGCGCCCAGCACCACGCCAAAGGCGTAAAACGAAATCATATGGCCAGCGGCAGGAATGGAAATTCCCACGTCCCGCGCCAGCTCAGTGAGGACACCCATGATACCAAACTCGGCCATGCCCAGCCCAAATGTTCCCAACGCTAAAGAGAAAATGACTTTTTTCATACCACCTGCCAACAAGAAAGACGCAGGATTTGCGCCATAGCGGCGAACGTTCGCTGCCAATCGGGATAGCTTGCGGATAAGCGAAGTGGAATGCCATTTCATATCCGTCCCTGAGTATGCAATATTGTGCTACATAGCGTGCTGGATAGCGCTGGCGCTTATCCAGCCTGTGAAATCATATCCGCGGGTCGATTACTCCACCGCAAACATCTTGTCGAGCTTGCTGTAGCCCAGTCCGTTGATTTTTTTAACTTTGATTTGCACCGGTATACGTTCTTTCATCGCTTCAACGTGGCTGATGACGCCAATAGTCTTGCCGGTGGCGTTGAGTGCATCCAGCGCGTCAAGAGCGGTATCCAGCGTTTCGCTATCCAGCGTGCCGAAACCTTCGTCGAGGAACAGGGAGTCAATTCGCGTTTTGTGGCTTACCAGATCGGACAACGCCAGCGCCAGCGCCAGACTGACGAGGAAGCTCTCACCGCCTGAAAGCGTACGCGTGTCACGTACCGCATCGGCCTGCCAGGTATCTACCACTTCCAGCTCCAGCGCTTCGCTGGCCTTGCGCTGCAACAGATAGCGGCCGTGAAGACGGGTTAGCTGGTTGTTGGCAAGCCAGACCAGATTATCCAGCGTTAGCCCCTGGGCGAACTTGCGGAATTTATCCCCCTCTTTTGAGCCGATCAGGGCATTCAGATAGCCCCAGTCTTCAACCTGTTGTGCGACCCTTTCAATCTCCAGCATCAGCGTCTGCTGCTGTTGGCGGTTGTCTGCATCCTGTTTGAGCTGCTGGCGAATTTCACCCTGACGCGTGGTGTTATCCCGTAACTGCTGGGTGAGCTGAGCCAGCGCGTCGCGCAGATGCTGCGCCGTCAGCGTGAGATCCACTTCTGTTGGTAGCTGCTGTTGATGAGCCGCCAGCGCTTGCTGGGCCTGATTAAGCAGCGTTTGCGCCTGCTGTCGCTGGCCTTCCAGTGATTGCTTTAACTGCTCCAGGCGGTTAAAGGTCTCTTCGTCCAGCAGGGCGGCAATAAAGGCGTCGCGATCGGCAAAGATGCTGGCCCGCAATGCGGCATCAAACTGTGCCTGGATTTCCGCGGCGCGCTGAACGTCCTGCGCCTCCTGCTGTTGCAACGTTTGCCACTGTCCCTGTAAAGAGAGGCAATCGTCGTGCACCTGCCGCCAGTTTTCCAGCGACAGATCCTCAGTGCTTTCAGATAGCGCCTCGGTTTCTGGCAGTGTTTCCAGCAGCGGAGCAAGCTGGGCTATTTGGGCCTGTAAAGCGGCCAGTTCGTTCTGGCGCTGTTGCCAAATTTGCGCTTCGTTCGCCCGTTCGCTCAGCCATGAGGCGACGTCATCCTCGGCAGGCAGGACAAGACCATGGCGTGCCAGCTCGGTGGTTAGCGTCGCCTGTCGCTGGTCAATATGTTGCTGGAGCTGAGTAATCTGTTCCGTATGCGCGGTGATTTGCGCCTGCAAGGTATGACGCAGGCTCAGCTGGTGAAGCTGCTGCTCGTGTTCTTCCTGAGCGGCAAGCCATGGGACGATATCATCCTGAGGTTGCAGCGTTATGTTGAGGCTGGCGGTGACCGTCTGCCATTCCAAAGTAAGCGCTTGCTCCTCCTGAGAAAGCGTCTGTACTTCGCGTTCATCTCGCTGAAGCTGCTGAGTTATTGCTTCGAGCTGACCGCGTAGCGTTGAACCTTCATCGGCCAGCGCTTTGACCTCTTTTTCCAGTGCTTCACGTCGCGTCTGATTCACGCTCAGTTCGAGCGTGTGATAGCGTTCAATTGCCGGATGAGCGGTCGAGCCGCAAAGCGGGCAAGGCATGCCGGATTGCAACAATGCCCGTTGGCTTTCCAGATCTTTGATGCGGGCTTCTTGCTCGCAAATGACTCTCACATCAGTAAGTTGCTGATTTTTATCTTTATAGCGCTGACGTTTTTCGGCTAATACCACGTTACGTTGCGTCAGCTCTTGCTGACGCTGCACAAGCGTGGTGCGTAACTGCGCCAGTTGCTTTTGCTTCGGTGCAATTTGCCCGCGCAGATTGCTTAACCGCTGGCGTAATGGGCGAAGCTGTGCATGCTGCGCCAGCGCCGTCGCTACCTCTTGCGGCGAAAGAGTCAGCGAGGGTTGCGTCAGCGCATCGAGCTTGCGCGTATCGTTCTCCCGTAGCTGCTGCCACTGGCGCAGTTGGGTTCTGGCGTCGGACTGCTGGGCCAGAAGCGCTTTCCATCCTGCCAGTTCGCTACTCCATAAGCGGAAGTTTTCATGTTCCTTCAGCCAGTCGGTTAACGTTTGTTGTCCGGCGAGCATGGCGGCTGACTGCGTTTGCGCCTGCTGACGAATACGACCGCGCAGCGCTAAGCTGCTTTGTAAGCGAGCATTTACTTCCTGAATCTTCTGTCTTGTGCGGTCAATAGTAGCCGTTTGTTCCTGGATTCGCTCCCAGTGCGGACGTAACGCTCTGGCTGGCAGTGCCAGGCTCAGTACCGCCAGCTGCGGCTGCGCATCTTCTTGCGCCTGAAGCACTGCCTGTAATGCCTGCTGGTGACGGTTTAAATCCGCCTGTAGCTCATTTTGCCGAATGAGCCAGTTGAGGTGCTGTTGCTGGGCTTGCTGGCTGGTAAGGTATTGTTTTTCTTCGTCAGTAAGTGCCTGCAAACTTTCCGTCAGGGACTGTACCTGCTCTGGCGCTAACAGCGCCACGCCGCTGGCCTGGGCCTGCAGTTTTTCCAGCTCCGTGCGCGCTGATTTGTGCTTTTCAAATACCATCGCCGAAATCTGTCCGTAGATCTCGGTGCCGGTCAGCTCTTCCAGCAGTTCGGCGCGCTCTTTCGGTTTGGCATTGAGAAATGCGGCAAACTGCCCCTGTGACAGCAGCATCGAGCGGGTAAAACGGCCGTAATCCAGCCCGGTAAGCTCGGCGGTCATCTCCAGTTTGTCTTTGACTTTATCGGCGAGGATTTTTCCGTCGGCGCAGCGGGCCAGCTCTACGCGCGGAACCTGCAGATTGCCCTCTGGCTGATTACGCGCCCGGTTCTGGCTCCAGAATGCGCGGTAGGCTTCGCCTCGCACCTCAAATTCCACCTCGGCCAGACACTCTGCGGTGTCGCGGGTCATCAGGTCGTTTTGCGACTGTGACACGGTATTCAGGCGCGGCGTTTCGTGGTACAGCGCAAGGCAAATTGCGTCCAGCAGGGTGGTTTTTCCCGCACCCGTGGGCCCGGTGATGGCGAACAGCCCGTTGCTGGCAAAAGGTTCTGCCGTAAAATCGACTTTCCATTCTCCCTTCAGGGAGTTGAGATTTTTCAGGCGCAGGCTGAGTATTTTCATGCTTCAGCCTCCCCCGCAAGCGTCTGTACGGTTGCGCTAAACAGCTGATTAAGCCGCTCGCGCTGCGGTTCTTCGAGTTCTTCCAGCGCCAGGCGGCGGTCAAAAACCTCCGCCACGCTCAGCTCGCTTAATGTTTCACGACGTTCATTGGCCATAATACGTTCGCGCTGTTCCCGACTGCGGCGCACCAGTAACACCTCTACCGGTAAATCTTCGGTCAAGGCCTGGATTTTACGCTGCATATCATGCAGATAGTCATCGGTGGTAATTTCAATATCCAGCCACACCGGCGGCTCTTGCTGTACGTTGCGCCACTGTTCAAGCTGGGCGGTTATGGCGGCTAGATCGCCTTTCAGTACCGCAAGTTGCTGCGTGATCGGTACGGTGATATTTTCAACGGCGCTGAGTTTCCCGGCATCAAAACTCACCAGATGCACGCATTTGTTTTTGCCGCACTCGTCAAAACTGAGCGCAATCGGCGAGCCGCAGTAGCGAATATGCTCTGTGCCACCAATAACCTGCGCCCGGTGAATATGGCCCAGCGCGATGTAGTCCGCCGGAGGGAAGTTTTGCGCCGGGAAGGCGTCCAGCGTACCGATATAAATCTCACGGACGGCGTCACTTTTACTGGCGCCGACAGTGGTCAAATGCCCGGTCGCAATGATGGGCAGATTCTGGTCACCACGTAGCGTGCAGGCGTCCTGATACTGCTGCTGGTAATAGTCGGTGATGGCTGACAGCAAATGCTGCTGTTTCTCTTGTCCGGTCAGCCCCGCCTGGCTGGTTATGATGTCGCGCGGACGTAAGAAAGGAACCGGGCACAGGATCGCCCCCGGCGTGCCGTCACGTTGCAGCAGAACCTGCGGCGCATGACCGGCGCTGGCAACGACTGTGGTGTTGAGAAACGCCAGAATATCGCGGGACTCATTGAGTGTGGCGACGGAGTCGTGGTTGCCTGCCAGTACCACCAGATGACAGCCGGTTTGCTGCAGATTAACGACAAAACGGTTATACAGCTCACGGGCATAGCTTGGCGGTGAGCCGGTATCAAAAATATCGCCTGCCACAATAATGGCATCCACCTGATGGGATTGTGCCGTTTCCAGCAGCCAGTCGAGAAAGGCATGATGTTCAGCGGCGCGGCTCTTGCTGTAGAAATTTTGGCCCAGATGCCAGTCAGACGTGTGAAGGATGCGCATAAGAGTTCCATGACGATAAAACAATGGCGGGGATTATAACCCTGCATGGGAGAGAATATCTTGTCTCCGGGCTGTCATAATTCAATGGCCTGCGTTAAACCTGGATGATCTTTTCATAAATCTGTCATAAATCTGACGCATAATGACGCCGTATTGATACTGATGATGACAAGCAACTAATAACAGGGCAAATCATGGCGAGACGTATTCTGGTCGTAGAAGATGAAGCTCCAATTCGTGAAATGGTCTGCTTCGTGCTCGAGCAAAACGGTTTTCAACCCGTAGAAGCCGAAGACTATGACAGTGCTGTGAACCAACTCAATGAACCCTGGCCGGACCTCGTCCTGCTTGACTGGATGCTTCCCGGTGGCTCGGGTCTACAGTTTATTAAACATCTCAAGCGTGAAGCGATGACGCGGGACATCCCGGTGATGATGCTGACGGCGAGGGGAGAAGAGGAAGACCGCGTTCGTGGTCTGGAAACCGGCGCGGATGACTATATTACCAAACCGTTTTCTCCTAAGGAGCTGGTGGCGCGTATTAAAGCTGTTTTGCGTCGTATTTCGCCGATGGCAGTGGAAGAGGTTATTGAGATGCAGGGGCTAAGCCTTGATCCCACCTCGCATCGCGTGATGACTGGTGATGATCCGCTGGATATGGGGCCGACCGAATTCAAGCTGTTGCACTTCTTTATGACTCACCCAGAGCGTGTCTACAGCCGCGAGCAACTCCTCAATCATGTCTGGGGAACCAATGTATACGTGGAAGACCGGACAGTCGATGTGCATATCCGCCGCTTACGTAAGGCGCTGGAGCACAGCGGACACGATCGTATGGTGCAGACGGTTCGCGGAACGGGATATCGTTTTTCGACCCGCTTCTGACTGACAAGAATCAGGGCCTGAAGGATGAGGCCGTTTAGGGAGTAAGGCGTTTGCTAGAACGATTGTCATGGAAAAGGTTGGTACTGGAGCTGATCCTGTGCTGCATACCGGCATTTATCCTTAGTGCTTTTTTTGGTTACCTGCCCTGGTTTTTACTGGCGTCGGTAACGGGCCTGCTTATCTGGCATTTCTGGAATTTATTACGTTTGTCCTGGTGGCTATGGGTCGACAGAAGTATGACGCCCCCGCCGGGGCGCGGCAGTTGGGAACCGCTGCTGCATGGGCTGCATCAAATGCAGTTGCGCAACAAAAAACGTCGTCGTGAACTGGGTAATCTGATTAAGCGCTTTCGCAGCGGGGCGGAATCGCTACCCGACGCAGTGGTGCTAACCACCGAAGAAGGCGGTATTTTCTGGTGTAACGGACTGGCTCAGCAGGTTCTTGGACTGCGCTGGCCGGACGATAGCGGGCAAAATATTCTTAACCTGCTGCGCTACCCGGAATTCACACAATATTTAAAAACGCGCGATTTTAGCCGGCCCATCAATCTGGTGCTCAATACCGGACGGCATCTGGAAATTCGCGTAATGCCCTATACCGATAAGCAATTGCTGATGGTGGCGCGCGACGTTACCCAGATGCATCAACTGGAAGGTTCACGACGTAACTTTTTCGCCAATGCCAGCCATGAACTGCGTACCCCGCTGACGGTGCTGCAAGGCTATCTGGAAATGATGCAGGAGCATCCGTTAGAAGGGACAACGCGCGAAAAAGCGCTGCATACCATGCGTGAACAAACGTACCGGATGGAAGGGTTAGTGAAGCAACTGCTAACGCTGTCAAAAATTGAGGCTGCGCCAGCGCTGCAATTGAATGAGAAGGTCGATGTGCCCATGATGCTGCGCGTGGTTGAGCACGAAGCGCAAACGCTGAGCCAGCACAAACATACGTTTACTTTTGATGTTGATAACAGCCTGAATGTGCGGGGTAACGAGGAGCAGTTGCGTAGCGCTATCTCGAATCTCGTCTATAACGCGGTGAACCATACGCCTGCGGGAACGCACATTACCGTACGCTGGCAGCATGTGCCTGCGGGGGCGGAATTTTGTGTGGAAGACAACGGTCCAGGCATTGCCGCCGAGCATATTCCACGCCTGACCGAGCGTTTTTATCGCGTAGACAAGGCGCGATCGCGGCAAACGGGCGGGAGCGGACTCGGGCTGGCCATCGTGAAGCATGCCTTGCATCATCACGACAGCCGTTTGAATATCGACAGCGAACCCGGCAAAGGGACGCGATTTAGTTTCGTGATCCCGGAACGTTTAATTGCCAAAAATAACGGTTAAGGCGTATTCGTAAGATAATCTTTCCAAAAGCCAGCGTAAGCTGGCTTTTTCTATATGGTCAATATAAGTATCCTGAATTTTACGACGTTTGGTTGTTTTTTGTTCGAACTATTACCCATACCTTTTTCCATGAAATGGTGTTTTGTGCTAACCCTATCTTTCATATCGCTATATTGTTCTGGTTTTTGGATCCCACCTTGCTTTAAAACGTTATAAGCGTTTAAATTGCGCCCCAGGTGCTGTCATACCGACTGCATTTACGCGGTAAATCGAAAAACTATTCTTCGCCGCGCCAGGTCGGGAGTGTTTCCCGCTGGAATTGAGCAAAAATGCCGCTGTATTGTCCCCCAGGGAAAGGCAAAAATTTACTATTTTCAACACCACATCCACAGGCAGTAAGACTTTATGACCCATCAGTTAAAATCGCGCGATATTATCGCTTTGGGATTTATGACATTTGCACTGTTCGTTGGTGCAGGTAACATTATCTTCCCCCCAATGGTTGGTTTGCAGGCAGGTGAACACGTCTGGACTGCGGCTTTTGGCTTTTTGATTACCGCCGTGGGTCTGCCGGTGCTTACCGTTGTCGCACTGGCGAAAGTCGGTGGCGGTGTGGACCGACTGAGCACGCCTATTGGTAAAGTCGCTGGACTGCTGCTGGCGACCGTTTGCTATCTGGCTGTTGGGCCGTTATTTGCTACCCCGCGTACCGCGACGGTCTCTTTCGAAGTCGGGATTGCACCGCTGACTGGTGACTCCGCACTGCCACTGATTATCTACAGCGTGGTCTACTTCGCGATTGTGATTCTGGTTTCGCTGTATCCCGGCAAACTGCTGGATACGGTGGGTAATTTCCTGGCTCCGCTGAAAATTCTGGCGCTGGTGGTTCTGTCTGTCGCCGCAATCGTCTGGCCAGCAGGTCCGATCAGCAATGCGATGGAAGCCTATCAAACTGCGGCGTTTTCTAATGGCTTCGTGAACGGGTATCTGACCATGGATACGCTGGGCGCGATGGTCTTTGGTATTGTTATCGTTAACGCCGCTCGCTCGCGTGGCGTTACAGAAGCGCGTCTGCTGACCCGTTACACCGTTTGGGCGGGTTTGATGGCGGGCGTGGGCTTAACGCTGTTGTATCTCGCGCTGTTCCGTCTGGGTTCAGATAGCGCGATTCTGGTCGATCAGTCTGCTAACGGCGCGGCAATTCTGCATGCGTATGTTCAGCATACCTTCGGTGGTGCAGGGAGTTTCCTGCTGGCGGCGCTGATTTTTATCGCCTGTCTGGTCACCGCGGTTGGCCTGACCTGCGCATGCGCAGAGTTCTTTGCCCAGTATGTTCCACTGTCTTATCGTACGCTGGTATTCATCCTCGGCGGCTTCTCGATGGTGGTGTCTAACCTGGGACTGAGCCATCTGATTCAGATCTCTATTCCAGTGCTGACGGCCATCTATCCGCCATGTATCGCACTGGTTGTATTAAGTTTTACCCGCTCCTGGTGGCATAATTCTTCCCGCGTCATTGCACCTGCGATGTTTATCAGCCTGATTTTTGGTATCCTTGATGGCATTAAAGCTTCTGCAATTGGCGACGTGTTACCAGCCTGGACCCAGCGTTTACCGCTGGCGGAGCAGGGGCTGGCGTGGTTGATGCCAACAGTCGTGATGGTGGTCCTGGCCGTTATCTGGGATCGCGCGGCGGGTCGACAAGTGACCTCCAGCGCACACTAATATCACTGACAATAAGTTTTAACCACGGGGCTATTAACATGGCCCCGTGGTTTTTTTATTGTGTTAACAGGTTAGGAATCGATGGAAAGTAATAACAAGCTAAAGCGTGGGCTGAGCACCCGGCACATTCGCTTTATGGCATTAGGTTCAGCAATTGGTACCGGGCTGTTCTACGGCTCGGCCGATGCCATCAAAATGGCGGGGCCAAGCGTGTTGCTGGCCTACATTATCGGCGGCGTAGCGGCGTATATTATTATGCGCGCGCTGGGCGAAATGTCAGTTCATAACCCGGCTGCCAGCTCTTTCTCGCGCTATGCGCAGGAAAACCTCGGACCGCTGGCAGGCTACATCACCGGCTGGACCTACTGTTTTGAAATCCTGATTGTCGCCATTGCCGATGTGACCGCCTTTGGTATTTACATGGGCGTCTGGTTCCCGGCGGTACCGCATTGGATATGGGTACTCAGCGTGGTGCTGATTATCTGCGCCATCAACCTGATGAGCGTGAAGGTGTTTGGCGAGCTGGAGTTCTGGTTCTCGTTCTTTAAAGTTGCCACCATTATCATCATGATTGTCGCCGGGTTCGGCATCATTATTTGGGGGATTGGCAACGGCGGGCAGCCAACCGGGATCCATAATCTGTGGAGTAACGGTGGTTTCTTCAGCAACGGCTGGCTCGGCATGGTGATGTCGCTACAAATGGTGATGTTCGCCTACGGCGGGATTGAGATTATCGGTATTACCGCAGGCGAAGCCAAAGACCCGGAAAAATCTATTCCGCGCGCCATCAATTCTGTACCGATGCGCATCCTCGTGTTTTACGTGGGGACACTGTTCGTCATTATGTCGATTTACCCGTGGAACCAGGTCGGTACCGACGGTAGTCCATTCGTTCTGACATTCCAGCATATGGGGATTACTTTTGCCGCCGGGATCCTCAACTTTGTCGTCCTGACCGCATCGCTGTCGGCGATCAACTCTGACGTCTTCGGTGTGGGTCGTATGCTGCATGGTATGGCGGAGCAGGGCAGCGCCCCGAAAATGTTTGCCAAAACGTCGCGTCGTGGCGTGCCGTGGGTCACGGTGATGGTGATGACCATTGCGCTGTTGTTTGCGGTTTATCTTAACTACATCATGCCGGAAAATGTCTTCCTGGTGATCGCCTCTCTGGCAACTTTCGCAACTGTTTGGGTGTGGATTATGATCCTGCTCTCACAAATTGCTTTCCGTCGTCGTCTGCCGCCGGAAGAGGTCAAAGCGCTGAAATTTAAAGTGCCGGGTGGGGTGGTTACGACCGTTATTGGCCTGATTTTCCTGGTCTTTATCATCGGGCTCATCGGCTACCATCCGGATACTCGCATTTCGCTGTACGTTGGCTTTGCATGGATTGTCCTGCTGCTGGCTGGGTGGGTTTTCAAGCGCCGTCGCGAGCGTCAACTGGCTGAAGCACAGTAATATTTTTGCCGGGTAGCCTGTCGTTACCCGGCAATTTTCTCCTCCCCCAAGCTCCTCCCCCAATAAACGTTAAGATGAGGAGTGATCCTGCACTTCGCTATGGCAAGGTGACGTCATTATCATCAAAGGGGATACGTGATGTTGAACGCCTGGCACCTTCCGGTTGCCCCATTTGTTAAGCAAAACAAAGATCAACTGACGATTACGTTATGGCTGGCGGGGGAAAATCCACCCCAGCGGGTGACGCTACGCGCAGAAAATGATAACGAAGAGATTTCGCTGAGCATGCACAAGCAGCGTAGCCAGCCGCAGTCGGGCGTGACCGCGTGGCGAGCGGCGATCGATCTCTCCAGCGGTCAGCCTCGAAGACGCTATAGTTTTAAATTACTTTGGCGCGACCGTCAGCTGTGGTTTACCCCACAAGGATTCAGCCGTTTTCCGCCTGCGCGTCTGGAACAATTTGCCGTCGATGTGCCGGATAATGGTCCTCAGTGGGTCGCTGACCAGATTTTTTACCAAATTTTCCCGGACCGTTTTGCCCGCAGCCAGTCGTGTGAAGCTGATCAGGATAACGTCTATTATCACCACGCTGCCGGACACGATATTGTGCGGCGCGAATGGGATGAACCGCTTACGGCTCAGGCCGGTGGCTCAACGTTTTATGGCGGTGATTTGGACGGTATCAGCGAAAAGCTGCCGTACCTGAAAATGTTAGGGATCACGGCGCTGTACCTGAATCCGGTGTTTACCGCGCCGAGCGTGCATAAATACGATACCGAAGATTACCGTCATGTTGATCCGCAATTTGGCGGCGACACGGCGCTGCTGCGCCTGCGTCACAACACGCAACAGCAGGGCATGCGCCTGATTCTGGACGGTGTTTTTAACCATAGCGGCGATTCGCACGCCTGGTTTGACCGACATAATCGGGGAACGGACGGGGCGTGCCATAACCCAGAATCTCCCTGGCGCGACTGGTATCATTTCTCAGCCGACGGCGTTGCGCTCGACTGGCTGGGATATGCCAGCTTGCCTAAGCTGGACTTTTCTTCGGAAAGCCTGGTAAATGAAATTTATCGCGGCGAAGACAGTATCGTCCGTCACTGGCTGAAAGCGCCGTGGAGTATGGACGGCTGGCGTCTTGATGTGGTGCACATGCTGGGAGAGGCAGGAGGCGCACGTAACAACCTACAACACGTGGCTGGCATTACGCAGGCGGCGAAAGAAACCCAGCCAGAGGCGTATATAGTGGGCGAGCATTTTGGCGACGCGCGCCAGTGGTTGCAGGCCGACGCGGAAGATGCCGCCATGAACTATCGCGGTTTTACCTTTCCGATCTGGGGATTTCTCGCCAATACCGATATCTCATACGATCCGCAATCTATTGACGCCCAGACCTGTATGGTGTGGATGGATAACTACCGCGCGGGGTTGTCGCATCAACAGCAATTGCGCATGTTCAACCAGCTCGACAGCCACGATACCGCTCGCTTTAAGTCTCTGCTCGGTAAAGACGTCGCACGTTTACCGCTGGCGGTGGTGTGGCTGTTTACCTGGCCGGGCGTACCCTGTGTTTACTACGGCGACGAAGTGGGACTGGACGGAAATAACGATCCGTTTTGTCGCAAACCGTTCCCGTGGCAGCCTGCAAAACAGGACGCTGACCTGCTGGCGTTGTATCAGCGTCTGGCCAAATTACGTCACCAGAGCCAGGCGCTCCGCCACGGTGGATGTCAGGTGATTTACGCCGAGGAGAACGTGGTGGTGTTTGTACGGGTGCTAAACCGCCAGCGCGTATTGGTGGCGATTAACCGTGGTCACGCCTGCGAAGTGGTCCTGCCTGCCTCGCCATTATTGAGCGTCAGTCAATGGCAGCTCAAAGAAGGAACAGGCGTGCTTGTCGACGATATCCTGACGCTGCCGGCAATTTCCGCCTCGGTGTGGTCAGGTCATTGATACAAGCGCGCCACCTCCGGGCTTGCCAGCAGCGCTTCCCGCCACCAGCGCTGCGCCAGCCCATCGCGGTTATTACGCCATGCCATATAGGCCACGTCTTTTTGGCGAAATGAGATGACCGCTTTTTCCACCAGCTCGCCCGTGGCAAGCCACGGGTTGGCAATATGGCGGGGGAGAAATCCGCATCCCATGCCTGCTCGCAATAGCATCACCTTACTGTGGAAATCATCGACGCGGATCTGCGCCTGCTCCTCCATCAGGTTGGTTTGTAACGGATGACAAAAGCGGGCGCTGTCGCTGATAACAATCGCCCGATGCAGACACAGCTGTTCGTTCGTCAGACCGTCAGGTGCTGCAGCCAGCGGATGATCAGGCGCAACGACAAACACATTGTCCAGCGTGCCGAGCATTTTGTAAGACCAGGCCGCTGACGTTGGCGGTTCATTAATCGCCCCCAGAATGATATCTGCTCCATTATGGGTCAGCTCCTCCCATGATCCTGCCAGCGTGTGGTGGGTAAAGCTCAGGCGGGTTTGCATATTAAGCGCGTGAAATTCATCGATAATGGGCAATAGCGCGGTGAAAGGAAAAGAGTCGTCCAACGCAATCGCCAGCTCTTTTTCCCAGCCTGAACTTAGCTGTATCGCTTGCTTTTCGAGATCTTTGGCCGCGCTCAGCAGCAAACGTCCTTTTTCCAGCATCATCTGCCCGGTGTCGGTAAATTTTGCCCGATGCCCAGAGCGGTCAAGCAATTCGATATTCAAATCGCTTTCCAGCTTCTGAATCATATAGCTGAGTGCCGCAGGGGTTTTAAACAGCGATTCGGCCGCCGCAGCAAAGGACCCCTGTTTGTCGAGTGCGTCGAGGATTAGCAATACATCCAGATTGATGCGCATAAGCAAAAAATATCCTGAAAATTAAACCCCTCTGTTTTACCGAATGGAGAAAAACAATGCCAGTGAATAAATTAGATGAGACATGCGCATTTTTTTGACATTGTTTAAGATATATCGCAACACAGAACGAATAGTTTCACTAGACGGTAAGTTTTCTTTAATAACTCGTTAGAAATTTCCCGCTATACTCAACAAGCTTTCTGATTCAGGATCCTGCTGCTGACGGCAGAAACAGACCGTTGCCTTTTAACTTATTGATTAAGAAGGTGTGCTATGTCTATTCGGGAACTGATTGACCCACAAAACTCTACGCTAATTTTTATTGATCATCAGCCGCAAATGTCATTTGGTGTGGCGAATATCGATCGCCAGACATTGAAAAATAATACCGTCGCATTAGCGAAAGCCGGGAAAATATTCAATGTTCCAGTGATTTATACTTCTGTGGAAACAAAAAGTTTTAGCGGATATATCTGGCCAGAATTATTAGCGGTACATCCTGATGTGAAACCGATTGAACGCACCTCGATGAACTCCTGGGAAGATGCGGCGTTTGTGAAGGCCGTAGAAGCGACCGGGCGTAAAAAACTGATTATCTCCGCGCTGTGGACCGAAGTGTGTCTGACTTTCCCGGCGCTGATGGCGCTGGAAGCGGGCTATGAAGTGTATGTGGTAACAGATACTTCAGGCGGCACGTCGGTGGATGCCCATGAGCGTTCCATTGACCGCATGGTACAGGCGGGTGCCGTACCCGTGACCTGGCAACAGGTACTTCTTGAGTATCAGCGCGACTGGTCCCGTAAAGAAACCTACGACGCTGTCATGGCTCTGGTGCGCGAGCACAGCGGTGCCTACGGTATGGGCGTGGATTACGCCTATACCATGGTGCATGGCGCGCCGGAACGTAAAGCCTGAATACACTTCATCCTTCATGCTGCATCTTTGTTGGCTTCGCTTGCGTACCCCGGTCGCTTACTGATGTAAGCTCCCGGGGATCCACAACCTTGCCGCCTCGATGCACCATGAATGATTTTGTGTATTGCTTTCCTGGCCTAAGCGGTCTGTTTCCTCTCAACAAGGAATCCTTCATGGCGCAGAACAAACATGTGACGTTGGTGATTACCCACACCCTGCTGCCTGAGCAGGCACAGCGATATGAGCAATGGCTGGGGAAAATTATGCCAGTGGCGGCCGAGTTTCCCGGTCATCTCGGGGCGAATGTGATTCGCCCTGCGGATGGCGACAACCTGTGGAATATCATTATTCGTTTCGACACGCTTGAGCATCTTTATAACTGGACCCAGTCCGATACGCGCCGTGGGCTGGTAGAAGAGATTGCTCCGATGCTGGCGGAAGGTGATAAAACCGAAATTCGTACCGAAGCCGCGTTCTGGTTTACTCCGCCCGCGCCCCATGTACGTCAGCCGAGACGCTGGAAACAGTTTCTGATAACCCTGCTGGTGATTTTTCCCAGCACCAATCTGGTGCCGTGGTTGACCGGCATTGTGTTGCCTGCATTGAAGGGTTCGTTACTCCTGCATCTGATCAATGATGCCTGTGTGGTTGCGTTGGTGGTCTGGTTCTGGATGCCCATCGTAACCCGTCTGTTTGCCGGATGGCTGAAAAAAGTCTGACCGGTTTCTCAGGAGATTGTTATGTCGCAAACTGCCACACTGATTCTGACTCACGGAAAAATTCATACGCTCGAAAGACAAAACCCGCAGGTCGAGGCGGTGGCGATCGCCAACGGTAAGATTCTGGCGACCGGTAGCCATGATCGGATCATGAGCTTTGCCACCGAAGGGACGCAGATTGTCGATCTGCAGGGGCATACGGTGATCCCCGGTCTGAACGATTCACACCTGCACCTGATTCGCGGCGGTCTGAATTACAATCTGGAATTACGTTGGGAAGGCGTGCCGTCACTGGCGGACGCGCTACGTATGCTCAAAGAGCAGGCGGACAGAACGCCGTCGCCGCAATGGGTACGCGTGGTGGGCGGCTGGAGTGAATTTCAGTTTGCCGAACGGCGCATGCCAACCCTCGAAGAACTCAATGAAGCGGCCCCGGATACCCCGGTTTTTGTTCTGCATCTCTATGACAGAGCGCTGCTGAACCGCGCCGCGCTGAAAGCCGTCGGCTACACCAAAGCAACGCCGGATCCGATGGGCGGCGAGATTGTACGTGACAGCAACGGCAACCCGACCGGCATGCTGATTGCCAAACCCAACGCCATGATCCTCTATTCGACGCTGGCAAAAGGACCAAAACTGCCGCTGGAAATGCAGGTTAACTCGACCCGCCAGTTTATGCGAGAGCTGAACCGTTTGGGACTGACCAGCGCCATTGACGCGGGCGGTGGCTTCCAGAACTATCCGGAAGATTACGAGATAATTGAACAGTTACATGCCAACAAGCAGATGACGGTGCGTATTGCCTACAACCTGTTTACCCAGCGTCCTAAGCAGGAGCTTGAAGACTTTGAACGCTGGACCGACATGCTCAAGCCTGGGCAGGGGACTGACTTTTACCGTGCCAATGGGGCAGGGGAAATGCTGGTCTTCTCGGCTGCGGATTTTGAAGACTTCCTCCAGCCGCGCCCGGATCTGCCGGAGGGTATGGAAGATGAACTGGAGCGCGTGGTTCGTCACCTGGTGGAGCACCGCTGGCCGTTCCGCCTGCATGCCACCTACGATGAATCCATCAGCCGTATGCTGGACGTGTTTGAGAAGGTAAATCGCGATATCCCGTTCAATGGCCTGCACTGGTTTTTCGATCACGCCGAAACGATTACTGAACGGAATATCGAGCGCGTTAAAGCGCTGGGTGGCGGGATTGCGGTTCAGCACCGAATGGCATTCCAGGGGGAATACTTTGTCGATCGTTATGGCAAAGATGCGGTCAAACATACACCGCCAGTGGCAAAAATGCTGGCGGCTGAAGTTCCGGTCGGGCTGGGAACTGACGCCACCCGCGTGGCCAGCTACAACCCGTGGACCGCGCTCTATTGGCTGGTTTCGGGTCGTACTGTTGGGGGAATGGCGATGTACGATGATAACAACCGCCTGCCGCGCGACGTGGCGCTGGAACTGTGGACGGCTGGCAGCGCCTGGTTCTCCAGCGAGCAGGGTAAGAAAGGGCGCATTGAGAAAGATCAATTGGCCGACCTGGTGGTGCTGTCCAAAGACTACTTCAGCGTGCCGGAAGAAGAGATCAAAGGTATTGAGTCAGTGATGACCATTGTCGATGGCAAAGTGGTGTATGCGGCCGGGCACTTCACCCCACTTGCACCGCCGGCTATCCCGGTAATACCTGACTGGTCGCCGGTAGTGAAGGTGCCGGGGCACTATCGCGCAGCGCCGCCTGGTGCGGCAAAAATTGGCGCCATAGTGCAGATGCACCAGTGCTGCGGTAGCTGCGGCGTACACGGTCATCAGCATGATATTGCGCGTCAATCAGGCATTCCGGTGTCGGATGACCGGGCTTTCTGGGGCGCGCTTGGCTGTTCCTGTTTCGCGTTTTAATCTCTCATTGCAGTCCCTGCCCAGGGGCTGTGCAGTGTGGTGCAAGCGTCTGTGACTCAGGCTAATGCTGTTGTGCCAACGGCTGTAGAAGTGCTAACCGGTTAAACGTGTTATACAGAAGTAAGAAGCGGGGGATAAATTAAATAATCCGTAATAATTAATAATCAGCGGTGAATCATATAAATTATCATCGAGCCTACCGAAACAATACCATAATAAAAAGCCCAGTTCCCATAGCCTAAACAAAGCGAAGTGATGGTGCAACTTATTGTGGCAAGTGTCAGTATGAAGAAAATGGCTTGCATCACTTTGTGATATCTAAACATAAATATTTTCTCCTGTACGTCATTCTTGAAAAGAAATACTCGCCTCCCGATTTGAGGAGGGCGAGTATTTTTTAAATCACATCAGAAGTTATAATTAAATACGGCCATTGCCCCCTGACCTGTCTGGTGTTCAGATGCGTCGAGGTTGTAGTTGATACCGAAACTTACATTTCCTTTCTGCGCCTTCACACCGAGTTGTCCTGAGAACGAAGTATCATCAACAATCGTTGAAGACAGTGTATCGGATGCGTTAATACCGTAGGTACGAATATGCGTTTTCGCGTTGGTGTCGCCAGTAACCGGAATGACCGACAGATCGGCTTGCGGGCTAACTGCCCAGCCAGAATCAAGCGAGTATGTGGTGCTTAAACGCACGCCAACCGGGAATTGCCAGAGGTTCTGCTTCTGCTCAGCGGTATCAAACAGCTTCTCTCCGGACTGGGTAGTAGTATCAAAACGTTCAGTTTTGAGTTGTACATAGCGTACACCGGCGTGTGGAACGATATCGATAGAGGACAGGTTGTACAGGTATTCACCCGTAATTCCCGCGGTCAGCATTTCGGAATCAATATCCGCTTTTAACTTACTGCCCATATCCACCCAAGCCGGAAGATTCTGCTCAACGTCATTACTGTTCCTGGACAATCCTAAATCAACGGTCACGCTGAAATTATTATTTGTCCAGTTTTCATAAAACGTTGCACCCCAAAAATCAACATCATTTTTGGTATATTGCAGATCTCCTTTGGACGATGATTTACCGGTTCCGGAATGGAATGCTAAACCGCTGCGCAAATTACCCAGAGAGGTTTGATGAGTGATATCTGCGCCAATCATTAAACCAAAGTAATTAACATTATTGCCGGTTTCCAGTGCGCCAGTTTTAAAACCACTGTTACTGTCGTGGCCATACAGTGTGCTGGCCCAGAAATTCAGACCTTCAGCTCCTGCGTCAGGTTGGAGTTTGCTGTTAAGCACTGAGTTACGATCGTTGATCGCTTTGGTGGCAGACAACCCTGTGGACAGGGTAGTGTTCTGCACACCTCCGGCCACAGCCAACTGCGCTGCACTGTTAATGGTTTTCACGATATCCTGCGTAGAGACGTAAGGATTATCTATCGCACGTGACAGGAAACGAACGCCGGCAGACTGACTTTGCGTGTCATTGATTCCCTGGCCCATCATAGTATCCAGCGTTTGCGTCAGTGCGACGCCAGGTAACGCGTCAGCAGAGGATTTAGCCTCCGTGGTGACCTGCAATTGTCCGCTGTCTACATCCCAGTGACGTGTTGCAGAAAGCAGTCGGTTGGTCAGTAAATTTTCACCATTCCATCCCTTTTCCGATACACCTGTTTGAGTGGAATCATCGATAGGACCTGGTGAACCACCGTTAAAACCGTCGACAATATAATAGGTCTGACTGGCTTTGGCGTCGGCAATGTAAAGGCTGGCGCTGTCGCTAACGTTGAGCGTTCCATTTTCAGCTGTGAGCGCATACTGCCCGCCGGCAATGGTTTTGCCATTCACCATTAACAGTGAATTATCGGCAAAAGTAGCCGTATTGGCATTTGCGCTGGGGGCTGAGGTCTGTGAACCATCCACAACCAGACTACCATGGTCTTTATCCAGTAATTGCGGGGCATTAATGGCTAATGCGGCGGTAATCCCGTCAGCAGACCATTGCAGACCCGTTTTGGCAAACTGTGTTTCAGCCCACTCGGTCGTTGCCTCACCCAGGACCAGTAAGGCGTTTTGCCCGGCAGTGAGCTTGCCGTCAATTTTGTCATCGATAAATTGCAGCGCAGCTTTGGAAGCCTGACTGATGGTGCTATTGGTTTGCCATTGCGGATCAAGGAACAGAGTTGCCCCGTTCAGGCTTACGTTCTGTGCGAGCAGATGTCCAGCAGCGCCTTGATCTGCGGTAGTGCCCACATTGATAGTCGTACCTGAGTCGGCGTTGAGTGCAGCGGTTTGCAATACGCCATTGACCTGCATATTGGTGCCTGTCATATCAATTTTAGACGCTTGTAACGCCGCGCTGTCTGCAATGGTAATGGCGCTGTCATTGCTTGCTGAAATTTCTCCGGAAACGCTGTATTTGCCACCAGCGACCTGTAAATTCCCATTGTCCAGGTTTACGGTGGCATTCAAGGAACCTGTGGCTCCGGACAGAGAAGCATGACCCAACTGCAATGTACCCTCTTTGACATTAACACTGACACTGGCGTCTTCCCCTGCGGAAACAAGGCTGGTGTTATTCATGCCTGTGGCATCGCCAGTTAAGGTGAGCGTTTTTTGGCCTGTTACGAATACATTTGCTTTATTGTCACCATCAGCAGTTAATTCCAGATTTTTCACTGCAATACTGTTTTTGCTGCCGTCATCACCGTCAGCGCCAATAACGACGTCACTTTTATCAGATTTAACGGTAACACCGGCAAGCACGGTGTTTTCACCCACAGCACCAACCGTGTCAAAATCTACACTACCAGCAGGACCAGTACCATCAGCAGACACAACGTTGCCCAGCATAATAAGTTCGGCATTGTCCACCAGACCATTAACAGATTTTACATAATCGAGGTTAAATAGCGCATCAGAGAGCGCTAATGTGCCATCGTTGAAAGATACCTGCTGGCCTGTGGTGTTCAGGCCGGTGGCAGAAGTATTAAGACCGTTACTACCCAGACCATCAGTAAATATTTGCGCTGAGCTGGTTTGCAAAGTTCCATTATCGATGGTTAACGAAGCGTCGCTGCTCAAAGAGATATTATCTGCCTGTAGCGTGGAATTACCTGCTACGGTGAGTGCGCCATTGCCCGTTATATTAACATCAGCAATGATGTGATTCCCCGTCAGATTGAGTGCTGACCCTACGTTTGTGTCATTCAGACCATTGAGGATGGTACTTTTACCCAGCACGTTTAACACCGTAAAATCGACAAATTTACTGCCGTCTAATTCAGTGACTTCTTGGCCTAACTTAAGAGTGGAATTGGTTTTGTTGCCGGTGATTTTATTAACATTGCTGGTTGCAACATTATCGCCCAGAGACACCTGGGCTTGATTGCTCTTGCTGACGTTGATGTCGCCGAGTACTTTCGAGTTGTCATTAATACTGACAATACTTGTGCCCTTACCGGTGACAATATTACCGGTGAGTGTTGTTTGCTTTGTCAGTTCAATATTGACATCTTCAGAATATCCGGCTTGTACAGAACCGAAAATGTTACTTTCAGAAGCAGTAATGTTAACGGAGTCAGATCCGCCGGTAAAAATACCTGCTTTCCAGGTTTCTGAGCCTAACTGACTGTTATCAATATCGACAATTACATCGCCTGTGTCACCGAGATCGACATAAATACCATATCCGCCATCACCATTTTGATTTGCCACCCAGTTTTTGTTCTTTGCCACCCCATTTTTAAGGGCATTATCATAGTTGGTATCCATCTGAGCGCCGTTAAGCTGAGCGTCCTTTAAGTTGATGGCTATATTAGTGTCGGTGCCAGACCCTCCTGATTCGATAAAATCAACGGTGGCCTTGGTCAGATTGAGAGTAGACTGATTACCAGCAAGATCGGTTTTGCTAAAATTAATGTAGTATCCGCTCAGGTCAAGATCAGTAACATTTACTGTTCGACTTAGAAGGTCGTGATGTGGAGGGTTAAAATAGATATTACCTTTATTACTGGCGGAATCGAGAGAGGCTTCCTCCTGGGTGTTACTAAAGTTCCAGGCATAAATTCCTTTAACGGCAGTATCACCGGCGCCAGAGTTAGGCACCAACAAACTCCAGTTAAGCCCACTCACCATACCAGAGCCTTCATCAGAAGCTGTAGCAGTACCTGATATTGCGAGTAGTATAGAGACGACTAATATCTTTTTTGAGAAAGAAACGCTTTTTTGCGACATAAATAAATCCTTATATTTGCTAACACATGGCACTTCTATAAAATAGGGGTGAAACAATAGAAACCGCATCGTGATTGATAGCGATTTTTTATTTTGGAATTTAAATGAGCTCTATATACGCGACATACTATTATTTATGCGCGGCTTTCTTGTCGGGTTTTTTCCAGTTTGTTGGTCCTGCATTTACCGTCAGTGAGTGAATGAAATCTCTGCTGCAATGGCGTATACCTAAAGCTTGCATCATCATCCAGCGATAGTGGTACATCACTTTTTCACTTCTTTTCAATTGTTTTGCAGTTTCCCGAAGTGAAATGCCTCTGGCTAACCAATCCAGCGTAATTGTTCGTGTGCGTGATGAAGGTATCACTTCTGATAACCTTCTTCTGATCCACTTTTCAAGTGAACCTAATACCACCTGCGGAGGAACGCTTGAACAAAAAAATCTGAGCCGAGGATATGCAGCTGAGAATATTGGTGACGTAAGATGCTCAGCAATGCCTATATTGGGATATCCAGATATTAAAGCATCATATTCCTTTAGCAATATCCCACCAAAATACTCAGCAACCATACGATCTGAGTAGAGAAAATAATGCTGAGTACAAATCATTTGTGCTTGAGGAAAACTTTTACGGAGAGCCAGGATTAATGCCACATATCTTCCTGGTGGGACATCCAGGATGATTATATGTGGTGGCGGTCCGGTATATTCGCACAACTCACTGATGGTGAGTTGTGGCAATGAAATATAGTTATCAGGAGTTTTTTTACCGCTGATTAAATTTTGTAATGCAGCCGCATGCGTCCAGTCTGCGGAATAAATAAAAAACCGCGTGCATTTATCTTTACTGCTCATGCATATCTCTCCCTAATCTGCAAGAAAAACACTGTTAATAATGTGGTTTCCTGGAGAAATCCTAATCTGCTGATAAATTGATGTGTAATGATTAAAATCGATCGATAAGATCTGTTTTTTTAATTGAATTTGTAGAATGATAAGTAAAAAGTGTTAATATTTGTTGGAATAATTAGCACAGTTAATAAATTTATAACTTATTTATAAGCGCTATGATTAACATGGGTTTTTTATAGCGTTCTATTTTGAAAAGAAACAGGAATGCCTTATATAACAATGGGATAAGAATTAAAATACAAGGTGTGTGGCGGCATTATTCAGATGTGAAGACATTAAATATATTTATTGCATGTTGGTTAAATTTAGCGAGTTCACTCTTCCTTTATTGCTCTTTGTCTTAAAAATTCAGATATCATCTTAAAATTGTTAGGAAAATTCTTAGAGAGAAATATGTTGATGCGTTAAGGATGTTTATCCAGAGATAGGACAAAAAAACGGTTATGACGTCATTTACTTACTTCAAAATGAGCGAAGAGGTATAAGGAGAAAGGGATGATTGGAGACTAATAACCAGATGTAAAAAAGGCCCGCATTTGCGGGCCTCTTACGATTCATGCCATTTACAGGCTGGAAACGTTCTCGGTCAGGTATTTTGCTACGCCGTCCGGAGACGCGTTCATACCTTCTTTACCTTTTTCCCACTGTGCCGGACATACGTCGCCGTGCTCTTCGTGGAACTGCAGCGCGTCAACCATGCGCAGCATTTCGTCGATGTTACGACCCAGCGGCAGATCGTTAACCACCTGGTGGCGAACAACGCCGTTAGCGTCGATCAGGAAAGAACCGCGCAGAGCAACACCTGCTTCAGGATGCTCAATGCCGTAGGCTTTCTGGATTTCGCGTTTGATGTCAGCAACCATTGCGTATTTCACTTCACCAATGCCGCCTTTTTCGACAGGGGTGTTACGCCATGCGTTGTGGACAAATTCAGAGTCGAAGGAAACGCCAACAACTTCAACGCCGCGCTTCTGGAATTCTTCGTAACGTTTGTCGAATGCGATCAGTTCAGACGGGCAAACGAAGGTGAAGTCCATCGGCCAGAAGAACAGAACGGTAGTTTTACCGTTGGTATGCTGCTTGAAGTTGAAGTTTTCAACGATCTCACCGCTACCCAGTACCGCAGCTGCTGTGAAATCCGGAGCCTGACGAGTTACCAGTACCATATAATTCTCCTGCAATGTTAAGGGGTTTTTGGAACGCAACGCGGGCCAGTATAGAGAGTGTTCGGGAATAAGACAAAGAGGCGCTGGCAATCAATGAGACAGGTTTTGTCTATCAATCTTTTGCCGGATAGCGGCTGCTGCTTATCCGGTGCATGATGCGGGCTATAATCAAAGGGATTTACGTCGCGCCTGTCCCATCATTTGGGGATAAAACTGCCAGAAACGTTCTTCTAACGCATCGTAGTGCGTATCGAGGTCATACCATGAGTCGCGCAGGGCATCGAGCCGCGGGCGGCGGCTGGCCATGCCGTTCAGGACGTTCTGGATAAAATCCATATTCCGATAGCGCTCGAGCCATTTCTCCGACCAGATGTAGTTGTTCAGATTGATAAAGCGCGGCGGCGATTCCGGTAAAATAGGGGTCACCTGGGCGCGGGCATAGCGTACAAAGTCCGTCAGCGGGAAGTCGGGGGAGATTTCCGACCAATGGCGCGACAGAAAATGATCCCACATGACGTCCAGCGTAATCGGTGCGACGCGGCGCGTTTCGCTGCGAAACCACTCTTTGGCTTCACGCACCTGTGGCAGGTTATCGGTCATCACGTCGATACGACGGTGCATAAAGATGCCCTCCACCACGTCGGGCGAATAGTGCGTTTGGGGATTACCCCGGACAAAATCCGCCAGTAGATTACCGGAAAGCGAGCTGTCGGCGAGGTGAGCCAGATGCAAATGTGCAAGAAAATTCATAGTTAAATGTTTATCCAGAGGGGTAAAGGTTGCAGGGAGAACGCCCCGGCACTAGACTACCCGCCTCTTATTTTAGTCTGAGTCAGTGTCATGCGCGTTACCGATTTCACCTTTGAACTACCCGAATCCCTGATTGCCCACTATCCGCAGGCTGAACGCAGTAGCTGCCGCTTGCTGTCTTTGGACGGGCCGACGGGCGCGCTGACGCACGGTACTTTCACCGATTTGCTCGATAAGCTCAACCCTGGCGATTTGCTGGTTTTTAATAATACCCGCGTTATTCCGGCGCGTCTGTTTGGGCGTAAAGCCAGCGGCGGCAAGATTGAAGTACTGGTCGAGCGTATGCTGGATGACAAACGGATTCTGGCGCATATTCGCGCCTCTAAAGCGCCGAAGCCGGGTGCCGAGCTGCTGCTGGGCGATGACGAAAGCATTAAAGCAACGATGGTGGCGCGCCATGACGCGTTGTTTGAAGTCGAGTTTGATGACGAGCGTAGCGTGCTGGATATCCTCAACGCGATTGGCCATATGCCGCTGCCGCCATATATCGACCGTCCGGATGAAGACGCTGACCGCGAGCTGTACCAGACCGTGTATAGCGAAAAACCAGGGGCTGTCGCCGCGCCGACCGCCGGTCTGCATTTTGACGAACCACTGTTGGCAAAACTGCGTGATAAAGGTATCGAGATGGCGTTCGTTACGCTGCACGTGGGGGCGGGTACCTTCCAGCCGGTGCGCGTAGATACCATCGAAGATCACATTATGCACTCCGAGTATGCGGAAGTGCCACAGGATGTGGTTGATGCTGTGCTGGCGGCGAAAGCACGCGGCAACCGCGTGATTGCGGTAGGTACCACCTCCGTACGTTCACTGGAAAGCGCGGCGCAGGCGGCCAAAAATGACCTTATCGAGCCGTTCTTCGGTGATACGCAAATATTCATTTATCCAGGCTATAAATATCAGGTGATTGATGCTCTGGTCACCAACTTCCACCTGCCGGAATCGACACTGATTATGCTGGTTTCCGCATTTGCTGGTTATAAAAACACCATGCACGCCTATCATGAAGCGGTAAAAGCGGAATATCGCTTTTTTAGTTACGGTGATGCCATGTTTATCACGTACAATCCGCAGGCTATTTCTGAGCGCGTTGGGGAATAAATCCGCGATGCGAGTGTTTAACGTCGGACTGTTTTTCTGACGCAGGAGTTAAAATGAAATTTGAACTGGACACCACAGACGGTCGCGCCCGCCGCGGCCGCCTGGTTTTTGATCGTGGCGTAGTGGAAACGCCTGCTTTTATGCCGGTCGGTACTTATGGCACCGTGAAAGGCATGACGCCGGAAGAAGTTGAAGCGACCGGCGCACAGATCATCCTCGGTAACACCTTCCACCTCTGGCTGCGCCCGGGTCAGGAAATCATGAAGCTGCACGGCGATCTGCACGATTTCATGCAGTGGAAAGGACCGATCCTCACCGATTCCGGCGGCTTCCAGGTATTCAGCCTGGGCGACATCCGTAAGATAACCGAGCAGGGCGTGCATTTCCGTAATCCGATCAACGGCGATCCGATCTTCCTCGATCCTGAGAAGTCGATGGAGATTCAATACGATCTCGGTTCCGATATCGTGATGATCTTCGACGAATGTACACCGTATCCGGCCGACTGGGACTATGCTAAACGATCGATGGAGATGTCTTTGCGTTGGGCGAAGCGCAGTCGCGACCGTTTTGATAGCCTCGGCAACAAAAATGCGCTTTTTGGCATCATTCAGGGCAGCGTTTACGAAGATTTACGTGATATCTCCGTCAAAGGTCTGGTAGATATCGGCTTTGATGGCTACGCTGTCGGCGGTTTGGCTGTTGGTGAACCGAAGGAAGATATGCACCGCATTCTGGAGCATGTTTGCCCGCAGATTCCGGCTGATAAACCGCGTTACCTGATGGGCGTTGGTAAACCAGAAGATCTGGTTGAAGGCGTGCGTCGTGGTATCGATATGTTTGACTGCGTGATGCCAACGCGAAATGCCCGTAATGGTCATTTGTTTGTGACTGACGGCGTGGTAAAAATTCGTAACGCGAAACATAAAAGCGACACCAGTCCGCTCGATGCTGAGTGTGATTGCTACACCTGTCGCAATTATTCGCGCGCATACTTGCATCATCTTGACCGTTGCAACGAAATATTGGGCGCGCGACTCAACACGATTCATAACCTTCGCTACTACCAGCGTTTGATGGCGGGTTTACGCAAGGCTATTGAAGAGGGTAAATTAGAGAGCTTCGTGACCGATTTTTACCAACGTCAGGGTAGACCAGTTCCACCTGTGAACGTTGATTAATTTTAATAATGAGGGAATTTGAATGAGCTTTTTTATTTCTGATGCGGTAGCGGCAACAGGTGCTCCGGCGCAGGGCAGCCCGATGTCTCTGATTCTGATGCTGGTGGTGTTTGGTCTGATTTTCTATTTCATGATCCTGCGCCCGCAGCAAAAGCGTACCAAAGAACACAAAAATCTGATGAACTCCATTGCGAAAGGCGATGAAGTGCTGACCAACGGTGGTCTGGTGGGTCGCGTGACCAAAGTAGCAGAATCCGGCTACATCGCTATCGCGCTGAACGACACCACTGAAGTGGTTATTAAACGTGATTTCGTAGCTGCCGTTCTGCCGAAAGGCACCATGAAGGCGCTGTAATTTATTGTTTTCCCAAAGGGAACTGCCGTGTTAAACCGTTATCCTTTGTGGAAGTATGTCATGCTGATCGTCGTGATTGTCGTCGGTCTGCTCTATGCGCTTCCCAACCTGTATGGTGAGGATCCGGCTGTTCAAATCACTGGCGTGCGCGGTGCCGCCGCCAGTGAGCAAACGCTGATCCAGGTCCAGAAAACGTTACAAGAAGATAAAATCACACCTAAGTCTGTGGCTCTGGAAGAGGGTGCTATTCTCGCGCGCTTCGACTCCACTGATACCCAACTGCGCGCTCGTGAAGTGTTAATGGGCGTATTGGGTGATCAATACGTCGTGGCGCTTAACCTTGCTCCGGCAACCCCGCGTTGGCTGGCAGCCATTCACGCAGAACCGATGAAACTCGGTCTTGATCTGCGTGGCGGCGTTCACTTCCTGATGGAAGTGGATATGGACACCGCGCTGAGTAAGTTGCAGGAACAAAATATTGATAGCCTGCGCAGCGATCTGCGTGAAAAAGGCATTCCTTATACTACCGTTCGCAAAGAAGATAACTACGGTCTGAGCATCACTTTTCGTGATAGCAGCGCCCGTGATGAAGCTATCTCTTACCTGAGCAAGCGTCACCAGGATTTGGTTATTTCTAGCCAGGGCAGCAATGCACTGCGTGCGGTGATGACCGATGCGCGCCTGAGCGAAGCCCGTGAATACGCGGTACAGCAGAACATCAACATTCTGCGTAATCGTGTTAACCAACTGGGTGTTGCTGAGCCGGTTGTACAACGTCAGGGTGCTGACCGCATTGTGGTCGAACTGCCGGGTATTCAGGATACCGCGCGGGCGAAAGAAATTCTGGGCGCTACCGCGACGCTGGAATTCCGTCTGGTAAACACCAACGTTGACCAGTCCGCTGCAGCATCGGGTCGTGTTCCGGGTGATTCGGAAGTGAAACAGTCTCGTGAAGGCCAGCCTGTTGTGCTGTACAAGCGCGTGATCCTGACCGGTGACCATATCACCGATTCTACTTCCAGCCAGGACGAATACAATCAGCCGCAGGTTAACATCTCGCTGGATAGCGCGGGTGGTAACATTATGTCCAACTTCACCAAGGACAACATCGGTAAGCCGATGGCGACTCTGTTCGTGGAGTACAAAGACAGCGGTAAGAAAGATGCCAACGGTCGCGCCGTGCTGGTGAAACAGGAAGAGGTGATTAACATCGCCAACATCCAGTCTCGTCTGGGCAACAGCTTCCGTATTACCGGTATCAACAACCCGAATGAAGCGCGTCAGCTTTCTCTGCTGTTACGTGCCGGTGCGTTGATTGCGCCGATTCAGATTGTGGAAGAACGTACCATCGGCCCAACCCTGGGTATGCAGAACATTAAACAGGGTCTGGAAGCGTGTCTGGCTGGTCTGGTGGTGTCTATCCTGTTCATGATCTTCTTCTATAAGAAGTTCGGTCTGATCGCCACGAGTGCGCTGATTGCGAACCTGGTGCTGATTGTCGGTATTATGTCGCTGCTGCCGGGCGCTACGCTGAGTATGCCGGGGATTGCGGGGATCGTCTTAACCCTTGCTGTCGCGGTCGATGCGAACGTACTGATCAACGAACGTATCAAAGAAGAGTTGAGTAACGGGCGTTCGGTGCAGCAGGCCATCAATGAAGGTTATGCGGGCGCATTTAGCTCCATCTTCGATGCGAACATTACGACGCTGATTAAGGTCATTATCCTGTACGCAGTCGGCACCGGGGCAATTAAAGGGTTCGCGATTACTACCGGTATTGGGGTAGCGACGTCGATGTTTACCGCAATTGTCGGTACACGTGCCATCGTAAACCTGTTGTATGGCGGCAAGCGCGTCAAAAAGCTGTCAATCTGAGGAGTGCGAAGTGGCACAGGAATATACTGTTGAACAATTGAACCACGGCCGTAAAGTCTGGGACTTTATGCGCTGGGACTACTGGGCTTTCGGCATTTCAGGTTTTCTGCTGATCGCGGCCATCGTGATTATGGGCGTGCGCGGCTTTAACTGGGGTCTCGATTTCACCGGTGGTACGGTCATTGAAATCACGCTGGAAAAACCAGCGGAAATGGACGTGATGCGCGATGCGCTGGAGAAAGCGGGCTTTGTTGACCCGCTGCTGCAGAACTTCGGCAGCAGCCACGACATTATGGTGCGTATGCCGCCAACCGAAGGCGCAGACGGCGGTCAGGTGCTGGGTAGCAAAGTGTTGAGTGTGATTAACGAATCCACCAACCAAAACGCGGCGGTGAAGCGAATTGAATTCGTGGGGCCGAGCGTAGGTGCAGACCTGGCGCAAACGGGGGCGATGGCGTTGATGGCGGCGCTGATCTCCATCCTGGTGTACGTCGGTTTCCGCTTTGAGTGGCGACTGGCGGCAGGGGTGGTTATCGCGCTGGCGCATGACGTAATCATTACACTTGGGATCCTGTCGTTGTTCCATATCGAGATTGACCTGACTATCGTCGCCTCGCTGATGTCGGTAATCGGTTACTCGCTGAACGACAGTATCGTTGTATCTGACCGTATTCGTGAAAACTTCCGCAAAATTCGTCGCGGTACGCCTTACGAAATCTTTAACGTGTCATTGACTCAGACGCTGCATCGTACGTTAATTACGTCCGGTACGACGTTGATGGTTATTCTGATGCTGTTCCTGTTCGGTGGTCCGGTACTGGAAGGCTTCTCGCTGACGATGCTGATCGGTGTTTCCATCGGTACCGCATCTTCTATCTACGTGGCATCGGCGCTGGCGCTGAAGCTGGGTATGAAGCGTGAGCACATGCTGCAGCAGAAGGTCGAGAAAGAAGGGGCGGATCAGCCGTCAATTCTGCCTTAACCCATTAAGAGTGAAGATAGTGGAATCCCGATCGCAAGGTCGGGATTTTTTTTGCCTGTGATTTAGCGGCAGACCATTATTGGTTTCGGTCGCCACACTACTGACAGTATGCTGTCAGTAGCACTGTCTTATAGTCCTTCTGACACTACTCACACAGGCAGGAGGAAGTATGAACAACGTCATTAACTGGTTTGAAATCCCCGTGGCAGAAATGGATCGCGCCATTGCATTTTATGAGCCCGTGATGCAGGTTTCTTTGCGTCGGGAAAATATGGACTGCGCCGAGCTGGCCGTATTCCCGCATCAGGATCCTGCTCCCGGCGGAGCGCTGGCTAAATTTGACGGCATTACGCCTTCAGCGCTAGGCGCTATTATTTACCTGCATACGGACGATTTGGCTGCAACGCTTGAGCGTGTCGCCACCGCTGGCGGCCACTGCGTGTTTGGCCCGCTCGAACTGGGGCAAGACATTGGCACGATTGCGCTGTTTACTGACAGCGAAGGCAATCGCGTTGGTTTAAATCAACCCGCGTAATTTTTTCAGCACTGAGGATTAATATGTCCAGACGCGCCGACCGCTTGTTTCAGATTGTACAAATCCTGCGTGGCAGGCGAGTGACAACGGCGGCGCTGCTGGCAGAACGTCTGGAGGTATCTGAACGGACGATTTATCGCGATATCCGCGATCTCTCTTTATCCGGCGTGCCCATTGAAGGTGAAGTGGGCAGTGGATACCGCCTAATGGCAGGGTTTGATTTGCCGCCGTTAATGTTAACGCAACACGAATCAGAAGCGTTGATGGTGGCTATTCGGCTGCTGAAAACATGGGGTGGGGATTCACTCTCACAGGCGCTGGAGTCTGCGCAGGAAAAAGTGCTGGCGATATTGCCGTCAGAGAGTCGGCGCAGGGCCGAGCAAACACGGATTTTCGCACCTGATTTTGGTAATCAGCCGCATTCACGCAGTGCGTTCGATCTCATTCATCGCGCGGTTTCGGCGCAGCAGACACTAGCGCTGCATTATCGCGATGAGGTCGGGAATCTTTCCTGGCGCGATGTTCAGCCGCTGGGACTATTTTTCTGGGGTGAGCACTGGCTGCTCGTTGCATGGTGTGAAAAACGTGACGATTATCGCTGCTTTCGGGTTGATCGATGTCTGAAGATCACGCCACTCGACAAGTACTTTCGCGAATCAGCGGATCGCTCGCTAAGTGACTTTTTACGTAAAGTACGCTGTGAAGACCAGCCATAAAAAAGCCAGCGGTTAAGCTGGCTTGTCTGCGGACAGATTTCCTGAATTAGAAGTTGTAACCTACAACCAGGTAACCACCCCAACCGGTAGATTTCGCGCTGAAATCGCCTTCGCCCCAGTTCAGAGTGTCGCCACCTTTCCACTGACCGCCGTTATGGAAGTAACGCGCCACTACGGAGTAGTGCCAGTGATCGTAGTTCAGCGCCAGAACGTGGCTGGAAGCGATAGAGTTGCTGGTGCGGTTCGGATCGTCACCCAAATCTGAGCCCCAGTCGAAGTTGGTGAAGCCGATGTAAGTTAACTGACCGCCCCATACCTGAGTGATCGGCACAAAGTATTTCACTTTGAAACGGTAGCCATCCCACTCGTTTTCGTTGGATGCGCCATAGTTCTGCCACTGGTATTTAGCATACACGTTCAGAGACAGACCCATCGGCAGACCGGTATCGATATCGGTACCCAGACCCATATACCAGGTGCTCTGGCGACTGGCTTTGTTATCACCCATATCGTAGATGTAGTTGTTGGCGAAATACCATTCTTTGAACGGACCAAAGCTCAGGTCAGCGCCGGTCAGTTTGTCGATAGAGAAACGCGGTTCGATTTCCATAAACAGCGGAGAACCGTCAGACCAGATGCCTTTATCGTTGCCGTTACCCCAGTCGAAGGTTTTAGGAATATCGATGTAGCCATAGAAGTCAAACCAGTCTTTTTTGGCAAACGCTTCATATTCCAGATACACGTCGTTGTTCAGTTTCGGGGAGAAACGGGTGTGGTAGCTACCCACCACGTTGACGCTCTGGTGCCACCAGTCGGACAGATATTGCGGTTTGTCATTTTCTGCTGCGTTGGCAGTAAAAGACGAGGAGAGCGCCAGCACTGCACCGGCTGCAAGTAATGTTTTTTTCATATGTATGTCACTGTTTGAAATCCCTTTAGGGAGTGAAAAATGCGCAAATTGCGTTTCTAAATATTTCGTAACTCTTCGGAGCCTATTATAAAAATCATTGTTCACAAAAATATGTCTTGTTTCACAGTTCTATCATTTACGTAATCGATTGCGTTCACGTTTGCGTACTTTAGGCGGCGAATTGTACTGGCTCTCATCAATGTTGCCAAGTTTTACCAGAAATATCGGTTATGTCAGAGGAGTAACAAAATAGACGGGAGTGGTGTTGCGGAACGCACAAAACGTTCCGCAAAAAAGTTTATTGACTAACAGGTTGAACGTCGTGGATGCGAACAAAACCTAACTGTTCGCGAGTGAGACCATTTATCTGCAGCGGAATGTCGACGTCGCTGGGGGCAAGAATACTTGCCGGGGCGTTGACCAATTGGTTGTGAACGTTCACTTCCTGATAGTTGTCCGTGGTACCCTGAATTTGCCCGTATTCGACGGTGGCGCTAAAGGCGGGTAAAGGCGTGTTGGATTCACCCTGAATCCGCAGCGTCAGGCGCGTTCCGTCGGCGTTCGGCGCAATATTTATCAGCGACATGCGTAACGTGCCTATCTGGCTGTCCAGTCGGGCAGGGGTTTTGGAACCTGGCAGCAGATAGACGCCGCTGGTCGATTTTGCGTTCAACATATTTTGCTGGGTAATTTTTACCGTTTCCTGATTGAGCCGCGTCATCTCTTTATTCAACGTGCTAACGCTTTGATGCATCTGGCGTACTTCACTTTGCTGCGCGCAGGCGCTAAGGCTAAAGAGACTTCCCACCAGGAGAATTCTTAGGTAACGTCTTGTCATTGTGATCACTTCCTTTATTGTCGCGATAGCATAATGGTAGTGCGCACTGAGCGCGAAGGCATCGATCCTTTGTCTCAAAAGCGCTGCGCCTTTGTTGTCACGCCAGTTCAGGGTAAAATAGATTTCTGTTAACCACTGAGGTACAGGACGCCGTATGCATTGCCCATTCTGTTTCGCCGTAGACACTAAGGTAATTGACTCTCGTCTTGTCGGCGAGGGCTCCTCAGTACGCCGCCGTCGGCAGTGTCTGGTCTGTAACGAACGTTTCACCACTTTTGAAGTGGCTGAACTTGTCATGCCGCGCGTTGTGAAAAGCAACGATGTGCGTGAACCTTTTAATGAAGATAAGCTGCGCAGCGGCATGCTCAGAGCGCTTGAGAAACGCCCGGTCAGTTCTGATGACGTCGAAATGGCGTTGAACCATATCAAATCACAACTGCGTGCCACTGGCGAGCGTGAGGTGCCGAGCAAGATGATTGGCAACCTGGTGATGGAGCAGTTGAAAAAACTCGATAAAGTCGCCTATATCCGCTTTGCCTCGGTGTACCGTAGTTTCGAAGATATCAAAGAATTTGGCGAAGAGATTGCTCGCCTACAGGACTAAGCCATGCAGGATGAATTGTACATGGCGCGCGCGCTGAAGCTTGCTGCGCGCGGACGCTTTACCACTCACCCCAATCCTAACGTGGGCTGCGTGATTGTTAAAGATGGGCAGATCGTCGGTGAAGGGTATCATCACCGCGCGGGCGAACCGCATGCCGAAGTCCATGCCTTGCGGATGGCGGGAGCAAAAGCGCAAGGGGCAACCGCCTATGTCACGCTTGAACCCTGTAGTCATCATGGGCGTACGCCGCCGTGCTGCGAGGCGCTGATTGCCGCAGGCGTGTCACGTGTGGTTGCCGCGATGCAGGATCCCAATCCGCAGGTAGCAGGTCGTGGGCTCTATCGTTTGCAGCAGGCTGGCATTGACGTCAGCCACGGGCTAATGATGAGCGAGGTTGAGCAGCTTAATAAGGGCTTCCTGAAGCGCATGCGTACGGGATTCCCCTATGTGCAGCTTAAGCTTGGTGCCTCGCTTGATGGACGTACGGCGATGGCCAGCGGTGAAAGCCAGTGGATAACCTCCCCGCAGGCGCGTCGAGATGTGCAACGTTTACGAGCGCAAAGCCATGCTATTTTAACCAGCAGCGCTACGGTATTAGCCGACGACCCTCAGCTTACTGTGCGTTGGTCGGAGCTTGGAGAGTCTACCCAGGCCAGTTACCCGCAGGAAAATCTGCGCCAGCCGATCCGCATTGTTCTTGATAGCCAGAATCAGGTCACGCCGGAGCATCGAATTGTGCAACAGCCAGGAGAAACCTGGATTGCCCGGACTAAAGACGACCCTCGCAGTTGGCCGGAGACGGTGCGTAGCCTGAAAGTTCCGGAACATAACGGGCATCTGGATCTGGTGGTGCTGATGATGCAACTGGGTAAGCAGCAAATTAACAGCATTTGGGTTGAAGCTGGCCCAACGCTGGCGGGCGCGTTACTACAGGCCGGTTTGGTTGATGAGCTAATCGTGTATGTTGCGCCTAAACTGTTAGGCAGCGATGCGCGAGGATTATGTGTGCTTCCAGGCCTTGAGAAACTGGCCGACGCCCCCCATTTCAAATTCAATGAGATACGCCAGGTGGGCCCGGACGTTTGCCTGCATTTAACGACTGCGTGAGGCTTTCTGATTTAGAGGAAGCAGCGCACAGAATATTATGATAAAATCCGCCCCCCTTACGGGGCTATAAATCGAACCCGAAGGAAGAATATGAACATTATTGAAGCTAACGTTGCTACCCCGGACGCTCGCGTCGCCATCACCATTGCGCGTTTCAACAACTTTATCAATGACAGCCTGCTGGAAGGTGCGATCGACGCCCTGAAACGTATTGGTCAGGTTAAAGATGAAAACATTACCGTTGTTTGGGTTCCTGGTGCCTATGAGCTGCCGCTGGCGGCTGACGCTCTGGCGAAAACCGGTAAATACGACGCGGTGATTGCGCTCGGTACGGTGATCCGTGGCGGTACCGCGCACTTCGAATATGTGGCTGGCGGTGCAAGCAATGGCCTGGCGCATGTCGCTCAGGACAGCGGCATTCCGGTAGCCTTCGGTGTTCTGACCACCGAAAGTATTGAACAAGCCATCGAACGTGCTGGCACTAAAGCCGGTAACAAAGGCGCAGAAGCTGCACTGACTGCGCTTGAAATGATTAATGTATTGAAAGCCATCAAGGCCTGATTTTTGTAAGGGGAAATCCGTGAAACCTGCTGCTCGTCGCCGCGCCCGTGAGTGTGCCGTCCAGGCGCTCTACTCCTGGCAGTTGTCCCAGAACGACATCGCTGATGTTGAATACCAGTTCCTGGCGGAACAGGACGTAAAAGATGTCGACGTTCTGTATTTCCGTGAACTGCTGTCCGGGGTGGCGACTAACAGCGCGTACCTGGATGGCTTAATGAAGCCTTACCTGTCTCGCCTGTTGGAAGAGCTGGGTCAGGTAGAAAAAGCCGTGCTGCGTATTGCGCTGTTTGAACTGTCTAAGCGTAGCGATGTGCCATACAAAGTGGCCATCAACGAAGCGATTGAACTGGCGAAAACCTTCGGCGCTGAAGACAGCCACAAATTCGTGAATGGTGTACTGGATAAAGCAGCACCTGTGATTCGCCCCAACAAAAAGTAATTCCGAGGCCGGTCGGATGGTGGAACGTGTTTCCACTATCCCCGGCTTTTTCTTTTTTTCTGCTGAGGCATAACGTATGGCATGTGGCGAATTTTCCCTGATTGCCCGTTATTTTGACCGCGTAAGAACCTCTCGTCTTGATGTCGAAACCGGTATTGGCGACGATTGCGCACTCTTGAATATCCCTGAAAAACAGACGCTGGCGATCAGTACCGATACGCTGGTGGCTGGCAACCACTTCCTCCCTGACATTGATCCCACCGATCTCGCCTGGAAAGCGCTGGCGGTGAATTTGAGCGATCTGGCGGCGATGGGGGCGGACCCTGCATGGCTGACGTTAGCACTCACGTTACCTGAAGTCGATGAAGCCTGGCTTGAAGCCTTCAGCGATGGCCTGTTTGAACTGCTTAATTACTATGATATGCAGCTGATTGGCGGTGACACCACGCGTGGGCCACTGGCGATGACGCTGGGTATCCATGGCTACGTTCCTGTCGGACGGGCCTTAAAACGCTCCGGAGCGAAACCGGGAGACTGGATTTATGTGACTGGCACACCGGGCGACAGCGCGGCGGGGCTGGCGATTTTACAGAATCGGTTGCAGGTTGGAGATGCAAAAGACGCAGACTATCTGCTTAAACGTCATCTGCGGCCAACGCCGCGCATCTTGCAGGGTCAAGCCCTGCGCGATCTTGCCAGTGCGGCTATCGATATTTCTGACGGCCTGATCTCCGATCTCGGGCACATTATTAATGCCAGCGGCTGCGGCGCGCGGGTTAACGTTGATGCGCTGCCTTACTCTCCGGCATTTGCCCAACACGTGGAATCGGAACAAGCGCTGCGCTGGGCGCTCTCGGGTGGTGAAGATTATGAGTTATGCTTTACTGTACCGGAAATTAACCGTGGCGCGCTGGACGTCGCGCTGGGGAATCTCGGCGCATCGTTTACCTGTATCGGGCAGATGAGCGCGGATGTGGAAGGTATTCACTTTACGCGCGACGGAAAACCCGTCACGTTCGACTGGAAAGGATATGACCATTTTGCCGCGCCTTAAAAAAGATGTCGCCAAAAGTCGCCTGAGCATGCGCAACCCGTGGCATCTGTTGGCGACCGGTTTTGGCAGTGGGCTGAGTCCAATTGTTCCTGGCACGATGGGATCGCTGGCGGCGATCCCATTTTGGTATTTAATGACGTTTTTGCCGTGGCAACTGTATTCACTGGTGGTCATGTTGTCTATCTGTATTGGCGTTTATCTGTGCCATCAAACGGCGAAAGATATGGGCGTGCACGATCACGGCAGCATTGTCTGGGACGAGTTTGTCGGGATGTGGATAACCCTGATGGCGCTTCCGACCAATGACTGGCGGTGGGTTGCTGCGGGTTTTGTGATTTTCCGTATTCTGGATATGTGGAAACCGTGGCCGATCCGCTGGTTCGATCGCAACGTGCATGGCGGAACGGGGATCATGATCGATGATATTGTGGCCGGGATACTTTCTGCCGGGATCCTCTATTTTATCGGCCATCACTGGCCGGTAGGTATCATTTAAATGCTTTTGCCGGATGGCCGCGTAAATGCCTCATTCGGCCTACAAACGGCCCGATAAGCGCAGCGCTATCGGGCATTGCCAGATTATTTAAATCCCACCACCGGATGCTGTTTGTACGGCGTTTCCAGCTCGGCGATCTGCTCCGGCTTCAGTGTTAAATCCACCGCATTAAGCAATTCATCCAGCTGTTCCTCACGCGACGTACCGATAATCGGTGCGGCCACACCGGGTTTGCTCAGCAGCCAGGCCAGTGCGACCTGTGCCCGCGTGACGCCTAATTCCTCACTGATACCGGCGAGCCGTGCGGCAATTTGTGCATCGTTTTCATCGCTCTCGTTGTACAAATTTTTACCGACTTCATCAGAAACCAGACGTGCAGTGGTTTCTCCCCAGGGGCGTGTCAGGCGACCACGCGCCAGTGGACTCCATGGGATCACCGCCACGCCTTCCTGATAGCAAAGCGGCAGCATTTCGCGTTCTTCTTCGCGATAAATCAGGTTGTAGTGATCCTGCATGCTTACAAACTGCGCCCAGCCGTGTTGTTTCTGTAAGGCCAGCGCCTGAGCAAACTGCGAAGCGTGCATGGATGAGGCGCCGATATAGCGCGCTTTACCGGCTTTAACAACGTCGTTCAGAGCTTCCAGCGTTTCTTCGATTGGCGTGTTGTAATCCCAACGGTGAATTTGCAGGATGTCGACATAGTCCATACCCAGACGTCTGAGGCTGTCATCGATCGAGCGCAGGATTTGTGCGCGGGATAATCCTTCTGCTAAATCATCAACCTGGTGAAAAACCTTGGTGGCGACCACGACATCTTCGCGGCGGGTGAAATCACGCAGCGCGCGACCGAGAATCTCTTCGCTACTGCCAGCGGAGTAACTGTTGGCGGTATCGAAAAAGTTAATGCCACCCTCAAGGGCGTGTTTGATTATCGGGCGGCTGCTTTCTTCAGGTAGCGTCCAGGCGTGATTGCCGCGATGGGGTTCGCCAAACGTCATGCAGCCCAGGCAAAGGCGGGAGACACGAAGGTCGGTTTTTCCTAAGGTGTTGTATTTCATCAATCCACTCCTGCTTAGCTCGTGATGAGTTAAGCATAGCAGGAGCGGAGAGGGGATTATGCCAGCCAGGCCTTGATTTTGGTCTCAATGCCAGCGGCATCAAGACCCAGATCGGCGCGGGCCTCCTCCTGAGTCCCCTGCGGGATGAAGAAATCAGGCAGGCCAATGTTCAGTACCGGAACGGGCTTGCGATGAGCCATCAGCACTTCGTTTACGCCGCTGCCAGCACCGCCCATAATGGCGTTCTCTTCAATGGTGACCAGCACTTCGTGTTGAGCTGCCATTTCCAGGATCAGCGTTTCATCCAGCGGTTTCACAAAGCGCATATCCACCAGCGTGGCGTTCAGCGACTCGGCGACCTGAGCGGCTTCCGGCATCAGGGTACCGAAGTTGAGAATCGCAACTTTCACTCCGTGACGTTTCACTATACCTTTCCCGATAGGCAGTTGTTCCAGCGGCGCCAGCTCAACGCCCACCGCGTTACCGCGCGGATAGCGCACTACCGTTGGACCATCGTTATAGTGATAGCCAGTGAACAGCATCTGGCGACATTCATTCTCATCGCTTGGGGTCATAATGACCATTTCCGGGATGCAGCGCAGGAAGGAGAGATCGAACGCCCCCTGGTGGGTTTGTCCATCTGCACCAACGATACCCGCCCGGTCAACGGCGAACAGGACCGGCAGTTTCTGAATGGCGACATCATGCAGCACCTGATCGTAAGCGCGTTGCAGGAAGGTAGAGTAAATAGCCACGACCGGCTTATAGCCGCCAATCGCCAGACCGGCAGCAAACGTCACCGCGTGCTGCTCGGCAATTGCCACATCGAAGTAGCGGTCCGGGAACTTACGTGAGAATTCCACCATGCCGGAACCTTCGCGCATCGCCGGGGTGATCGCCATCAGCTTATTGTCTTTCGCCGCGGTCTCGCACAGCCAGTCACCGAAGATTTTTGAATAGCTTGGCAGGCCGCCGCTACTTTTCGGCAGGCATCCGCTGGACGGATCGAATTTGGGTACCGCGTGGAAGGTAATCGGATCTTTTTCCGCTGGCTCGTAGCCACGACCTTTTTTGGTCATGATGTGCAGGAACTGTGGACCTTTCAGATCGCGCATGTTCTTCAGCGTAGTGATAAGCCCCAGCACGTCGTGACCATCCACCGGGCCGATATAGTTAAAGCCCAGCTCTTCAAACAGCGTACCCGGAACAACCATGCCTTTGATGTGTTCTTCGGTACGTTTGAGCAGCTCTTTAATCGGCGGTACGCCGGAGAACACTTTCTTTCCGCCTTCGCGCAGCGAAGAGTAAAGTTTGCCGGAGAGCAATTGCGCCAGGTGGTTATTCAGCGCGCCGACGTTTTCTGAGATCGACATTTCGTTGTCGTTCAGAATAACCAACATGTCGGGCTTAATATCGCCCGCGTGGTTCATCGCTTCAAACGCCATGCCAGCGGTGATGGCGCCGTCGCCAATCACGCAGACGGTACGACGTTCTTTGCCTTCTTTCTCGGCGGCAACCGCAATACCGATGCCAGCGCTGATAGAGGTCGAGGAGTGTCCGACGCTCAGTACGTCATACTCGCTCTCACCGCGCCACGGGAACGGATGCAAACCGCCTTTTTGGCGAATCGTACCGATTTTATCGCGACGGCCGGTCAGAATTTTGTGTGGGTAAGCCTGATGCCCCACATCCCAGATTAACTGGTCAAACGGGGTGTTGTAGACGTAGTGCAGCGCGACGGTGAGTTCCACCGTGCCCAGACCAGAGGCGAAGTGCCCGCTGGAACGGCTTACGCTGTCGAGCAAATAGCGGCGCAGTTCGTCGCAAAGCTTTGGCAGGCTCTCTTTTGGCAGCAGGCGTAACTCCTGGGTGGAGTCGACCAGCGCCAGGGTCGGGTATTTGGCTATATCAAAACTCATCGCAAGCTCATGGGATATGTTGGTTTATTTATCACGCTGGATTATATAGTCCGCTAGCGCTTCCAGTGCCGAGGTATCGAGTGACTGTGCGGCCAGCAGATTCAGCGACTGGCGGGCATCTTCGATTAAATCCCGGGCTTTATTCCGGGCTTGCTCAAGACCCAGAAGTGCAGGATAGGTACTTTTGCCAAGCTGCTGGTCAGCACCCTGACGTTTACCCAATATTGCAGTATCGCCCACCACATCCAGGATGTCATCCTGAACCTGGAAAGCCAGGCCGATGCTTTCTGCATATTTGTCGAGTGTTGCCAGGCATTCTCGCCCTTTGTCACCTGCGCTTAATGCCCCCAAACGTACGGCGGCGCGAATCAATGCCCCGGTTTTGTGGCGGTGAATACGCTCCAGCGCATCCAGCTCAACCTGATGGCCTTCGGCTGCCAGATCCAGCGCCTGGCCGCCGCACATTCCGGCGATACCGCTGGCCTGGGCCAGTTCAGAGATCATCGCGATGCGGTCACGGTCAGACACTTCCGGCATCGGGGCGTCGCTGATAATGGAGAACGCCAGCGTTTGCAGCGCATCTCCGGCGAGGATCGCATTTGCCTCGCCAAATTTTACGTGGCAGGTCGGCAGACCGCGGCGCAGGTCATCGTCGTCCATCGCAGGTAAATCATCGTGCATCAACGAATAAGCATGGATGCACTCGACGGCTGCCGCGGGAGCATCAAGCGTACTCAGGCTGACGCCAAACATCTGACCGGTCGCGTACACCAGAAACGGGCGCAGACGTTTACCGCCTAATAATGCGCCATATTGCATGGTTTCGACCACGGGAGTGTTCTGAAAGGGCAGTGGCGCGATAAAACGGCTCAGTGCCTGATTGGCCTGCTCAACGCAAGCCTGTAGCTGCTGCGTAAAATCCATTTACTCATTATCCGGTGTAAAAGGCGTAAGGGCGGCGTCTTCAGTATCTGACAGCAGGATTTGCACGCGCTGTTCAGCCTGTTGCAATTTAACCTGTCCCTGACGCGCCAACTGTACGCCTCGTTCGAATTCGTTCAGCGCTTCTTCCAGCGGCAGGTCGCCGCTTTCCAGGCGGGTAACAATCTGTTCCAGCTCGCTCAGCGCTGTTTCAAAACTGGCTGGCGCTTCATTTTTCTTCGGCATAATGAATGTCTGACTCTCTGTATTGGCAGCACAAGACTATGGTAACGGACTCGCACTGATAAGCAAATAACGCGCAATGGTAAGGCGATGTGCACAGGATGACCATGATGGTGGTATACTTGCGCGCCTGGATGCAGCCGCAGGGTATGGGCTGCTGTATTTTTTTCCATTACAAGTCATTCAGACTTGCCAAAGAACCATTGCCGCCATGAAGTTTATCATTAAATTGTTCCCAGAAATCACCATCAAAAGCCAATCTGTGCGTTTGCGCTTTATAAAAATTCTGACAGGGAACATTCGTAACGTTTTAAAGCACTATGATGAAGACCTTGCCGTTGTCCGTCACTGGGATCACGTTGAGGTTCGCGCGAAAGATGAAAGCCAACGCCTGGACATTCGCGACGCGCTAACCCGTATTCCGGGGATCCACCATATTCTCGAAGTAGAAGACGTGCCGTTTACCGATATGCACGATATTTTCGAGAAAGCGCTGGTACAGTATCGCGATCAACTGGAAGGTAAGACCTTCTGCGTTCGCGTCAAACGTCGCGGTAAGCATGAGTTTAGCTCTATTGAGGTGGAACGCTATGTTGGCGGTGGACTGAACCAGCATATTGAATCCGCGCGCGTGAAGCTGACGAAGCCGGACGTGACGGTGAATCTTGAAATCGAAAACGACCGCCTGTTGCTGGTTAAAGGCCGCTATGAAGGTATCGGCGGTTTCCCGATAGGGACACAGGAAGACGTACTGTCGCTGATCTCGGGTGGTTTCGACTCCGGCGTGTCCAGCTACATGCTGATGCGTCGCGGCTGCCGCGTACACTATTGCTTCTTCAACCTGGGCGGGGCAGCGCATGAAATCGGCGTTCGCCAGGTGGCGCATTATCTGTGGAACCGCTTTGGTAGCTCGCATCGCGTGCGTTTTGTTGCCATCAACTTTGAGCCGGTAGTGGGCGAGATCCTGGAGAAAGTCGACGACGGTCAGATGGGCGTGGTCCTCAAACGTATGATGGTACGCGCGGCGTCGAAAGTCGCTGAGCGCTACGGCGTACAGGCGCTGGTAACCGGTGAAGCGCTGGGCCAGGTGTCCAGCCAGACGCTGACCAACCTGCGCCTGATCGATAACGTTTCTGACACCCTGATCCTGCGACCGCTTATCTCCCATGATAAAGAGCACATTATCAATCTGGCACGTGAAATTGGTACCGAGGACTTTGCCCGTACTATGCCGGAATACTGCGGCGTGATTTCAAAAAGCCCGACGGTGAAAGCAATTAAGGCGAAGATTGAGGCCGAAGAAGAAAACTTCGATTTCTCGATCCTCGATAAAGTGGTTGAAGAAGCGAACAATATCGATATTCGTGATATCGCCCAGCAGACGCAGCAGACCGTGGTGGAAGTGGAAACCGTGAGCGGCTTCGGCCCGAACGATGTGATTCTGGATATCCGCTCTGTGGATGAACAGGATGACAAACCGCTGAAGGTTGACGGCGTGGACGTCGTTTCTCTGCCGTTCTACAAGCTGAGCACCAAATTCGGCGATCTGGATCAGAGCAAAACCTGGCTGCTATGGTGTGAACGCGGGGTGATGAGCCGTCTGCAGGCGCTTTACCTGCGCGAGCAGGGCTTTGAAAACGTGAAGGTGTATCGCCCATAATTGAGCAAACACCATGTTGAAGGCCGGATATGGCGGTTACGCCGCCATCCGGCAATACAACGTTATTATTCAAAACGCATGGGAAGCGTTTTCCCGTTCGACTCCCAGACGCCCTGATAAACTCCGTCTTTTAAATCCAGTGTTATTTTCTCTTGCGATTGTTCAGCTGCAGACGTCTTCAGTTCATAATGTTGATTATCGGCCGTATCGCACTTACCGGTTAATTCAATCGGTGCGCCAAATTTCTGGTAAAAGTAAGCCCCGTCAAAAAAATCACCGTATTTGCACTCCACCTTCAACACAATACGCATGCTTTTTCCCAGCGTGCCGTACATCACCTTGCCGTCAATGCCGGGGGCGGGCTCAACCGGTGTTGTACTCTTTGCGCCAGTCAGATACTGGCCGTATGACGTGAGCTGATTATGCAGTTCTGCGGTAGGTATTTTCGTGGTGAAATCGCCCAGATCGTCGAGCGCACGGCTGGCATGGTTGCTACAGCGTCCATTCAGGAAGGCCAAATGGTCTTTTTGCAGAGAGAATTTATCGATGTAGTACAAACCGTCGGTGTAGGTTGCGCATGATGCGTAGAATTCGGCGTAGTCAAAATCATCGCCTTTCTCTTCTTTTATTTGCGCCGACGTCTGCGATTTATGCGCATCAACAAAGGTGTCGATTTGGCCACGGATATCTTTTCTGATGCGGGTATTTAATTCGGCCATCGTAGAGCGGGAAAAGAGATCGTTGAGGGTAATTGCTGCGCCGTTGGCTAAATCGAAGCTGAGCGGTACATTGTACGATTCACAATACGCGCCGCACCCTTCGACAAACATGTTCAGTGACAGTATTTTGTCGTCGCGATACTCAACCGTGTAATCAAGGTTTGCGGTGGCGTTTCTCTCTGCTTTGGCGAACTGCTTCAGCGTAGCCTGTGGGTTGCTACCCGGCAACTGATTGATAAAGCTTGCGAAAATATAATCGTTAATGCGTTTAGCGACCTGAGGGTTATCCGTTGAAGTAAACCACGGCACGCGATACTGTATCTCAGCGCTTGCGGGGTAGCGATATTCAAGGTTTTTTATTTCAAGTTGCGTTGCTGCGGCGTAGCCGGAAAGGAGCAGTAAAGCCACTGCGCTCAGATATCCTTTCATTCTTATTCCTTGTAGGTAAGTGGCCTGAAGATTTATTCGTAGTAGTTATAAATTCCCGCAGCCATCACCAGCTGTGACGCTACCTCATGGGCTTTTTCACGACTAACCAACAGATCAATGATTTTTAAACCGAAATCGATGGAGGTTCCCGGTCCCTGGCTGGTTAACAGGTTAACGCGCGGATCCCACACGACGCGCTTGTCCTGCCATTGCTCCGCGGGGATCTTGTCTTTCAGCGCCGGGTAGCCGGTCATGTTGCCGATGGGAAAAATGTCGTGTGGGACGAGGACGGTCGCGGCAGCGGCGCAGATTGCCGCGACTATGCGTCCGGAGCGATGAAACTGTTTCACGGTTTCGACCAGCAGGGGACTGTCGCGAAAGCACTCGGCACCTTTGACACCACCGGGCAGCACGATGATGTCGAAATCGCCGTCGGCAACTTCGACTAATGGCGCATCCGCCAGCAGTTTCACACCGCGCGAGCACACGATCGTCAGATTGCCATCGCTGGCGACGCTGGCGGTTGTGACCTTAATTCCGCCGCGAACCAGCAGATCGATAGTAGTAACTGCTTCGGTTTCTTCACTACCAGGGGCGAGACATACCAGTGCTTGAGCGCTCATACTCACTTTCCTTTCTTTTAACCATTTCAAACAGGCGGGCATTTTCCGGAACGGCGATGCCGTGCGCGCGTGCGCGTTTTAACAAATAACCGGTAATGTAGTCGATCTCGGTATGACGCATGGCGCGAATGTCCTGCAGCATAGATGAGATATTTTCCGCCGTACTGTCAATCACTTGCTCGACATAATAGCGTAAATCATCCGCTGATGTGTGGTGGCCTTCGCGTTCGATCACCGCTGCCACTTCCTCGCAGATGAGCGCTATTTTTTCCGGATGGTGGCGTAACTCACCGTTTGGGCAATCCCATAATGCGGTCAGCGGGTTAATGACGCAGTTGACGGCCAGCTTGCGCCACAGCTCGGCGCGAATAGTGTTGTGCCAGGCGACGTCCGGCAGCACCTCTTGCAGGGTTTCAGCCAGATAGCTGAAATCTCCGTCTTGCTCACGCGCCGGTCCAATACGCGTTGTTCCCTGAGCGACATGAATGATGACGTTCCCGTCACGGCGCGCTGCGTGGGTGGTGGTACCCATCAGCAAGGGTTGCTTAATGTTATGTAACTCTTCAATCGTGCCCATGCCGTTGTGAATAAGCAGAATGGGCGTGGTTTCAGGCAGAATTGCGGCCAGGCCTTTTACCGCATCAGAAACCTGCCAGGCTTTCAGGGTGACCAGCAGCAGGTCGCTTTTTGCCAAAAAGTCGGGGTCGTTTGCCGTCAGGGATTCATTAAAAACTGAGCCATCCGTGTCGATCAGGTTTACGCTGCAGTAGGGTTGCGGTACGCGCAGCCACCCTTGCACCTCATGTCCATGTTTGCACAGTGCTGTAAGCCATAGCTGTCCTAACGCTCCACATCCCAGTACGGTAATTTTCATTCTTCCTCCTCACCTGCAACAACACCAGGTGTTAATCCATTTCGACCGCACCCCATTATTGTTCGCAGATGTCACTACCACGTACAATGAAGGGATACAGCCTAGTATAGCGCTGTCTGTTGAGTAACTTTGCAGGTATTATGCTTTGCATCAAAAATGAAGGGAGAGGAAAAGATGCCATCTTTCGATATTGTCTCTGAAGTTGATCTTCAGGAAGCCCGTAACGCGGTGGATAACGCCAGCCGTGAAGTCGAGTCACGCTTTGATTTTCGTGGCGTTGAAGCCACTTTTGAGCTGAATGAGTCAAATAAGACGATTAAGGTGCTGAGCGAGTCTGATTTCCAGGTCAATCAGCTGCTGGATATTTTACGTGCAAAGCTGCTGAAACGCGGTATTGAAGGCACGTCGCTGGACGTACCAGAGACCTTCGTGCACAGCGGTAAAACCTGGTTTGTTGAAGCTAAGCTGAAGCAGGGCATTGAAAGTGCGGTGCAAAAGAAAATCGTTAAGCTGATCAAAGACAGCAAGCTGAAGGTGCAGGCGCAGATTCAGGGTGAAGAAATTCGTGTGACCGGTAAGGCGCGTGACGATCTGCAATCCGTCATGGCGCTGGTTCGCGGTGGCGATCTCGGCCAGCCGTTCCAGTTTAAAAATTTCCGCGATTAAGTCGTAATGCCTGATCCGGCCTACAGGTCGCACACGCTATTTGTAGGCCGGATAAGACGATAGTCACCATTCGGCACTCTTCACGCCTGGCTTATGGCCTGCTCAACTTCGAATCGATTGGTGACTTTGCTGTCGATTTTCACGTAGGCTGAATGCTCTTTCGCCACGATTAACACTTCGCTTATCCCTTCTTTCGCCAACAGACGCTGCTTCAACGTGTCATCCGCGGCAATTTCTGGTGGGATTTCCACGCGCAGGCTGCTGACGTACGGCGGTTCTTTCATTGTGCTTGCCACCAGTAACCAAATGGCTGCCAGCAGCGCGCCAGCCAGGAATACGGCCTGACCATCAAACATTTCGACCACCCAACCACCGAGTGAACCGCCAATCGCCACGCCAAGAAACTGGCTGGTGGAGTAAACGCCCATCGCCGTGCCTTTGTAACCCGCAGGCGATTCTTTGCTGATAAGCGAGGGGAGAAGGGCTTCCATCAGGTTAAAGGCGAGGAAGAAAATCTGCACGCCCGCAATCAGACCCCAGAAACGAATGTTAGCGCTCCACAATACAATCTCTGCAATAAGGATCAGTAACACGCAGGCGAGGAATACGCGTTTCATCTTGCGCTTTACTTCGGCGTAAATGATGAACGGCACCACGGAAACAAAGGACAGCAGCATCGTCACCAGATAAATTTTCCAGTGTTCTGCGGCGGGGAAACCGGCTTTCGCCAGTTGTCCTGGTAACGCGACGAAAGTGGACATCAGCAAAATGTGCAGACACATGATGCCGAAATTGAGTTTCAGCAGTTTGGGCTCCGCCAGCACTTTGCTGAAGCTGCCTTTTACCATGCCCGACTCGCGGTTCAGCACGTGGTTGGTACTATTGGGAACGACCCAAATAGTCAGCACGATACCCGTGGTGGCAAGAGCGGCAATCATCCAGAACAGCGCGTGTAGCCCCAGCGCGTGGGTAACGATGGGCCCCAGCACCATCGCAATGGCGAAAGTGATACCAAAGCTGACACCGATAAACGCCATCGCTTTGGTGCGGTTTTGCTCGCGGGTTAAGTCGGAAAGCAGCGCCATCACGGCCGCGGCAATTGCTCCGGAACCTTGCAATGCGCGACCAAGAATAATGCCCCAGATTGAATCGGAGAGCGCGGCAATCACGCTGCCGAGAACGAATACCGCCAGCCCGCCGACAATAAGCGGCTTACGACCAATGCGGTCAGAGAGCAGACCAAAGGGGATCTGGAAGACGGCCTGTGCCAGACCGTAAATGCCGATGGCAAGGCCAATCAACGCTTCGCTGGCACCCTGTAGCGCCATGCCGTACGTGGTCAGAACCGGCAGAACCATAAACATGCCAAGCATGCGCAACGAGAATACGGTCCCTAAACCCCAGGTGGCGCGCAACTCACCGGGCGTCATTTTGTAATCGTTCATTCCCACCTCTGTATTAATTTCGCGCCTAGTGTAAAGCGGGGAAGGAATGGGGTAAACCTCTACGATATGTGGAATTGTGTAGCACGGAAACTTAAATAGTTACGATTGCAACTAATTTACTTGCGATAATTACAGGTGTAGTCTTTTTGTGGTTATTACTAATGGAAACAGGGAAAAGGAAAATGGTATTTCGTAATAAATATCACCAATTGATTCAGGCTGATGACGGTATTCAATGGAGATCATTCTAATGAGTATTCAAGACGATGTGTTAAAGCTTTTCAGGGAAGAAATACCCGGGTATTTGGATGAAAACTGGAAAGAGATTCCTTTAGAACTCGACTCAGAACTATTTGATGTCCCCGGTGATGACCTCCACAGTGCTCTGACTCGATATGAGAAAGAGTTTAAAGTCGATTTATCATGTGTGAACTGGAAACCGTATTATCCGTGGCACAATTTGCCACTATTCACTAGATGGTTCAAAGCTAAATGGGAAGAAGTAGAAGGCACACGTTTACCTTTAACCGTAAGGATGTTTGCGGAGTCAGCAGAGGCGGGGAAATGGTTGTTTGAGATCTGGCCTGATGAACAAAAAGACGAGACCTGACGCTGTCAAAATCGGGTAGTAAATAAAAAGGATGCCGAAGTACCCTTTTAGCATTCGCTGAATTTACCCAACCAAGGTCAACAGGGTGTATGAATAATACATCATAAAGTCTAATGATATCATGATATTAGTACGACTAAAGATCGCATACAGTGGACATCCTTCTGATGAGAAATTATGAAGCTGAAGTTATTGAGTACATCATGAAGAATTACCCAATCAGGGAACGTTGGTTCAGACCTGGTCTTAAGCAGGTCACTAAACAATGGACCCTTGAGGATGATTTTCAGTTTGTTCCGGAAGATGCGTATGATTTTTTAGCTGATTTATTTGAGCATTTTGATATTGAATATTCGAAGTTTGATGGAAGGAATTATATTGAACAAGAATACCCTTTCTGGCGAAAAGATCCTCCTGAAATTGAGTTGAAGCCTTTGACAGTAGGTATGATTATTGAATCAGCAAAGGCTGGGAAATGGCTTTACGACTGAATAACATTCCTGCCAATAAAAAGGGTGCCAGAGCACCCTTTTCGTATCTGCAGATTCTTACCAGACGTAAGTCAGCAGGTTCTGCGAGTTTGGCACCATAAAGTCGACGGACATCATCACGGAAAGCGCGGTAATGGCGATGATGGAGAAGCCGAACAGCTTGCGCGCCCAGACTTTGTCATCTTCCACTTTATAACCGCGCAGCGCCATGCCCAACCACCAGACACTCACCGCCGCAGCAACAATCAGGTATTTGTAACCTGCATAGCCGCCCAGGGTTAGCATCAGCGTGGCGATAGCAAATGCCACGATGTACAGCGTGATATGGTTTTTCGCGACCGAAATACCTTTCACCACCGGCAGTACAGGGATGTTGGCAGCCTGATAATCCTTGAAGCGGAAAATCGCAATCGCGTAAGAGTGCGGCATCTGCCACAGGCTGAAAATAGCCAGCAGAATCAGCGCACCGCTATCGAACGCACCGGTTACGGCGCAGTAGCCAATCACCGGCGGCGCAGCGCCGGAGAGTGAGCCAATCAGCGTGCCATAAACGGAATGGCGCTTCATGTACAGGCTATAGACGCCCACATAGACCACGAAGCCCATTACCCCCAGCCAGCAGGCCAGAGGGTTCGCGCCAAACCACAGCAGCATAAAGCCAGCAATACCCAGCAGGGTGGCGTATACCAGTGAGACCGCAGGGGAAATCAGACCTTTAACCAGCACGCGGTTTTTGGTCCTCTCCATCTTCCTGTCGATATCCCTGTCGATGTAGTTGTTAAATACACAACCCGACGCCACAACCAGTGACACCCCAACCAGCGTGTAGATAAACAGGGGATAATCAATGCTGCCTTTCGAGGCCAGCAGGAACCCCCCAATCACCGAGATCAGGTTGCCAAAGATGATGCCTGGTTTCGTTACTTGCAGGTATTGCTTAAACATCATAATCGCCGCTCTTAGTGCATCATCATGTTGTAGTTAAGGTTCCACATAATCCAGATGGAGCCCACAACCAGGATGGCGATGATTAGCACAGTAAAGACAAAGGCCGTCATGTTCCAACCTTCATCAGATTTGCTATTCATGTGCAGGAAGCACACCAGGTGCACCAAAATCTGTACCACTGCCATTGCCAGAATAGTTCCCAGAATGACGGCCGGAGAGGCAGAACCTGTCATCACCATCCAGAACGGAATAACCGTCAGGATGATCGACAGGATAAAACCTGTCATGTAGGTTTTTACGCTGCCATGGGATGCGCCGCCGCTCTCGTTAGCATGACTCATTACATCGCCCCCATCAGATAAACAACAGTGAACACACAGATCCATACCACATCCAGGAAGTGCCAGAACAGGCTCAGGCACATGATGCGGGTACGGTTAGTACTGGTCAGGCCGCGACGAGCGACTTGCACCATCAGAACTGCCATCCAGATAAGACCGGAGGTGACGTGCAGACCGTGCGTGCCGACCAGCGCGAAGAACGCAGACAGGAAACCGCTACGATCCGGGCCCATGCCGTTAACAATCAGGTGATGGAATTCATAGAGTTCCATCCCGATGAATCCGGCACCGAACAAGAAGGTCAACGCCAGCCAGGAGATAACCTGGCTCTTGTTGTTCTTGTACATGGCAATCGCTGCCATGCCGTAAGTAATGGAGCTGAATAACAGCAGGAATGTTTCAACCAGAACGAACGGCAGTTCAAAAATGTCCTTACCTGTCGGGCCACCTGCGGTGCCGTTCACCAGAACGGCATAGGTTGCAAACAGAATAGAGAACAGAATGCAGTCGCTCATCAGGTAGATCCAGAATCCGAAGATTTTGGTCTGGCCTGCATCGTGGTGCCCGTGTTCGTGCGCGTGGGCAGTCGCGTGCGTTAAAGTATCAGTTGCCATTTTTCAGCCCTGCCTTAGTAATCTCATCGAAATGCTGGTTTTCCAGTTTTTCGATTTCCGGGACCGGCACGTAGTAATCCACGTCTTCATCAAAGCTTTTCACAATCCAGCTGATGATCATGCCTGCGAAGCTTGCAATCGCCAGCCACCAGATATGCCAGATCATGGCGAAACCAAACAGTGTTGCGAAGGCGGTAATGACGATACCGGCACCGCTGTTCTTCGGCATATGAATCTCTTCATAGTGCGCAGGCTGCTTGTACGCTTCACCTTTTTCTTTCATTTCCCAGAAGGCATCACGCTCGTGAACGTGCGGCACAACGGCAAAGTTATAGAACGGAGGCGGGGAAGAGGTTGCCCACTCCAGCGTACGACCACCCCATGGGTCACCGGTCAGGTCACGATTCTGCTCGCGGTCGCGAATGGACACGTACATCTGAATGAACTGGCACAGGATACCCAGTGCAATCAGCGCGGCACCACAAGCGGCAACAACCAGCATCGGATGGAACTGCGGGTCAATCTGCTGGCTGAGGCGACGGGTCATACCCATAAAGCCCAGCACGTACAGCGGCATAAATGCCACGAAGAAGCCGATGATCCAGAACCAGAATGCGCGTTTACCCCAGGTCTCGTTCAGCGTGAAGCCAAACGCTTTCGGCCACCAGTAGGTCATCCCCGCGAAGCAACCAAATACCACGCCGCCGATGATAACGTTATGGAAGTGCGCAATCAGGAACAGACTGTTGTGCAGTACGAAGTCGGCACCCGGAACCGCCAGCAGTACGCCGGTCATGCCGCCGACTGAGAAGGTCACGATAAAGCCAATCGTCCACAGCATTGCTGAGTGGAATACGATACGGCCCTGATACATGGTGAACAGCCAGTTGAAGATCTTCACCCCGGTCGGGATGGCGATAATCATGGTGGTAATACCGAAGAAGGCGTTTACGTTTGCGCCGGCACCCATGGTGAAGAAGTGGTGCAGCCAAACAATGAACGACAGAACGGTGATACACACGGTTGCCCACACCAGCGAGGTGTAACCAAACAGACGCTTACGCGAGAAGGTTGCAGCGACTTCGGAGAATACCCCGAATACTGGCAGGATCAGAATGTACACTTCCGGATGGCCCCAGGCCCAAATCAGGTTGATGTACATCATCATGTTGCCGCCCATATCATTGGTAAAGAAATGGGTGCCCAGATAGCGATCCAGGGTCAGCAACGCGACGGTAACCGTCAGGATTGGGAAAGAAGCGATAATCAGGATGTTCGCGCACAGAGACGCCCAGCTAAATACCGGCATCTTGAACATGGTCATTCCTGGCGCACGCATCTTAATGATGGTCACAAAGAAGTTGATACCAGTCAGCGTTGTACCAATACCGGACAACTGGACTGCCCATATCCAATAATCGACCCCGACGCTTGGACTGTACTCTATTCCCGAGAGCGGCGGATATGCCAGCCAACCGGTCTGAGCGAATTCACCTACGCCCAGAGACAGGTTAACCAGGATTACGCCGACAACGGTGAACCAGAAGCTCAGGTTGTTCAGGAATGGGAACGCAACGTCACGTGCGCCGATCTGCAGCGGAACCACCAGGTTCATCAGACCGATAACAAATGGCATTGCCACGAAGAAGATCATAATCACGCCGTGAGCCGTGAAGATCTGGTCGTAGTGGTGAGGTGGCAGGAAACCCGCTTCACCTGCTGAAGCCAGCGCTTGCTGACTACGCATCATGACGGCATCTGCAAAGCCACGAATCAACATGACGATTGCGACGATGACATACATGATGCCAAGGCGTTTGTGGTCAACCGAAGTCAGCCACTCTTTCCACAGGTAGGTCCACTTACCGAAGTAAGTGATTAGGCCCAGTAAGGCCGCACCACCGATGATAATGGCAGCGATCGTAACCATGACAATGGGTTCATGGAACGGCACTGCATCCAGCGTCAATTTTCCGAACATCGTATTCTTCCTCGGCCCCTTAGTGAGCGGATTCCGCGTGGCTCATGTCCATGCCTTCCATGCCTTCGTGTGCGTTGTGCTCACCTTCGGGTTGGGTCATGTCCATGCTCTTACCGTGAGCCATAAATTTGTTAATAACGTCTTTAAACAAATCAGGTTTCACGTTGGAGAAGTATTCCACCTGGTTGTATTCGCTTGGCACAGCCACTTTTTCGAACGCAGCCATGTCGCTCATGGTGTTCGGAGACTGTTTAGCTTTAGCAACCCATTGGTCGAATTCGGCGCGGTCCTTTGTTGCGATAGCCTTGAACTTCATACCGGAGAAGCCTGGTCCGCTATAGCTTGCGGAGATACCATCATAAGTACCGACTTCGTTGGCGATCAGATGCAGTCGAGTCTGCATACCGGCCATGGCATAAATCTGGCTACCCAGACGCGGGATAAAGAAGGAGTTCATCACGGAGTTAGATGTCACTTTGAACTCAACCGGAGTATTCGCCGGGAAGGCGATTTCATTCACGGTAGCGATACCCTGTTCCGGATAGATAAAGAACCATTTCCAGTCCATGGAAACCACTTCGATGGTAATGGGCTTCTCGTCATGCGCCAGCGGTTTGCTTGGCTCAAGAGCGTGAGTGGTTTTCCAGGTCAGTACGGCAAGGAAAATGATGATTAAGATCGGCACCGTCCAGACCACAGCTTCCACTTTATTGGAGTGTGACCAGTTCGGGCTGTACTTCGCATCTTTATTGCTTGCACGATACTTCCAGGCAAAACCAACAGCCATCAAGATGGCTGGAATAACGACAATCAACATCAGGCCAAATGCCGTCAGTATCAGTGAACGTTGTTCCAGTCCAATCTGTCCTTTAGGGTCAAGCAGCGCAGAATTACAGCCACTGAGTAACGCAGTGCCTGCAATTAATGACAACCATCCCAAACTTTTATTGTATTTCCTGAGTCTCATTTAACGACCTCAATTCCACGGGACCGGGTGGCGTTTAAAGTGTGAGGGCATTTTACGGGAAGGTTACATTACTGTAAACATCCTTGGATCTGTGTTACTGGGTTCTGCCATGCGTGTCACATATGTTACAATATATGTCGCTTTGACTTTAAGAACCTGTTGCAACATCACGTTATAACGAAAGCGGACAGGCGGAGGAGATGCTGAGGGTAATTGGTATAACCAATACGAAAATAAAACAATTAATTAACAATTAATTATCAATAAAAAGACAACTCAGGAACAAAAAATAAATCTGTAGTGGCTGAATCGAGTAAGGAAAATAGAATATATAAAAGGCGTCAATAATTTCCAAATTCTTTGGCGCACAAAATAACAAATATTATTTTTATCAATTGTTGTTTATTTAGCCGTTATAATTACGCAGGGTGATTACAACGGCTTATTAATACGGATTTTTACGCCAGACGGGTTTTGCGCAGAGCCAGATAATCCAGCAATCCGCCAAAAATGACCCCGCAGACGGCGACCGTCACTGAGACTTCAAGCAGTTCCGGCAGGAAGGAGAAGTGAGTGTAATCGAGGGCGTTCATCGTCAGCAGTAGCAGCCAGACTGCCAGCAAACAGCAACCCACTACCAGCGTCATTAATGCCAGACCGTACGCTCCACGAAATTCCGTGCGTGGAAGAAAGCTTTCATTTTGCCAACTATGCTCCAGGGTCTGACGACAAACCAGCAACAGTATGAGACCAGGGATCGCGGCAAACACCGAGAACAGATAAAACGTCGGCCATCCGTGCGCTTCGACAAACCAACCCGCTACCGGGCCAACATAAACGCGACCAACGGCTGAAAGCGCGGAGAGCAGGGCGAACTGGGTCGCTGAGAAAGACTTATTGCACAGCGTCATTAATAAAGCGACAAACGCTGCCGTGCCCATTCCGCCACACAGGTTTTCAAAGAAGACGGCGGCCGCCATACTGAACATGTGTTTGTCAGTGATGGACAATAGCCAGTAGCCTGCATTTGACGCCCCTTGCAGAATGCCAAATATCAGCAATGCGCGGAACAGCGAAAGACGCTGCATCAGGATCCCACCGTACAATGCACCAACGATGGTTGCCAGAAGCCCGAGCGTTTTATTCACCATGCCGACTTCACCCGCATCAAATCCGACGCCGCGGATTAAAAAGGTGGTGGTCAGACTCATGGCGAAGGCATCCCCAAGCTTATACAACACAATAAGCAGCAGGATAAGCCAGGCGTTGTTACGACCAAAGAAGTCGCGCAACGGAGCCGCCACTGCCTGCTCCAGCGTTTTGGGCACCGGAATGGCATCAGTCGGTTCGGGTGCTAACAATGTGGCAATGATGCAAGGTATCAGCAGCGCCGCCATCAGCCAGTACATGCCTTGCCAGCCCAGCCAGCGATCGGCCATCCACAGAGCCAGCCCACCGGAAACCAGCATCCCTAAACGATAGCCCAACACGCTGATTGCTGCGCCAGTGCCACGTTCTTCGGCAGGTAACACGTCGGTTTTCCAGGCGTCGAAGACGATATCCTGCGATGCTGAACAAAACGCGATCACCACGGCCAGTGCGGCCATCCAGCGCAGTTGTGTGCCGGGCTCAAGAAAGCCCATCGCGGCGATAGAAATGAGTAACAGCACCTGGGTTGCCAGCAGCCAACCGCGGCGTCGACCTAAAAATGGCGGCGTGTAGCGGTCCATAAGCGGGGACCAGAGGAACTTAAACACGTAGGCCTGGCCGACCAGAGAAAAGAAACCAATGGTTTTAAGATCGATATTCTCAACCGTCATCCATGCCTGAAGCGTACCTGAGGTCAGTGCGAGCGGTAAACCGGAAGCAAACCCCAGAATGAGCAGGATAGCTGAACGTGGTTGCTGAAAAATACGTAAGTAATGACTGGACATGGGCTTCTATAGGCCCGACGAACGCCGGGCCATATGGGCAGAAATTAACGCGCGTTCTGCTTGATGAAATCGTGAACGCTGGTGTCCTGAGACATATCAGCGATGGTGTCGGTCAGCACGCTGTTAACGGCGTCAGCGATATTTTTGTTAGAGGCCTGCAGAGCACCTTCAACAGAATAGCTTGCTCGGTAATTTTTGGTCATCTTGTTGCCGTTAGCCGCGGTCGCAATGATGGCGATATCTGCTTTGGTGGCGATGTTATAACGCACGCTACCCTGAGATACGTCAGCGTATAGCTGGCTAACAATGATTTGCAGGTTTACAGCACCGTTCGGCCCAATCATATAGCCGCGTGCGGTCATCTGTTTTTCCAGCACTTCTTGCAGCAGGAAACGCAGATCGCGGGACGCGGTCAGGGTAACCAGCTGGTTGTCGCGGGTGACTTTTGCCAGCGCTTGATCCTGACGCTGGTCGGCACCGTTGATGCTAACGGTCACGCCCATCAGGCTTGGGTCCTGCTGCGGCAGCGTAATCTTCGGGGAGACTTCAATAGTGGTTGGCGGCGTTGCGCATCCAGCTAACATGAACAGCGCGACTAACGGGAAGAGGATTTTTTTAAACATGCCAGGGCTCTCAGCGAATCTAAATTGTATGGTTGGAGAAAATTCCCGCCATCATAACATCGCCAACGATGAGGGGAAGTGGGTAACGCATGTAAATTCATTGTGTTGTCCGTTTTATGACTTTCTAAAGACCATAAACGGGATTTTTGCAATAAATCGAAGTGAGGATTCAGTGAACTTCATCCGTTTGGCTGAGAAAATCAGACAAGCGCTAATTTTTTGTTGCTAAGGTGTAATGAAAACGGTAAAAGCGGCTAGTATTTAAAGGGATGGGTGACATCTCAGCGTTGTCGGAGGAAAAATTTCATGATGATTCGTGAGCAAATAGAAGAAAAATTAAGGGCAGCGTTCGAACCCGTATTCCTCGAAGTTGTGGATGAAAGCTATCGTCACAATGTCCCGGCCGGTTCTGAAAGCCACTTTAAGGTTGTGCTGGTTAGCGATCGCTTTACAGGTGAACGTTTTCTTAATCGTCATCGGATGATTTACAGCACGTTAACGGCGGAGCTTTCCACAACCGTTCATGCCCTTGCCCTGCATACCTACACCATTAAGGAGTGGGAAGCGTTGCAGGATACGATCTTTGCATCGCCTCCGTGTCGTGGGGCGGGAAGCATCGCGTAAAAACGGATTTGCAACAACCGACGCTTTTCCAGTATGTTGCTACAGATTATGTGAAAACGGCCTGCGGGCCGTTTTGTTTTGTCTGAATTCTGGGAGTGTCGTACAGTATTCAGACAAAAATTAGCCGGGAATTGTGAAAAAAGCCGCAGCAACGCGCGATAACCGTTCTCGACTCATAAAAGTGATGCCGCTATAATGCGCGTCTTATTTTTCGGAATGTCTTCGGGATGATTCTGACGACAGGGAATGTGATTGATTATGAGAACATCCCAGTTCCGCGAAGCCAACAACCTGTGCTTGCGGAGAAGAGTTGACCGAGCACTGTGATTTTTTGAGGTAACAAGATGCAAGTTTCAGTTGAAACCACTCAAGGCCTTGGCCGCCGTGTAACGATTACTATCGCTGCTGACAGCATCGAGACCGCTGTGAAAAGCGAGCTGGTCAACGTAGCGAAGAAAGTGCGTATTGACGGTTTCCGCAAAGGAAAAGTACCGATGAATGTTGTTGCTCAGCGTTATGGCGCGTCTGTTCGCCAGGACGTTCTGGGCGACCTGATGAGCCGCAACTTCGTTGACGCGATCATCAAAGAAAAAATCAATCCGGCTGGCGCACCGAACTACGTTCCGGGTGAATACAAGCTGGGTGAAGATTTTACTTACGCGGTAGAGTTCGAAGTTTACCCGGAAGTTGAGCTGACTGGCCTGGAAGCAATCGAAGTTGAAAAACCGGTTGTTGAAGTTACTGACGCTGACGTTGACGTGATGCTGGATACCCTGCGTAAGCAGCAGGCAACCTGGAAAGACAAAGACGGCGCTGCTGATGCAGAAGATCGTGTAACCATCGACTTCACCGGCTCTGTAGACGGCGAAGAGTTCGAAGGCGGCAAAGCGTCTGACTTCGTTCTGGCGATGGGCCAGGGTCGTATGATCCCAGGTTTCGAAGAAGGCGTTAAAGGCCACAAAGCTGGCGAAGAGTTCACTATCGACGTGACCTTCCCGGAAGAGTACCACGCTGAAAACCTGAAAGGTAAAGCCGCTAAGTTCGTTATCAACCTGAAGAAAGTTGAAGAACGTGAACTGCCGGAACTGACTGAAGAATTCATCAAACGTTTCGGCGTTGAAGATGGTTCCGTCGCGGGTCTGCGCGCTGAAGTACGTAAAAACATGGAGCGCGAGCTGAAAGGCGCAGTGCGTAACCGCGTTAAGTCTCAGGCGATCGAAGGTCTGGTAAAAGCTAACGACATCGACGTTCCGGCTGCGCTGATCGACAGCGAAATCGACGTTCTGCGTCGTCAGGCTGCACAGCGTTTTGGCGGTAACGAGAAACAAGCGCTGGAACTGCCGCGTGAACTGTTCGAAGAACAGGCTAAGCGTCGTGTAGTTGTTGGTCTGCTGCTGGGCGAAGTGATTCGCACCAACGAGCTGAAAGCTGACGAAGATCGCGTTAAAGGCCTGATCGAAGAGATGGCTTCTGCTTACGAAGATCCGAAAGAAGTTGTTGAGTTCTACAGCAAAAATAAAGAGCTGATGGACAACATGCGTAACGTCGCTCTGGAAGAGCAGGCTGTTGAAGCCGTTCTGGCGAAAGCGAAAGTGACTGAAAAAGCCACTTCCTTCAACGAACTGATGAACCAGCAGGCGTAATTCGTCGCTTTTTTAGCACGAATTTCCTACGCAAGCCCGTCACCTTTTGGTGGCGGGTTTTTTTTTGTCACGCATTTTGCATGGGAAGAGTGCGAAAACAGCGTTTCAGTGTTAGCGTTACAACAAAAGATTGTTATGCTTGAATTATGGCGATGTCGTACCCATTACTGAGGGACTAGCTGATAATCCGTCCATAAGGTTACAATCAGCACAGCAGGTTTTTTCAAATTTTATCCAGGAGACGGAAATGTCATACAGCGGCGAACGAGATAACTTTGCACCCCATATGGCGCTGGTGCCGATGGTCATTGAACAGACCTCACGTGGTGAGCGCTCTTTTGATATCTATTCTCGTCTACTTAAGGAACGCGTCATTTTTCTGACCGGCCAGGTCGAAGACCATATGGCTAACCTGATCGTGGCGCAGATGCTGTTCCTGGAAGCAGAAAACCCAGAAAAAGATATCTACCTGTACATCAACTCCCCTGGTGGGGTGATCACTGCCGGGATGTCTATCTATGACACCATGCAGTTTATTAAGCCGGACGTCAGCACCATTTGTATGGGCCAGGCGGCCTCAATGGGCGCGTTCCTGCTGACCGCCGGGGCGAAGGGTAAACGTTTTTGCCTGCCTAACTCTCGCGTCATGATCCACCAACCTCTGGGCGGTTACCAGGGCCAGGCAACGGATATTGAAATTCATGCCCGTGAAATCCTGAAGGTAAAAGGGCGCATGAACGAACTTATGGCGCATCATACGGGTCAATCTCTTGAGCAGATTGAACGTGATACCGAGCGCGATCGCTTCCTCTCTGCTTCTGAAGCGGTAGAGTACGGTCTGGTCGACTCGATTTTGACCCATCGTAATTAATGCCCAGCGCGCATGTGTGCCGCTATAATTACCTGGAGCGGCACAACGCTGACTAGCGTCTTGCGCCTGAGAATGGCATTTGCGTCGTCGTGTGCGGCACAAAGAACAAAGAAGAGGTTTTGACCCATGACAGATAAACGCAAAGATGGCTCGGGCAAATTGTTGTACTGCTCTTTTTGCGGCAAAAGCCAGCATGAAGTGCGTAAGCTGATTGCCGGACCATCCGTGTATATCTGCGACGAATGTGTTGATTTATGTAACGACATCATTCGCGAAGAGATTAAGGAAGTAGCACCGCACCGTGAACGCAGTGCGCTGCCGACGCCACATGAAATTCGCAACCATCTGGACGATTATGTTATCGGCCAGGAGCAGGCGAAGAAAGTGCTGGCGGTCGCGGTATACAACCATTACAAACGTCTGCGCAACGGCGACACCAGCAATGGCGTCGAGTTGGGCAAAAGTAACATCCTGCTGATTGGCCCAACGGGTTCCGGTAAAACGCTACTGGCTGAAACGCTGGCGCGCCTGCTGGACGTTCCGTTCACCATGGCTGATGCCACCACGCTGACCGAAGCCGGTTATGTGGGTGAAGATGTTGAAAACATTATTCAGAAGCTGCTGCAGAAGTGCGATTACGACGTGCAGAAAGCACAGCGCGGGATTGTCTATATCGATGAAATCGACAAGATCTCTCGTAAGTCTGACAACCCATCTATTACCCGTGACGTTTCTGGCGAAGGCGTTCAGCAGGCGCTGTTGAAACTGATTGAAGGTACGGTTGCCGCCGTTCCGCCGCAGGGGGGGCGTAAACATCCTCAGCAGGAATTCCTGCAGGTTGATACCTCCAAGATCCTGTTTATTTGCGGTGGGGCATTTGCCGGTCTGGATAAAGTCATTGCTAATCGTGTTGAAACCGGCTCCGGCATTGGTTTTGGCGCAACGGTAAAAGCGCAGTCTGACAAAGCCAGCGAAGGTGAACTGCTGTCGCAGGTGGAACCGGAAGATCTGATCAAATTTGGTCTGATCCCTGAGTTCATCGGTCGTCTGCCGGTTGTGGCAACGCTGAGCGAACTGAGCGAAGAAGCGCTGATCCAGATCCTCAAAGAGCCGAAAAATGCCCTGACCAAGCAGTATCAGGCGCTGTTCAATCTTGAAGGTGTTGATCTGGAATTCCGTGAGGAAGCGCTGGATGCGATCGCCAAGAAAGCGATGGCGCGTAAAACCGGTGCGCGTGGTTTGCGTTCTATCGTCGAAGCTGCGTTGCTCGACACCATGTACGATCTGCCTTCTATGGAAGACGTCGAAAAAGTGGTGATCGATGAGTCGGTGATTGGCGGCCAGAGCAAGCCATTGCTGATTTACGGTAAGCCGGAAGCACAGCAGGCATCTGGCGAATAATTCATCAATTCATACAGACATTTAATTTAAAAGGGGGGATTTTATCTCCCCTTTTATTTTTCCGTAAACATGGCGTTGAATGTGTGGGAAACATCCCCATATACTGACATACATGTTAAAGGTGGTGTGGAGCACAGTCGTACCACCTGATTACCTGGCGGAAACTAAACTAAGAGAGAGCTCTATGAATCCTGAGCGTTCTGAACGCATTGAAATCCCCGTATTGCCGTTGCGCGATGTGGTGGTTTATCCGCACATGGTCATACCCTTATTTGTAGGGCGGGAAAAATCTATCCGTTGTCTGGAAGCGGCTATGGACCATGATAAAAAAATCATGCTGGTCGCGCAGAAAGAAGCGTCAACGGATGAGCCGGGTGTAAACGATCTTTTCACCGTCGGGACCGTGGCCTCTATTTTGCAGATGCTGAAACTGCCTGATGGCACCGTAAAAGTGCTGGTCGAGGGGTTACAGCGCGCGCGTATTTCAGCGCTGTCTGACAACGGCGAGCACTTCTCTGCGAAAGCGGAGTACCTTGACTCGCCTGCTATTGATGAGCGCGAACAGGAAGTGCTGGTACGTACTGCTATCAGCCAGTTCGAAGGCTATATCAAGCTGAATAAGAAAATCCCACCAGAAGTGCTGACGTCGCTGAACAGCATTGACGATCCTGCGCGTCTGGCGGACACCATCGCAGCGCACATGCCGCTGAAGTTGGCTGACAAACAGTCCGTGCTGGAGATGTCCGACGTTAACGAACGTCTGGAATATCTGATGGCGATGATGGAGTCTGAAATCGATCTGCTGCAAGTTGAGAAGCGCATTCGCAACCGCGTGAAAAAGCAGATGGAAAAATCCCAGCGTGAGTACTATCTGAATGAGCAAATGAAAGCGATTCAGAAAGAGCTCGGCGAGATGGACGACGCGCCGGACGAAAACGAAGCGCTGAAGCGTAAGATCGACGCGGCGAAAATGCCGAAAGAGGCAAAAGAGAAAGCGGAAGCAGAACTGCAGAAGCTGAAAATGATGTCTCCGATGTCGGCGGAAGCGACCGTGGTGCGTGGTTACATCGACTGGATGGTACAGGTGCCGTGGAATGCGCGTAGTAAGGTCAAAAAAGACCTGCGTCAGGCGCAGGAAATCCTCGATACCGACCATTACGGTCTGGAACGCGTCAAAGACCGTATCCTTGAGTATCTCGCGGTACAAAGCCGTGTAAACAAAATCAAAGGCCCAATTCTGTGTCTGGTAGGACCGCCGGGGGTGGGTAAAACCTCTCTGGGACAGTCCATTGCTAAAGCTACTGGGCGTAAATACATCCGTATGGCCCTGGGCGGCGTGCGTGACGAGGCTGAAATTCGTGGTCACCGCCGGACCTACATCGGTTCAATGCCGGGTAAACTGATCCAGAAAATGGCCAAAGTAGGCGTGAAAAACCCGCTGTTCCTGCTTGATGAGATCGACAAAATGTCTTCTGACATGCGTGGCGATCCGGCTTCCGCACTGCTTGAGGTGCTGGATCCAGAGCAGAACGTGGCGTTCAGCGATCACTATCTGGAAGTGGACTACGATCTCAGCGACGTGATGTTTGTTGCGACCTCTAACTCCATGAATATTCCGGCCCCGTTGCTGGATCGTATGGAAGTGATCCGTCTGTCTGGATATACCGAAGACGAGAAGCTGAACATTGCTAAACGTCACCTGTTGCCGAAACAGATTGAGCGTAACGCGCTGAAAAAAGGTGAACTGACGGTCGACGATAGCGCCATTGTAGGCATTATTCGTTACTACACCCGTGAAGCGGGCGTGCGTAGTCTGGAGCGCGAAATCTCCAAACTGTGCCGCAAAGCGGTGAAACAGCTGCTGCTTGATAAGTTACTGAAACATATTGAGATCAACGGCGACAACCTGCACGACTACCTGGGCGTACAGCGCTTTGACTATGGCCGTGCGGACAACGAAAACCGCGTGGGCCAGGTGACCGGTCTGGCGTGGACGGAAGTGGGCGGCGATCTGCTGACCATCGAAACCGCCTGCGTACCGGGTAAAGGTAAGCTGACCTACACCGGTTCGCTGGGTGAAGTCATGCAGGAATCCATTCAGGCTGCGCTGACTGTGGTGCGTGCGCGTGCGGAAAAACTGGGTATTAATCCGGATTTTTACGAAAAACGCGACATCCACGTTCACGTTCCAGAAGGGGCGACGCCGAAAGATGGTCCAAGTGCGGGTATCGCCATGTGTACCGCGTTGGTTTCTTGCCTGACCGGTAACCCGGTCCGCGCCGACGTGGCGATGACCGGCGAGATCACCCTGCGTGGCCAGGTTCTGCCGATCGGTGGTTTGAAAGAAAAACTGCTGGCGGCACACCGTGGTGGTATTAAAACGGTCTTAATTCCAGACGAAAACAAACGTGACCTGGAAGAGATTCCGGACAACGTGATTGCCGATCTGGACATCCATCCGGTGAAACGCATTGAGGAAGTACTGACTCTCGCGTTGCAAAATGAACCCTCCGGAATGCAGGTTGTGACCGCAAAATAGTGACCTCGCGCAAAGAGCACTAATAAAAACTGGGCTGGCAGGCCATTTCGGACTTGCCAGCCTTTTTTTGTATAGCTAATTTAGATGACGGATTGGGCTTGCCATCATTAACGGGTGTTGTAAGGGCATGGCAGGCCTGATATAACTGCTGCGCGTTCGCACTTTGAAGGATTCATGTGCGATATAAATTATAAAGAGGAAGAGAAGAGTGAATAAATCTCAACTGATCGACAAAATTGCTGCAGGGGCTGATATCTCTAAAGCTGCGGCTGGACGTGCGTTAGATGCAATTATTGCTTCTGTTACCGAATCTCTGAAAGAAGGTGATGACGTAGCGCTGGTAGGTTTTGGTACTTTTGCCGTTAAAGAGCGTGCTGCCCGTACTGGTCGCAACCCGCAAACAGGTAAAGAGATCACCATTGCCGCGGCTAAAGTACCGGGCTTCCGTGCAGGTAAAGCACTGAAAGACGCGGTAAACTAAGTGATTTCCCCTTTGGGGATGTGACGAAGTACAAGGGCGCATCGACTGATGTGCCTTTTTTATTTGTAATTCCGGTACTTTCTACGTGTTGTGGGCTGACAATTACCCCTGTTTCTTGTCACAATAGGCCTTTGTGCGCAGCGTTCAGGAAACGCTATGCTGCGTGAAGCATATATACTCAAAATCCTTGCCGCCGTTGTTGTGTCAACGCGCAGGCGGCTTGAGAGATAACGCGTATAGTCATCTACAGCGGAGTGTGGTTACACCATGATGGACAGCTTACGCACGGCTGCTAACAGTCTCGTGCTCAAGATTATTTTCGGTATCATTATCGTGTCGTTCATTTTGACCGGCGTGAGTGGTTACCTGATTGGCGGGGGCAATAACTTCGCCGCCAAAGTGAATGGCCAGGAGATCAGCCGCGGGCAGTTCGAGAATGCGTTCAACAGTGAACGTAACCGCATGCAGCAACAGCTGGGCGATCAATACTCCGAGCTGGCCGCGAACGAAGGCTACATGAAAACGCTGCGTCAGCAGGTGCTGAATCGTCTTGTTGACGAAGCGCTGCTGGATCAGTATTCCCGCGAGCTTAAGCTCAATATCAGCGACGATCAGATTAAGCAGGCTATTTTTGCCACGCCTGCTTTTCAGGTCGATGGCAAATTTGATAACAACCGCTACAACGCGATTGTTAATCAGATGGGCATGACCGCGGATCAGTATGCACAGGCATTACGTAATCAGCTTACTACCCAGCAGCTGATTAACGGCGTTGCCGGTACGGACTTTATGCTCAAAGGTGAAACGGATGAGCTGGCAGCGCTGGTTGCACAGCAGCGTATCGTGCGCGAGGCGACAATTGACGTTAACGCTCTGGCCGCGAAGCAGTCTGTAACCGAGCAGGAAGTTGCCAGCTACTACGAGCAGAATAAAAATAACTTTATGACGCCGGAACAGTTCCGTGTGAGCTACATCAAGCTGGATGCTGCAGCAATGCAGGAGACGGCCAGCGATGCTGATATTCAGTCTTACTATGACCAGCATCAGGACCAGTTCACGCAGCCGCAGCGTAACCGCTACAGCATCATTCAGACCAAAACGGAAGATGAAGCCAAAGCGGTACTGGACGCGCTGAACAAAGGTGGTGATTTCGCTGCGCTGGCAAAAGAAAAATCTGCTGACATCATCTCTGCGCGCAAAGGCGGGGACATGGGATGGCTGGAAGATTCCACCACCCCGGACGAGCTGAAGAGTGCCGGTCTGAAAGAAAAAGGTCAGCTGTCTGGCGTGATTAAGTCTTCCGTTGGTTTCCTCGTTGCGCGTCTTGATGACGTACAGCCTGCGAAGGTTAAACCGCTGAGCGAAGCCCGTGACGACATTGCGGCGAAAGTGAAGCAGGAAAAAGCGCTGGATGCTTACTATGCGCTGCAGCAGAAAGTGAGCGATGCCGCCAGCAACGACAATGAATCCCTGGCTGGCGCGGAGCAGGCTGCGGGCGTGAAAGCGGTTGAAACGGGCTGGTTTAGCCGTGACAGCCTGCCGGAAGAGCTGAATTTCAAACCTGTTTCAGACATCATTTTCAATGGCGGTCTGGTTGGCGAGAACGGAACGCCTGGCAGCAACTCTGACATCATCACCGTGGATGGCGATCGCGCATTTGTCCTGCGTATTGCAGAGCACAAAGCCGAAGCCGTTAAGCCGCTGGCGGAAGTGAAAGAGCAGGTAACTGCGCTTGTTAAGCACAATAAAGCAGTGCAACAGGCGAAGCTGGATGCTGATAAACTGCTGGTGGATCTGAAGGCCGGTAAAGGCGATGAAGCCATGAAAGCGGCGGGTCTGAGCTTTGGTGAAGCGAAAACCCTGAGCCGTACTGGTCAGGATCCGCTGAGCCAGGCTGCGTTTAGTCTGCCTCTGCCGACGAAGGATAAACCGAGCTACGGCGTGGCAAACGACATGCAGGGCAACGTTGTTCTGCTGGCGCTGGACGAGGTGAAAGCCGGTTCTATGCCTGAAGCGCAGAAGAAAGCGATGGTACAGGGGATTACCCAGAACAACGCGCAGATTGTCTTCGAAGCGCTAATGAGCAACCTGCGCAAAGCGGCAAAAATTAAAATCGGTGATGCGCTGGATCAGCAGCAATAACCGAGGCTGCTCGCAAAAAATTGCAAAAAGTTGTATCCCCCAAAGGCCGCTTTCGCGGCCTTTTCCAATTCTGATATTTGCTGTTTGTCTGCCGTACTGCACCTCGCTATCGTGATTCCACTGTTAACAAACAAGGAGAAAACAGTATGAAACATGGAATCAAAGCTCTGCTTATCACCCTTTCATTGACCTGTGCTGGCATGGCTCAAAGCGCACTGGCTGCAGAGCCTGTCGCCAAAAGTCAGGCGGTACAAACTAAAGCGGAGACCTCAGGGGCGGCACAAAGCAAAGCCACACTGCCGACTAAGGCAAGCGACGATGAAGGCACCAGGGTAAGCATCAACAGCGCTTCCGCGGAGGATTTAGCGCGAGTCATGAACGGTGTCGGCCTGAAGAAAGCACAGGCGATTGTGAGCTATCGTGAGGAGTACGGGCCGTTTAAAACGGTGGAGGACTTAAAGCAGGTACCGGGTATGGGCAGTTCGCTGGTGGAGCGTAACCTGGCAGTTTTAACACTTTAATAACTTGCACAGCGCTGAAAATTTGCCAGACTATAGAGGTCATACCAGTTATGACCTCTCTACCCTAAAGTATGTTCTTATAAAAACAACCTAAGGTTTCTGCGCTATGCAAACACAAATCAAAGTCCGTGGTTTTCATCTTGATGTCTATCAGCACGTCAACAACGCCCGCTATCTCGAGTTTTTGGAAGAAGCCCGCTGGGATGGTCTGGAAAACAGCGACAGCTTTCAATGGATGACTGCGCACAATACTGAGAGATCCCCTCATAATTTCCCCAAAACGTAACCATGTGTGAATAGATTTTGAGTAAGCAGGGTTGCAGCCACGAGTGAGTCTTCCCTTGTTATTGTGTAGCCAGAATGCCGCAAAACTTCCATGCCTAAGCGAACTGTTGAGAGTACGTTTCGATTTCTGACTGTGTTAGCCTGGAAGTGCTTGTCCCAACCTTGTTTCTGAGCATGAACGCCCGCAAGCCAACATGTTAGTTGAAGCATCAGGGCGATTAGCAGCATGATATCAAAACGCTCTGAGCTGCTCGTTCGGCTATGGCGTAGGCCTAGTCCGTAGGCAGGACTTTTCAAGTCTCGGAAGGTTTCTTCAATCTGCATTCGCTTCGAATAGATATTAACAAGTTGTTTGGGTGTTCGAATTTCAACAGGTAAGTTAGTTGCTAGAATCCATGGCTCCTTTGCCGACACTGAGTAGATTTTAGGTGACGGGTGGTGACAATGAGTCCGTGTCGAGCGCTGATTTTTTCGGCCTTTAGAGCGAGATTTATACAATAGAATTTGGCATGAGATTGGATTGCTTTTAGTCAGCCTCTTATAGCCTAAAGTCTTTGAGTGACTAGATGACATATCATGTAAGTTGCTGATAGGTTTCCAGTTTTCCGCTCCTAGGTCTGCATATTGTACTTTTCCTCTTACTCGACTTAACCAGTACCAACCCAGCTTCTCAACGGATTTATACCATGGCACTTTAAAGCCAGCATCACTGACAATGAGCGGTGTGGTGTTACTCGGTAGAATGCTCGCAAGGTCGGCTAGAAATTGGTCATGAGCTTTCTTTGAACATTGCTCTGAAAGCGGGAACGCTTTCTCATAAAGAGTAACAGAACGACCGTGTAGTGCGACTGAAGCTCGCAATACCATAAGCCGTTTTTGCTCACGGATATCAGACCAGTCAACAAGTACAATGGGCATCGTATTGCCCGAACAGATAAAGCTAGCATGCCAACGGTATACAGCGAGTCGCTCTTTGTGGAGGTGACGATTACCTAACAATCGGTCGATTCGTTTGATGTTATGTTTTGTTCTCGCTTTGGTTGGCAGGTTACGGCCAAGTTCGGTAAGAGTGAGAGTTTTACAGTCAAGTAAGGCGTGGCAAGCCAACGTTAAGCTGTTGAGTCGTTTTAAGTGTAATTCGGGGCAGAATTGGTAAAGAGAGTCGTGTAAAATATCGAGTTCGCACAT
>NZ_JAOWIE010000042.1:0-103613 GCF_030332265.1 Citrobacter sp. Cu231 | reverse complement strand
GGTAATGACTCCAACTTATTGATAGTGTTTTATGTTCAGATAATGCCCGATGACTTTGTCATGCAGCTCCACCGATTTTGAGAACGACAGCGACTTCCGTCCCAGCCGTGCCAGGTGCTGCCTCAGATTCAGGTTATGCCGCTCAATTCGCTGCGTATATCGCTTGCTGATTACGTGCAGCTTTCCCTTCAGGCGGGATTCATACAGCGGCCAGCCATCCGTCATCCATATCACCACGTCAAAGGGTGACAGCAGGCTCATAAGACGCCCCAGCGTCGCCATAGTGCGTTCACCGAATACGTGCGCAACAACCGTCTTCCGGAGCCTGTCATACGCGTAAAACAGCCAGCGCTGGCGCGATTTAGCCCCGACATAGCCCCACTGTTCGTCCATTTCCGCGCAGACGATGACGTCACTGCCCGGCTGTATGCGCGAGGTTACCGACTGCGGCCTGAGTTTTTTAAGTGACGTAAAATCGTGTTGAGGCCAATGCCCATAATGCGGGCTGTTGCCCGGCATCCAACGCCATTCATGGCCATATCAATGATTTTCTGGTGCGTACCGGGTTGAGAAGCGGTGTAAGTGAACTGCAGTTGCCATGTTTTACGGCAGTGAGAGCAGAGATAGCGCTGATGTCCGGCAGTGCTTTTGCCGTTACGCACCACGCCTTCAGTAGCGGAGCAGGAAGGACATCTGATGGAAATGGAAGCCACTGGAGCACCTCAAAAACACCATCATACACTAAATCAGTAAGTTGGCAGCATCACCATTTGCGGGTAGCGATCGGCGTCCGTGACCCCATATTGCGCTCTCGCCTCCTGAACTTTCAGCACAGCCATACGTAGATCGCGGTTGTTGACCAGCGCCTCGCCAATCAGCGCCTTTACCTGTGAGTCAACGAAGAAAGTCCGCCACCCCGTGTCCTGATATCCCATCGGTGCAGAAATCAGGGCATTCTGGCTCAAGGAGAATTGTTGCGGTACCGGCAACGCCGGGCGCTGATATTCTGGAGCCAATGAACAACCGGCGAGAATGAATATCGCGCTGAGGGTAAGAAGCTTAAATTTGCTCATAGTTCTTCTCGTCCTGACCGGACTGATGACCCTGAAATAAGTGGGAATTTATAGTGTTGTACTTTAACGAAACGACTCTGTTTAAGCGGTGACAGGAAAATGACAAAACTGTCATTTTCCCAATAACCGTTTGCTATCCGATCCCGCATCCCTAGAATTGAAAGTTCGCACACCCTGTGCGTGAAGGAGAATACGATGAAGGTTTTGATAGTCGAAGATGAGAAAAAAACCGGTGAATACCTGACGAAAGGCCTGACGGAGGCGGGTTTTGTCGTGGATTTAGCGGATAACGGCCTGAACGGGTACCATCTTGCGATGACCGGCGATTACGACCTGCTCATACTCGACATCATGCTGCCGGACGTAAACGGCTGGGATATCGTGCGGATGCTGCGTTCCGCCAACAAAGGGATGCCCATTCTTCTTCTCACCGCGCTGGGCACCATTGAACATCGGGTTAAAGGTCTGGAGCTCGGCGCGGATGATTACCTGGTTAAACCGTTCGCCTTCGCTGAGCTGCTGGCGCGGGTCAGAACGCTGCTGCGCCGGGGCGCGGCGGTGATCGTCGAAAGCCAGTTTCAGGTCGCAGATTTAATAGTTGATCTGGTGAGCAGAAAAGTCATCCGTAGCGGTACACGCATCACCCTGACCAGCAAAGAGTTTACCCTGCTTGAGTTTTTTCTGCGCCATCAGGGGGAAGTGTTACCCCGCTCGCTGATAGCCTCCCAGGTCTGGGACATGAATTTTGACAGTGATACCAATGCCATCGACGTCGCCGTGAAGCGTCTGCGCGCCAAAATTGATAACGACTTTGAGCCAAAACTGATTCAGACCGTGCGCGGTGTGGGCTATATGCTTGAGGTTCCCGATGCGCGGTAAACGATGGCGACGCCCTTTTTCGCTGGCAACACGACTGACCTTTTTTATCAGCCTGGCGACCATCGCTTCATTTTTCGCCTTTGCATGGATAATGATCCACTCTGTTAAGGTCCATTTCGCCGAACAGGACATTAATGATTTACAACAGATCAGCGCCACGCTGGAGCGAATTATTAACCAACCCAATGAGCCAGAATCACGTCGTCTGGAAACGCTAAAAAACGTGGTAGCAGGTTACTCGAACGTCATTATTTCGCTGGAAGATAGCAATCAGAAGGCTATTTTTCATTCGCCCAATGCCCCGGATCTCCGGCAATTTATCGCCAGCGCAAAGCCGGATAAAAATGCCCATGTCAGTGATGTTTTTATTATCTCTGGCCCAACGCTACAAACATCCCAACATCTTCATGGACAGAAAACGTCGTCGAACTGGCGAATGATTCGCCTGCCGGTAGGACAGCTTGCTGATGGAAAAGCGGCGTATACGCTGTATCTGGCGTTATCGATAGACTTTCATTTGCACTATATTAACGACCTGAAAAACAAACTGATTATGACGGCATCGCTAATTAGCATGATGATTGTTTTTATCGTGCTGTTCGCCGTGTACAAAGGTCATGAACCGATCCGTAACGTCAGTCGCCGCATCCAAAATATCACCTCGAAAGATCTCGATGTGCGTCTCGATCCGCAGGCTGTGCCTATTGAACTGGAACAACTGGTCAGTTCGTTTAATCACATGATCGAGCGTATCGAGGACGTATTTAAACGTCAGTCGAATTTCTCGGCGGATATTGCCCATGAGATCCGCACCCCCATCACCAATCTGGTCACACAAACGGAAATTGCGCTCAGCCAGACCCGCAGCCAAAAAGAGCTGGAAGACGTGCTGTATTCCAATCTCGAAGAATTTGGTCGTATGTCGAAAATGGTCAGTGACATGCTGTTTCTGGCGCAGGCGGACAATAATCAGCTAATCCCGGAGAAGACAGCGCTGAATCTGGCTGATGAGGTGGGGAAAGTGTTCGACTTTTTCGAAGCCTGGGCAGAAGAGCGCGAGGTCGGCTTACGTTTTGAAGGACGCGCATGCTGGGTTTCAGGCGACCCGTTAATGCTACGCCGGGCGGTGAGTAATCTACTTTCAAACGCCCTGCGCTACACGCCAAAAGGCGAGTCGGTCACCGTGCGAGTGAAAGACGCGGATGACCAGGTCCAGATAGTCGTGGAAAATCCCGGCCCCCCAATCCCCCCTCAGCATCTCCCCCGACTCTTTGACCGATTTTACCGGGTAGACCCTTCACGCCAGCGTAAAGGTGAAGGCAGCGGTATTGGGCTGGCGATTGTGAAATCAATTGTCATCGCCCATCAAGGAAAAGTGGCGGTCACCTCCGATGCCCGCTCCACCCGCTTTATTCTGACGCTACCCAAGCACGCAGTATAATTCCTGGTGATGACGTTTCGGCGTCATCCTTATTCTCTGACACAACCGTCATAATCCTGTCACGTCACTGACTGTCCTCGCTCTTTATAATTTCTTCCGTAAACCCATACAGGAGAAATATGATGAACAAGATATCCTCTTTTTTCGCTATCGCGTTTTTTATCTCTGCTGGCGTTAATGCAGCAGAAACGTCACCCCACGCACAATCATTCTCACAAATGAATGAACATGAAAAAGCGATGGTAGTACATCAGTCGATGAATAATGGTCATTCCTATGCCCATGAGCAGCAGGCGGAAAAACACCGCGCACAGGCAAACTGTGTGCAGTAACAGATAACGCTAAAGAGCGCTGCGATCACAGCGCTCACAATAACCCTGAGCTAAAGTATGCCATTTTAATACTGGAGTCAGATGTGGCTTTAACCCTCACGGTATTGCTTGAAAACCGGCGCGCGACTGGCGCAGATAAATCATTACGGGCAAAGCCTGGACTCAGTCTGTTGGTTCAGGATAAAACCACCACCATACTGTTTGATACCGGGCCGGACGACAGCTTCATACTTAACGCCGCGCAAATGGGGGTTGATTTATCGCAGCTTGACGCCGTGGTGCTTTCGCACGGCCATTACGATCATTGTGGCGGCGTGCCGTGGCTTGCGGATAACAGTCGTGTTATTTGCCATCCTCAAATCGCCTGTGAGCGTTACGCCTCAATCACTCTTGCGGGAACGCCGCGAAAAATAAAAAAACTCTCCCGCGATAACGACTACTCTCGACTTGTGATGGAATACACCCGCAAACCATTGGCTATTAGCGATCGATTTTTATGGTCCGGGGAAATTAGCGTTCCCACTCCGCAGGCCTATGGCGTTATTAGTAAGAAAACGCCTCAACCGGATTACATCAGCGATGAAGGCGTATTGATTTATAAATCTGAACGCGGATTAGTCATCATTACCGGCTGCGGGCATCGGGGAATTGAGAATATCGTACGCCATTGCCAAAACATCACCGGCGTTAACAAAATTTACGCCGTCATCGGCGGATTCCATTTACGCGCAGCCTCCCCCGCTAAACTATGGCGGACGCGAAAGTTTATTAAGCAACAGCAACCGGAAAAGCTGCTCGGCTGTCATTGCACCGGTTCGTGGGGACGCTTGTGGCTACCGGGATCTGACGCCCCGGCAACGGGAGATGTCATTGTGCTGGCAGAGTAACGACAGTAAACATTGCCAAAGCAGCAATAAAAAACGGGAACCTTTCGGTTCCCGTTTATCAACCACCATTAAATAGTGACGATTGCGGGTTCATCAAAAACAGTGAGTTTTGGTGCTTCACCGGTGAATTTTTCTGCGTATACCAGACTGGTATTCCCCGCACAGCCATTCGCCAGCCTTGACGTCGGGATATCCGCCGTCAGCACGTTCGCGCCGCCGTTTTTGCAGATGCCGTTTTCGATATCCGGCCAGGCGCCTTCATGGATACAGATGATTCCCGGTTTGATGCCATCACTGACGTGGGCGCCAACCAGCACCTGGCCACGCGCATTCCATACGCGTACCAGATCGCCCTCAACAATGCCCCTGGCTTTCGCATCATCCGGGTGAATTGTTACCGGCTCCCGGTCAGCAATCGCGTACTCTTTACGCAACGACGCGTAGTTCAACTGACTGTGCAGACGATGTGCCGGATGCGCCGTCAGTAGCTGCAGCTGATCCTTATCCGCCGTTCCTTTCCACTCATCCGGTTCAATCCATGACGCATGCGGCGGGCAGTCTTTGTACTGATAGCCTTCAATCGTTTTCGAGTAGATTTCTATCTTACCACTCGGCGTTCCGAGTGCATTCATCACCGGATCGCTGCGGAATTCTGCGTAGCGCACATATTTGTTGTTCTTTTCATTCTCACGCATTTCAATCAGTTTGTTCTGCTCCCAGAACGCATTGAACTGAGGCATGGCGACGCGCTGGGCACGGGCGGCTTTTTGCGCGACATCATAGAACTGCTTCAGCCACGCCATTTCGTCTTTGCCCTCGGTATAAACCGCTTTTCCTCCCGGCTTGAGCATCTCAGACAGATCGGCAAATACGTCAAAGTCGCTACGTGCTTCAAACTGCGGCGCGATGACCTGCTTCATCGGTACCAGATGCTGGTTACTATAGTCACCGGTCATGGTCAGATCGTTGCGCTCGAACGACGTGGTGATCGGCAGAACAATATCGGCGTGTTTGGCCGCTGCGGTCCAGTAGCACTCAGAGATGACAACCAGCTCAGGCTTCTGCCAGGCTTTGATTAAGCGGTTGGTATCTTGATGATGGGTAAAGTTAGCGCCGCCCGCCCACCAGATCATTTTGATATCCGGGAAAGTTTGCTCTTTACCGTTATGCTGATATTTGCCGCCAGGGTTTTCCAGCGCTTCAACAATTCGCGCTACCGGCAGGCTGGTCACCGCATCGGAAACCGCCCAGTCGTTGCCCGCTGATGACCCGCCTTCAATTTTGGCGGAGATGGCTGGCAATACCCCACCGGTGCGTGTTGGGTTACCGCCGTTGGAATAGTGATACGAGAACCCGAAGCCGCCGCCTTCGGTACCAATTTGCCCCAGCATCGCCGCCAGCGTTACCAGCATCCAGTGTTTTTGCTCACCATATTGCTGGCGCTGAATCCCCCAACCCGCCATGAGCATCGTTTTATTGCTGGAGAAAATTTCCGCCAGCTTCTCCAGTTGCTCAGCGGGTACGCCGCACACGCCGGAAGCCCACTCGGCGGTTTTCTCTATTTTGTCGCTCTTGCCGAGTAAATACTCTTCAAACTGCGGGTATCCGGTGGTGTATTTTTCCAGGAAGGCTTTGTCGTGGAGATTTTTCTTCACCAGTGTATGGGCGATCCCCAGCATCATCGCCACATCGGTCCCCATATGTGGCGCAATCCAGGTGGCATTATCACCAAAGAATTCGATGGTTTCAGAACGCATCGGGTCGATGGCAATGACACTTTTGCCTGATTTCTTCAGCAGATTAAAGTATTCAATCCCCTGTTCATCCGTGCTGCTCCAGGCAATCTTGAGGGTGTTTAGCGGGTTCATCCCCCACAGCACCACGACCTGACTGTGCTCTAGCACCATCGGCCAGGTGGTTTGCTGTTCATAAACTTCAACCGATCCCACAACGTAAGGCATGATCACCTGCGCGGCCCCGGTTGAATAATCTCCGGTATGACCGGCGTAGCCACCCGCCATGCTCATATAGCGTTGCAGTAAGGTTTGCGCTTTATGCAGAACCCCGCTGGAGCGCCAGCCATAAGAACCGGCAAATATTGAGGACGGGCCATAGCTGCTACGGATCCGGCTATGCTGCTCATGAATGAGCTTCAGCGCCTGCTCCCAGCTAACCCGCACGAAGGGATCGTTTCCACGTTTACCATCCGCTTTACCCGGGTTTTCCAGATAGCTTTTGCGCACCATCGGATATTTTACGCGGATATTGGTATGGACCTGATCCGGTGCGGTTTGCTGTAGCGAGTTCGGCACCGTCTTAGGCAATGCACCTTTTGAGGAAACCACTTTGCCGTCTTTTACTTCTACGTATACCGCGCCCCAACGGGCTGCCGTCAGGATCGCTCCGCCATTTTGACCTTCGGCCCAGGCTGGCATTGGGATCACCGAAGAAATCGCCATGGTTCCGGTTGCCGCGCCAGCCGTCTTGATAAAGTCACGTCTTGTGAGTTTCATGATTTCTCCTGATTTATCGCTTATTTATTCATGTCTTTAGCGTTGTACTGGAAGTAACGGCTCAGGATATCCAGTTCGTTTTCACTGATATTGGTACGAGCACCCATCCCTTTTGCCACTGAAGGCCAGGCGTTGAGCGTGAAATGATTCGCCGGAATTGGCGCATGACAGCCCGCGCAGTACACATTGTCGAGTTTGCGTGCGTAATCCCACATAGGCTCGCGGCTGGCGAGGGCCGAACCGCTCCATTCGCCCTGCAGCACGACATCTCGCCAGGCATTACCGTAATCATCTTTTTTCCAGTCGGAGAGAATCTTCAGCGACTGCTGACCTTTTTCACTCAGGCTGGCAAGAATCAAACGCTGTCCTGCCGCGTAGTAAATGACCTGTTCACTTCCCTGCATCTGGCTACCACGAATCTCAACCAGTCGCGTATTGTCCGTTGTTTTCAGAACCTGCATTTGTGTTGCCGGGTAAACGGTTCCCAGATCGCCCAGCGCGGTATTGCTTACGGCATAAAGCTCAGTTGCCGAAGCTGGAGTGGAGGCTGACTGCGCTTCAAGCCCTTTGAGCGCGCTGTCATCCATTTTGACTTCGGGTGGGAAGTGGGCGACCCCTTTGTGGCAATCAATACAGGTTTGCTTTTCTGTGATGCCCATTTTGTGCATTTTCTGGGCATCCGCACTCTGTGCGGCAAGGTCCATCGCGTCCATGCTGTGACAGCTCCGGCAGGTCGCAGAATCACTTGCCTTAAGCTGGGCCCAGACGGTTTGCGCCATCTCCAGACGGTGTTCTTCATATTTTTCCGGAGTATCGATCTTTTTGGTTATGAACTGATGGTAAACATCTTTTGAGGCCCGCAGCTTAGCCACCAGGTAGTCCAGTCCCCCTTGCGGGATATGACAATCCGCGCACTCTGCGCGAATGCCTTTCTGATTCTGGAAGTGAACCGAGCCGGTATATTCCTCATAGGGGGCCTGCATCGTATGGCAAGACAAACAGAATTCCGTGCTCGAAGTTTTGTGTAATGTCCATTGCCCAGCCAATACAATAATGCCCCCCAGAACAACGCACAGCAGCATCGTCCAGAGGATTGTTTTATTTATTTTTCTCATCTTTTATTCCCACAAGACGAATACCCTTTTATAGGTAGACAATAATTATCCAAAAGCAGCTGCTTATTGATATTCATCAACTGAAGAGAGAAATGAGAATTAGCATGCGGTTAAGTTTGAAGGGACTCGCATATTTAATGAGAACGAAATGCAAATACCAAATTTAGTTTAAAATCAGAATTTTAATCTACACTTAAGGTTTATTAATCTATTGATAATTAAAAAATCAGAATAAAAGATGGATGGCTGTGTAGCGTCGATAAAATTCTCCCCTTAACAACACTCGTTATATAATTAAATATATAGTGAAGGGAAGTAAAAAACGCCCCCCTTTACTATTTAGCAATCGTGAGTGTTAAAGAAAATATTCCTCTTGCGGTTTTGATCAGACATACATCGCGCCAGGATTTGCGGCACATATCTTTCATTGAAACACATTTATGCACCTAACCTTGATCTGGTCACTTATTATACAGAAACAACTTTCGCTACACTCAGGGGAGAGGTAAACAAACAGGAGGTAGTGAATATGTATCGCTCAATTCTGGTGCCCATTGATATCTCTGAAACCGATTTAACCCGCCATGTTGTTCCACAGGTCCAGGCGCATGCCAAAACCGCGAAGGTCCACTTTTTAGCCGTTATTCCTACCGTTCCGTTTTATGCCTCGCTGGGGCTGGCCTATTCAACTGAATTCCCGGATAGAAGTGGTCTGCAGGCCAAGGCCAGCGAAAAACTTGAAGAGATTGTTAAGCAGTTCAATATTCCTGCAGGCAGGAGTCAAACTCATGTCGTTTACGGCCCGCCAAAGGATCAGATCCTCAAACTGGCGGAATCAGTAGACGCCGAGCTTATTATCATCGCCTCACATAAACCCGGTTTTAGCACTTATCTGCTGGGTTCAACGGCAGCAGCCGTGGTACGCCATGCGAAATGTCCGGTGCTGGTTGTGCGGTGAGATGAGTAAAATGGGAGCGAATGTGCTAATGCCATTCAGTTCACGAAGATGAATGACCCTGGAAATAACTGAGAGTGGAACAGCCGTAACGAGGTCATCGCTTCAACGCCCTGATTTCCAGTTAAATTTGTTTTGCTGTTCAGCGATTTTCAAATAAAAGCGTAGGAGGTCAGGTGTGGACTGGTCCGGCTGAAAATTGCCGACGTGTTTCCGTAAGGCCGGGATTGTTAAGGGTACGGCGATAGTACCCTTAACACGTTCACAGGCAGTATCGTTTCAGAGAAGTGAAAAACATAAGGTGAACGTAGCAATACGACGGAGGCAACAAATTCATTACCTCCGGATATGCTGCTCTCAGCTCTGATTATCCAGCCTGACCAAAGCCAGCAACAGCTGACTTAACGCGCCGTAAAAACCAAAGGCATCATACCGACAGCATTTGGCGGTGAAGTCCGGTAACCAGCGTAACAACCCCGTCAGCGTCTCTCTGCGTAACGCATCAACACGCTGAGGGTTTAGCTCCGACTCTCCCAGAGAAAAGTGCAAATGGCTCAGCAATTCAATAAAAATAGCCACATGATCGGCTGACTCACTAAACGCATCGCTTACCTGCATGCCCGCATCGGATAACAGTTGTTTAATGACTCCGTAGTTCGGCCCGCCTTCAAGATGAGCCGACGCATAGGGTAACGCCGCGTGTTTATCCGACATCAGGAACAGGCTGCAAAAATCAGCCGCCAGTTCCAGAGTGGCGTCTTCACGCGCCTTCAGCACAGCAATTTTTTCCTCCAGTAAAAGGACCTGTGCCTCAAGCAACGGTTCAACTTTTAACACCGCGAACCAATCCGCCATTTCGCTGGACTGTAAAAGCGCCAGGCTTTCATCGTCACGCTCCCGGGAAAACAGCTGCGCCAGCCAGGCGTACACACAGGCCATTTGTTCTGTTGTCAGGGAAGAGTGTTTCGTCATGACGTCACCTTCTCTGCCGGAACATATTCGCACTGCGCCACCATTTTGATCGGGCCGCTGAACGCCGTCACGTTATCCACTTTGCCGGTGTATTTCTCAATTTCCACCAGCGTAGTATGGGCGCTGGTCGCCTGCGCCAGCTGAGACGTGCCAATATCGATCGTTAACACGTTCGGATTGCCGTATTTACACAGCGCTCCGGTTTCCCCGCCGTTATCAGGATCGTACCACGCACCTTCATGAATACGCGCCACACCCGGCGAGTAGAGGTCGGAGACAACCGCCCCGGCCAGTACTTGTCCACGTGCGTTAAACACACGGACAATATCGCCATTGTGAATTCCTCTGACGCTGGCATCCTGCGGGTTGATAAACACCGGCTCTTTACCACTTACCGCATAATGCTTACGCAGCGCTTCAGACTCACAAAGCTGCGAGTGCAGACGGAAATCCGGGTGCACGGATTGCAAATGCAGCGGCCAACGCTGCGAACCGGGTCCACCGTGTGAGCGTTCGATTTTCTCGAACCACATCGGATGCCCCTGGCAGTCGTCATACTGCATATCGGCAATGGTTTTGGAGAAAATCTCGATTAAACCGCTCGGCGTGCCGAGCGGCTCAAGGTCGGGATCTTCGCGGAAGGCCTGATGACGTACAAACATCTGCGGATGTTCGAATTCAACGTACTCTTGCTGATTCCAGAAAACATCAAAAGCCGGAAGATGAACACCACGCCCTTTCCCCTGCTGGCTTCCTTCCTGCCAGATCCGTTTCAACCAGCCCATCTCATCCAGCCCTTCGGTGAACGCTTCTTCACGATTAAAACGGCGGCAGAGATCGCGGAAAATATCGAAATCATTACGCGCTTCAAATTGTGGCTGCACCAGCTGTTTCATGGCGATAATGCCACGGTTGGAGTGGTTGCCATACTGGTCGAGATCGTTACGCTCAAACTGGGTCGTCGCGGGCAATACGATGTCAGCGAATCGACAAGTCGAGGTCCATTGATTATCAATGGCGATAACCGTTTCCAGCTTACGCCAGCCCTCAATAATACGATTGATCTGCTGGTGACGATGGAAAGGGTTGGTCCCGGCAAAAACGCACATCTTCAACGGCGGCAACTTGACGGTTTTGCCGTTCCAGTTAATGTTTTTGCCCGGCTCCAGAATCGCATCGATAAAACGCGCGATCGGGATGGTGCTGCTATAGCCCTTATAATCGGTGCTGTCATGGACAGGAGGCACGGTGGTGGAGCCAGAAAAACCGCTCAGGATAATCCCTTTACGCCCCGGCGTTCCCGCACCGTTATAGTGCCAGCCAAAGCCAAAGCCGCCGCCGGGTAAACCGATTTGTCCGAGCATCGAGGCCAGCACCACGATCATCCACGCCCACTGTTCCCCATGCTGCATACGCTGGACGCACCAGCCGGCGATAATCTGCGTTCTTCCGCTCGCCATCTGCCGCGCCAGTTCACGGATTGTGTCGGCATCGATACCACATAGTTTTTCCGCCCACTGGGCATCTTTAGGCTGTCCGTCACTGTCACCCAGCAGATAAGGCAGAAACTGCTCAAACCCAACACAGTAGGTATCAAGGAAATGTTGGTCGTAGAGCTTCTCGGTATAGAGCGTGTGTGCGAGCGCCAGCTGTAGCGGCACATCGGCCTGCGGGTTCACGGCAATGTGCTTAACCTTGTCGCGGCCCAGATAGTCATGCGTTGAGGTGACGACCGGGTCAACGCTGATGACCGAAATCTCACCACGCGCTACCTTATCCTTCAGTTGCTCGTAGTATTCATAGACATCATGATCCGGACACCACCAGTTCGCCTGCTGGTTTTTAATCAGATCGGAGCCCCACAGCACAATCGTTTTGCTGTTTTGCAGCACCAGCGGCCAGGAAGTCTGCTGCTCATATACCTCCATTGACCCTACCACGCGCGGCAGAATGACCTGAGCCGCACCGGTAGAATAGTCGCCCCCAGTGCTCACGCTGTTACCATGCAGCGCAATGGCACGTGCCAGCATCCCGGAAGCATTGTGGAACATGCCGGTAGATTGCCAGCCGCTGGCTGTCAGCAGCGCGCTTGGGCCATAGGTCTTCTGAATGCGTTCCAGCTCCTGGTAGAAGAAATCCAGCGCTTCATCCCACGAAACGCGCACAAAGCGATTATCTCCACGCTGCGTGGTATCGCTCTGATGACGTTTACGCAACCAATCAACGCGGACCATTGGATAGCGAATACGCGCGTTACCATGCACGTGATCCGGCAGTCCAGCGATCATTTTTGACGGATACTTATCGCGTTCAAACGGTTTGGCCTCAATAAACCGACCATCAACTACGGTGGCGCGGATTGCCCCCCAGTGAGATCCGGTCAGGATCCCCTCTTTTACGCCAGCGCCCTGCACCTCTGCGGCGTTGGCGCTACGCGGTGTGAGCAGAGAAGGTCCTAACATACCGGCTACAGTCAAACCGCCCAACTGCAGCAGAAAACGTCGGCGAGAAGCCTGAAAGAGATCGTTATTTTTCATTGCTTTCTCCTTTATCGCCATGCGGCTTTTCCGAGGTGTCAGAGGCATTCATCTGCAAGTATTTCAGCAAGGTACGTTCTTCACGTTTGTCCAGACTGGTAAAGCCAATCATGCCGTTCAACGTGCCAATCCAGCCGTTGGCGTCAAAATGCTCTTTCTCAGGCGCGCCGTGGCACTGATTACAGGTTCCGTTATAGAGCGAATCGGCATAAGCCCAGATAGGCTTAATGTCGTTGACCATATCGCCCTTCTGCATCCAGGCGGTGGCCTGCAGCTTGCTCCATTGCGTGTTCGTTTCTGCAACGGTGGTTTGCTCCAGCGTTTTCACGTGCTGCTGGATGTCGCCGCGAATAGAGGCCACAAAAATGCGCTTGCCCGGCAATTGCGCCAGCACGCGCTGACGTCCGTCACTCTCAGTCCAGCCCACAATTTCAATTTGCAGCCAGTCGCCGTCACGCTTTAACACTTTCACTTCCGAAGCGGGCAGCAGTGAACCTGCAGGTTCTTTATCACCCTTGGCGGCATAGATAGGTTTGATGTCCAGAGAGTAGAGCGTATCGCCGTCGTCGTTTGCATTGGCGCGTAACTGGTCAAACTGCTTGCGGAAACCGCTGCTCATATCGGGAAGCTGATGCGCAATACCTTTATGGCAGTCGATACAAGATTGATTATCCTTAGCCGCAATCTTCATCTGGCGCGCGGCTTCAGGATGCTGTTTCGCATGATCCATCGCGTCATAGTTATGACAGGAACGACAAGTTGCGGAGTTGTTCTCCTTCATTCGCGCCCATTCACGCTCCGCCAGCTCGGCGCGCTTGGCCTCGAATTTTTCAGGAGTATCAATAGAGTGGGCAACAAAGGTCTGGTAAATATCGTTACTCGCTTCCAGCTTACGTTTCACCATGCCTGGGATATCTGATGGAATGTGGCAATCATGACACTCTGCGCGCACCCCGGAGGCATTCTGAAAATGCGCTGACTGTTTATATTCTTCGTAAACCGGCTGCATGCTGTGGCAACTCACGCAAAATTCGGTTGAACTGGTTAATTTAATACCCACGTGCGGCAAGACGATCAGCGCGATACCGACCACAATCCCGATGACCACCAGCGCTAACACTGACCAACGTGCGCTCGGTCTGAGCAGCGCCCTCCATAGTTTCCGCATAATAGCCCCTGTATTTTTATGGTTTAGTTACAGAGGATCTTATTTCGCAAATATGAACGGCAACACTGGTCATGATGAATGGCTTACGGCACAATGTGAACAGATATGAACAGAAAGAGACAGCAAACAGGATGTCGCATCACATTGTCATTGTTGAGGATGAGCCCGTTACACAGGCACGGTTACAGGCCTATTTTGAACAGGAAGGTTATCAGGTCTCGGTCGCAGCCAGCGGTGCTGGCCTACGTGAAATCATGTCGCAGCACGCAGTCGATCTCATTCTGTTAGATATCAACCTCCCGGATGAAAATGGCTTAATGCTAACCCGCGCTCTGCGTGAACGCTCGACGGTGGGGATCATTCTGGTGACGGGTCGCTGTGACCAAATTGACCGTATCGTTGGCCTGGAAATGGGGGCCGATGATTATGTCACTAAGCCGCTGGAGCTACGTGAACTGGTGGTACGGGTGAAAAATTTGCTTTGGCGTATCGACCTTGCCCGCCAGGCGCAACCGGAGACCAAAGACAACTGCTATCAGTTTGCCGGATATTGTCTGAACGTTTCCCGCCATACCCTGGAACTGGGCGATGAGGCAATCAAACTCACCCGCGCCGAGTATGAAATGCTGGTCGCTTTTGTTACCAATCCAGGGGAAATTCTCAGTCGCGAACGTTTACTGCGCATGCTGTCAGCACGACGGGTAGACAATCCTGACTTACGCACCGTGGACGTACTGATCCGCCGTTTACGCCACAAGCTGCGGGCTGATTTACTGGTAACGCAGCACGGGGAAGGCTACTTTTTAGCAGCTGACGTGTACTGATACACAGGACGGAATCCGCCGGGTGACAGCGAGTGCTTAATATGCTGGCTGTCGGCATTTTTCGGGGTGAGTATCAGGATCGGTGGGCTGATATTTTCCGGCACCGGCTGCCCTTGTAACACCCTGATGGCCTGTTGAATCGCCAGTTCACCTTGCCAGACCATTTGATCGCTGGCAGCCATAATGATTCTTGCGCGTTTAAGCCCGCGATACACCTGATGCGAAAGATAAAATGAGACAACGGTTAACGGCGCGCCCTGATTGCGCCTCTCCCCCATCGCCGCTTCCGCAGCAATAGCCGTACCCGCAACCACGTCGACATCCGGGTGACGCTCCAGCATCTCCTGCAACAGGTTGCGCTGAACTTCAATATCATTGTCTCCCAACGCCACATCCACAATCTGCACCTGACTGCCAGCAATCGCCTGGCGGAATCCATCCACCATCTCACGACTGCCTCCGGCATCATCAGGCCCAGGCAATAATAAGACCTTTAACGGTTTGCCCGCGCTCCACTTAACCAGATAGCGGCCTGGCTGGTAACCCATCTGGAACCATGGAACCCCCACCCGGGCTTTTACCGCCGCATCATGGAGAGCATTCACTACCTCAATAACCGGCAGCGTACCAACCTGCGCCTGCAAATCCGGAAAAGTCGTTGTGCTGCTGCCCAATAAAATGGCATCCGCGCCCCATTGCTGGCACTGGGCGATTTGTGTTTTTTGTGTGTCGAACTGGCGATACCCTCCCGCCTCGAACACCTTCAGGCTTACTCCATATTTTTTTGCCGCCTCAAGCATGCCGTAATTCACGGAAAGCCAGTAGGAATCCTTCAGGCTGGGATATAACGCGCACAGTTTCCAGACTTTGCTTGCAGTAAGGTCCGTCTGCGTCCCCGAAACTGCCTGCCGGGTGTCCTGCCAGCGCAGCAGTGCGGACCCGGCCGCATGACTTAAGCCGGGAAAAAGTGTGATCAGCAGGAAAACCAATACGCGCATGATAGCCTCAACATTGATAAGGCTTTATCCTAGTTGCATTCCTCTTTCGGACTCAACCTTTTTAATCTGTGGCGACCAGACCGTGAATTTATCTCTGACCAAACGACTGTGGATAGGCTTCGCGCTGATGGCGACACTGACCCTCATGAGTACGCTGGTAGGCTGGTATAACCTGCGTTTTGTCAGTCAGGTTGAGCAGGCCAATACCCAGGCCCTGATCCCGACTATGGACATGGCGCGCCAGCTCAGCGAAGCCAGCGCCTGGGAACTGTTTTCCGCGCAGAATCTGACCACCGCAGATAATGAAAATATGTGGCTGGCGCAGGGGCGCATGTTAACCGCCCAAAGCCTGAAAATAACCGCATTATTAAAAACCCTTCGCGAACAGGGTTTTGACACCTCAGCTATTGAACAGCAGGAAAAAGAGATCGCCCAGTCGTTAAGCCATCAGGGAGAAATGGTTGGTGAACGTCTGAGACTACGCGATCAACAGCAACAGCTCAGCCAAAAACTGGTTGAGGCTACCGCCGACGTTGCCGAAATGGCGCGCGGTCAGGCCAGCAATGCCGCCACCTCGGCAGGTGCCACGCAGGCAAGCATTTATGATTTAATTGAGAGTCATCAGGGTAAAGCGGCAGAAAACGCTCTCGACAGGCTTATCGATATCGATCTGGAATATTATAACCAGATGAATGAACTGCGGCTGAGCGCGCTTCGCGTGCAGCAAATGGTGATGAATCTGGGGAATAACCAGGCGCAGAATAACCTGGCGGCGCTGGAAACTCAGTTGAATGCTGCAGTCAGAGTGCTGCACCGCCGACAAATACGCATTGAAGATCCGGTGGTACGCACTCAGGTTGCCGATGCCGTGAATACAATTGGCCGTTATGTCGAGCTGCTGGCCCTGTATCGTCAGGATAATGACATCACCACCCGCTTACAGATTTTATCGCAGAACAATATTGAGCAATTTACCCGCTTTAGCAGCGAAGTCAGTCAATTGGTGGAAACCATTGGCCAACGCAATCAGACCGGGCTGGCGCATCTCAAACAGGCCAGCCAGCGCGGGCAAACGCTGCTGCTGCTGTTAGGCGCAGTATCATTGTGCCTGTTGATTATTATTCTTTGGCGCGTGGTTTATCGCTCAGTCACGCGCCCGTTGGCGCAGCAAACCCAGGCGTTACAGCGTTTGCTTGAAGGCGATATTGATTCCCCATTTCCGGAAACCGCAGGCGTTCGCGAACTGGATACCATTGGGCGGTTGATGGATGCATTTCGTGGCAGCGTGCACGCCCTCAATAGCCATCGCGAACATCTGGCCGCTCAGGTTAAAGCTCGTACAGCCGAGCTGCGTTCTATGGTGTCGGAACACCGACACGCGCGTGCTGAAGCCGAGAAAGCCAACCAGGCAAAATCGGCGTTTCTTGCCGCGATGAGCCATGAAATACGCACCCCGCTGTATGGGATCCTCGGGACTGCGCAATTGCTCTCAGAGAATCCTGCACTGGCGCAGCACCAGGAGAATCTGCACGCAATCACCGACTCTGGCGAGTCGCTGCTGACCATACTCAACGATATCCTCGACTATTCCGCCATCGAAGCGGGCGGAAAAAATGTGGCGATCGGCGATGAACCCTTTGAGCCCAAACCGTTGCTGGAAAGTACGCTTCAGCTCATGCACGGCCGCGTTGCCGGTCGCCCGGTCAAACTGGTTGCGGATTTTGCCGACGATATACCCGATTCCCTGCGCGGCGATCCGCGCCGCATCCGGCAAATCATTACTAACTTATTAAACAACGCACTACGCTTTACCGATCGGGGACACATCATCCTGCGTAGTCGGCGTGAAGAACAAGACTGGTATATTGAGGTTGAAGATACGGGATGCGGAATTGATCCTGCTCGCCAGCACGATATTTTTCAGCCGTTTGTTCAGGTAAGCGGTAAACGTGGAGGAACCGGGCTTGGGCTCACTATCAGCGCCAGCCTCGCGCAGGCGATGCAAGGTGAATTAAGTGTCACCAGCACACCAGGAGTCGGAAGCTGCTTTCGTTTACGTCTGCCACTTCGGCCTGGTGCGATGCCGGTAGCGAAATCCGTTCCACGTTCTCTGTCGTTGCAGGGTTTGCGCTTACTGCTTATTGAGGATAATCCTCTCACGCAACGCATCAGCGCGGAAATGCTCACTCTCAATGGCGCTCAAGTCACCGCTGTCGACAATGCCGCTGCCGCGCTAACGCAACTGCAGCAAGACGCCCAGTATAATGCCGCCCTGGTTGATTTCGATCTTCCTGATATCGACGGCATCACGCTGGCGCAGCAGTTAACCCGCGAGTACCCGACGCTAAACCTGATCGGCTTTAGCGCACATGTCATTGACGAAACGCTAAGTCAAAGAACCAGCACCCTGTTTCTCGGCATCATTCAAAAACCGGTTCCCCGGGATGAACTCAGTCGGCTAATTATGCTTTATCTTCACGGGAATGCCTCTCTCCCAAGGGTATCAGTCCATAGCAACGAACGATTAGATACCCAGCAATTAGCCGGGGATATCCAGATAATGGGGTGGCAAAAGGTGCAGGAATGGTTAGCGCTCTTTAAGCAACATACCCTTCCTTTATTGGATGACATTGACACTACGCGCGCAGCCCAAGAGTACGAGCAGATAAAACGTCTGGCACATCAGTTAAAAAGCAGTTGCGCCAGCATGGGGATGCGCTCTGCCAGTAGAATGTGTGCAGAGCTTGAGCAGCAGCCGTCAGGCGATTTTTCACTCAGAGAAGAGATACAACAAAGCCTTTATGAATTAGAACGCTGGCTGGAAAAGGAAAAGCTGTCGCGGTTCGCTGCAGCAGAACATCTGAAGTGAGGTTGAAATGGTACGCCCTGTAGGATTCGAACCTACGACCTACGGCTTAGAAGGCCGTTGCTCTATCCAACTGAGCTAAGGGCGCATTGCGAAGTGATTACTTCATGCAGATGAAACGCGTGAATTATACGGTCAGCGCCTGCTGAGTCAATGCCTTTTGATTTCGGTTGCTGACGAAGTGTACGAATGTTGATTTTTTCTGCTTGTTCAAAGGTATCCAGGAAATCACCTGGTAACAACTCAGCTCACAAAACGTCAGATTTAGGGATACATGTATTTAGAATATTTATGATTTTGCTTAACATTCCTTTATCCCTCTCCAGCGGTTCAGGAACTCTTTAATGTTAAGTATTGCCATCAAGGAAGAAAACAGTCACTTCGAACATGGACTGAAAATCATCATCTCCCACCTGGCGAATCAGTGGCATCAGGAGATTTGCTTTTTGCCTGTCGAGGATATCGATCGCGCTGAAATCGCGTTTATCTCACTGGATGAAGATTGGCTCAGCGCCGATTGCTACCAGGTTCCGGTCCACACCAGGCGCCAACACAGGGTGGTTATCTGTAGCAAAAACGATAAAGATAAGCTGATGTTCAGACCCTGCCTGTACATGTTGCCGCTAATCTATCGGGAAGATGACGTAGATGAGATAACCAAAAAACTGGTCCTCATCCTGCAAAAACGCGCGCTGCGCCACAGCGTACCTGCGACTATCTGCCATTACTGCACTACCCGCAACTTTTCTGTCGCAGAACGCCAGTTCTTAATGTTTCTCGCCAGCGGATACACCTTAGCCGAAACGGCTCACCTGCTCTCAATTAGCGATCTTCAGGCCAAAGCGACTCGACGCGGCATAATGAAAAAGCTGCATGTGAAAAACGATCAGCAATTCTTAAGATACATCCGCGCCCATCTGAATTTTCTACAAAATTAGACGGGATATCTCTGCCTAATTTTTATTGAGAAATATCTCATCCTCAATTAAGTATCGGCTCCTACTGTACCTATCCTCAGACTGCCAGAATAATCCAGAAATACTATTTCCGGAGTAACAGAAAGACACACCCGGTAATATTTTATCTAATATCAGAGAGAGGTTGAACTGGATAAAACGATCTTTTGGGCATTGAGTAAGACACCAGAAAATTTCCGGCAGATTATTCTGATGAGATACGCAATTGCCAGTCTGATGATTGTTGAAGTACTGAAACCCAACGGCACAAGGACATAACCCTTACGCTGGAAAAAATTTGGGTCAGGGATGTTTATAGTCAGCAATTTATCCAGACCTGCCGCAACAGAAATGGAATGAAAAAGGATGCACAGCGCAAAACGCCGGGATCGCTATCGCCGCATACGAAACCCTAACTGTACCTGGCAATATCCCCACTGTACCTCACAAGTATTTGACCGGCTCGAGTATCTGGCGCAAAAACTCGAACATAATTTACCGGACGACACTATATCTCAGGCGATAATCACAACAGACTACTACCTGGCCTATGCACTAAGTCGACATTTATTCTCAGGTACTCGTACGGCGATCTTCCAGAGCGTTGAGTCGGCCTTACTCAGCATCCAGGAGTCGGTAATTAGCCAGTTTGTGATTGACATAGAAAGCTTAACAACTCCTTATTTCGATATACTTGAATGTTTGCGCCAGCTAATTAAGCAGCGTAGTGACATTCAGATCTTCATAATGCTTCCCAGTCGTGATGACGATCTGACTACCTTTATTTCACTGTCTGGTCCATTCTATATCTTGTCACGCAATTTACACCTCCCTGAGATACGTATAGCCTTATTATCTCCGGTTCCAAATTATTTTCACTCAAGGTGCATTAATCAGCTCGATTGGGAGATGATTACCTTACTTTTACAAGGTAACTCATTAAAAAATATTGCATTATTACAAGCACAACCCTACCACCGTATCATCTATCGCCTGAACCAGTTGATTACGCGCCTGGGATTGCCCAACAGACAGCGCTTTTTGCATCTGATACACCGCCTCAGCGTTACCTCTCTTCATTTAATTTAACATCATAACCCTATGTGCCATAAGATTTTTTAGGAAATTACTTATTCTCGAATAAGAATAAAGATCTAATTTTTACAAATATTTAATATTTACAACTATTCCTGGTATTATATCTGGTACCACTTTCACAGTTAACCTTACTGATTCTGTGCATTTCGATATAAAAAAGCATAATTTCAGTCTTAACAAAACCTAAACAATTAGTCTATTGTATTGTTTTTACCATTTAAAAAAAATTTTCAATCTGCCATAATTCGAACCACAGATCAATAATACCAATAGCCATTAACACATCTGGAACTTTCAGAATATCCTAACTGACATTAACATCCGGGATGTCGTAAGTCTTTTCCGAAAGAACAGAGCAGGTATAATCCTCTTAGTTTCCTGATTAATTGTTAGTTTCCCGGTGTGAAATGGATTTTCCACAAATTCATTGTTCTGCAGAAGAACAACCGAATAAACAAGGATGAAATAATATTTATTCGATTCTCCTCAGAACAATTCTTGGCTATTTGACAATATTATAACGCCTGATGTTTTATCAAATTCGCAAGATACGCAAACAGTTTGAGGCATACAAAAATGAAACCAGCATCCGTTATCATTATGGACGAACACCCTATTGTCAGAATGTCGATAGAAGTACTACTCGAGAAAAACAGTAATATTCAGGTAGTATTGAAAACCGACGACAGCCGTACGGCAATAGAACATCTGCGCACGTACCCCGTCGATCTTGTCATCCTGGATATTGAACTACCTGGCTCTGATGGGTTTACATTGCTCAAAAGAATAAAATCATTGCAGGAGAAAACTCGGGTACTGTTTCTATCTTCAAAATCTGAGTCTTTTTATGCCGGGCGGGCTATCCGGGCCGGTGCAAATGGTTTTGTCAGTAAACGAAAGGATCTCAATGATATCTATAATGCGGTAAAAATGATTTTATCGGGATATTCTTTTTTTCCGTCGGATACCCTTAACTTCATTAACAATATAAATGCACAAAAAGGTGTGCTGAATGACATGCCGCTCTCTAACCGCGAGGTTACGGTTTTGCGTTATCTGGCAAACGGTCTGTCCAATAAGGAAATTGCTGAACAGTTGTTACTCAGCAATAAAACGATTAGTGCTCACAAGGCTAATATCTACTCCAAGCTCGGGTTGCACACCATCGTTGAGCTGATCGATTATGCAAAAATGCATGAGTTAATGTAATAACACTCCCGGCGAGATGTCGTTCGGGAGCGTCTTGTCAGCGCATTGATTAGTTATAGTTAATCATAAACGTGGCATCAGCCCTGGCAACACCTGGCTGAACCCCATCAGCTAACGCGATGTAGTTAGCGAAAAAGGTTAGTGTGGCATTGCCGTTCTCATCAATACTCACTGACTCGCTGGCCTGCTCAAGAGGCAGTCGCGTACGGTCGCTGTCGTGCAGTTCAATCGCCACCTTTTGCGCCATGACCACATCATCGAGCGCCAGCAGCGTCGTGCCCGGAGCCGGAGTACCGGAAAACGTTATCGAAGCGGATCCCGGCGGGCAACCTTCAAGCTTCAGCGTAAACGCGACCGGTTGAGTGGTATCTCCGCTGGTCTGAAGCTGCTTTGTCGGCCAGGTCCCTAACTCCACCGACTTATTGCTGTCGCTGGCAATCACTGCGCAGGTAAAGTCCACCACATTACCACGCAGTTCAATATTGATTTCACCCAGCGACGAGGAGGCATGGCACAACAAACTAAATGTCAGCAGGGACACCATCGTCAGAAGCCCCCATGTGGATGGCATTGGCTTATTAGTCATAATCCACTCGCAGATAGCCACGAGCCGTAAAAGGCCCTTCGGTAGGTTTATTCCCCGTCACGCTGACCGGCCATGCCCGAATACCGACCCTGGCTGCGGCGTTATCATCCAGTTGAAAGGGGATATTGCTGGACAAATTGTTAGGCGTCAGCGGGTTACCACTGCTATCGGCGACGATAAAACCTAAATCCGGGTTGTCAGATACCATCATTTTTCCGGTGGCTTTCTCAGCCTCTACACGCATGGTTAAGTAGGCCTGTGCCGCGACGTTGGTACATTTTATCGCCACCGTTTTGGTCTGCGGATTGATGCCTTCGGGCCGGTTTCCCGCTCCCGCCTTGCTGAATAGCGATGCGCCAATATCACCAAAATCAAACTCGACAATCTGCCCGGCATTCACTTCACAGTTTTGTGGAATCTCCACCTTGCCGCTGTAGCTGATGGTATACACCGGCGTACTTAGCGCATCCCCGGTACTGGTCGTGACATAAACACTGAACATCGTCTGCCGCGGAATCGGAACCATATTAATAAACGGACGGATCACTTTGAGTTTAAACACCAGCTTTGAATCCATTACGCCAAAAGGCTGCTGTTTAGGTACGTTGGGGTGAGTCCCCATACGGATATAGCTACGCGGGGGATAAAATAGTCCGGCATAGCTGTCGGTGATGCTCATGGCTCCCAGCAGGTAGTCATTGAGCTTCAGATACTGAAAACCGCCCTCGGTACTTTGCACCGGAAGTTCAGTAACATAGCTTCGGTAAGTGTAATTCACCGTCGTTCCGGCCGGACAGGTGGCATTCACGCCAATCCAGCCCGATTTTTCCGGTAACGTTACCACCTGTCCCGGCTGGTTGTTGCTGCTGTTAAAGACATTCGACAAATCGTAAAAAACATCCGTTGGTGTGCCATTCGAGTTCTGGCAGACCGTCGCCCATGATGAATGGGCAATCAACAATAAAGCGCTTCCCAGTAATAAACCCGTTTGTCTTTTCATCGTATTATTCCTGTCGTGCCGTTGGAGATTCGCACGTCACGTTCGTGAGCGTCACCGCCTGTTTCAGGCTATCCTCAGGCAAGGCATAGCGCGCCACGCAGCGAGCGTTTGCGCCTTCTCCCCACTGGATCAGCAACTCGCCTTTGAGCGGCAGACCACTGAGATAAATTTGCCCGTCTTCGCCCACCATACTGGTCACGCCGCTGGTGTTTTCCCGCACAATAGAGCCAAACGGCACGGGTTTACCGGCATGTCTGGCGGTAATCAGCGCCCGCACGCCGATTCGCGTATCAAACGCCGCTCGCACCAGTGCCCCTTGCGTTGGCACGACGCTGCTGACGTTATTTTCCACATCGGTATTGTTATTCATGGAATTGGTGTCTAACGCGACGCGGTTATAGCGATAGACGGTGGCATACGGCATCACCGCGTATCCACGCCAGTCGGTTTGAACGCCGGTCTGGTTTTCTATCCGCACCCCCTGTGCGCCAGGCGCTTTAATCAACACGTTGGTATCGCCCAGAGGCTGACTGAGCGTAATGCCGTCCGCATGCCCAACCACGCCGCCGGAGAGCTGCCAGTTGTAGTCATGCTGATCGCGATCGTAGTTGTATCCCACGCCCAGCGTGCCATAGGCCGCCTGCCAGTTGGCACTGGCGTTTCCACTGTAGCCATTGGTGCTGCTGTGCCCCTGATTCACGCTGTAGCTCAGGTTGCGTCCATCCAGCAACGTACCGCCGATCCCGCTCTGCCAGCTATTTTGTCCATTGCTATTACGGTTGGCATTAAAGGTGGCGTAGGTGCGATCGAAAGCGCTATCTCGCGAGTAGCGCCGCCCGCTCAGCAGGCTGAACGGTATTGACATATTGAACGCGACAATACGGTCGGTGTCGGAGATGCCAACCGATTCATTCCACGACCAGGATAGTGAATAGCTAATCCCCTGCCAGCCGCTGGCATAGCCCAGTTGATACCAGGTATTGGTGTCTGAAGTGTTCCAGTATGTCTGCTGGCTACCCGAGATATACAGCGATCCGTAATCCCCCAGATTTTGCGAAATGTTGATCTGGAAACGGCCTTTTTTGCTGTAGTTCAGGTTGTGGTAACTCTTCACATCGGGCACATCGTGGCGATTGCCTTCGCTGTCGTATTCGTACTCATAACCTTCCATACTGCGATACGCCACATCGTCGAGGGTGTAGAAACCACGCGTAGAGTAGCGATATCCCAACAACTGAAAGTTGGTGCCAAAATTGTTCAGCGATTTCGCATACAGAAAACGCAATGACTGCCCCTGATGCGTACTGTCATCCGCCAGTTGGCTGCGAGCATGGGTTAGATCGACTGAAACCGCCCCCCAGTCCCCCAGGTTTCGGCCTGTGCCTAAAACTAACGCGGTGTAGCGTGAGGCCAACTGCGTCCCACCATACGCGGTGTAGCCTTCTGGTAACCCGGCAATTAATGTTCCCTGGAAAAAGAACGGAGAAGACTGTTGGCTATTGCCGCTGCGAAAATCCCCGGCGACCACGTCATATTTGAAACGCCCTTCCCGCTGTAATAAAGGAACCGTGGAGTAAGGCACCGTATAGCGTTGTTGGCTGCCGTCCTTCTCATCCACCGTGACCTCAAGATCGCCGCTGGACGATGTCGGGTTAAGATCGGTTATCGAGAAAGCGCCGGGTGAAACATAGCTTTGATAAATCACATAGCCATTCTGGCGAATGGTCAGTTTCGCGGCGGTACGCGCAATGCCGCGAACGGTTGGCGCATAGCCCTGTAAGCTGTCGGGATACATACTGTCAGAGGAGTAAAGGCGCGCACCGCGAAAACCGACGCTGTCAAAAACGTCGTTGCCGGTGTTGCTGTCGCCCATCACCAGTTCCCCCTTCAGCGGGATAATCGCGCGCTGAAGCCATGTGCCGATGTTTTTCCAGCTTTGTGAGCGGTACCCGTCGCCCTTGGAATAGCTCCAGGCACCGTTGTTTCTCAACCGCCAGGGGCCATAGTTCAGACCACTGAGCATACTCAGAAAATAGCTGTCCGTATCACTACCACGGCTGCCGGTGAAACTGTAGTTAACCAGCGCGGCCGGAATGCCTTCATCCCACTCTTCCGGTGGAATATAGCCGCGCGCGCTGTTTAACATCGAGGCCTGTGGCAGGCTGATGTTTAGTCGCAGGGTAGAAAAATCAAACGCAATCTCGCTGCCTGGAATCGCTTCAGGTAGATTGATACAGGTATCGTTAGGATCCTTACTGAGTGCCGGAAACGCGGCGATATTGACGCCAAGACGCTTCACCCAGTCGAGCCCAAAGCACGGCATCAACCCGCCAGACTTCTCGCCTGCTTTTGCCGCACTGGTGACAAAACGAATATCCTGAGTGGCAACAAACTCATCATTGCGCCAGATATCCACACGATAGACACCTTCAGGCTGGTGATTGCCTTTTTCAAAACGTGATAAATCCGCCACGGTTGCCGTATCCGCAGATAAAAAGGCCGGATTAAAATAGCTTTCCCCGTAGCTGAGAGAGGGAAAAAGCGCCGCCAGCGTGGACAACGCCACCCCCGCCAGCGGTGGCGTAACCCCCGGAAACAGGCCAGGAAAATACGTTGTCTTATTCATCGTTATCTCAACGCACACTAACCGTTTTGGCCGGGGTCACAGCGCCATAATCATTGACCGTCTGGAACGTAACGTTGCCCTGCACGCCCGTTGGTAACAGAACCTGTGCATCGCTTTTCGGTGCAACCATCACGTTATCTACCTTCGTTTTCCCCACGTTGAGATTGACCAACGTGACGTAATACGCTGACGGATTGTTAATTTTCAGGTGATTGCCGGAACGGGCAAACGTCAACATCCCCGGCGCATCTTCCGGGATTTGCGGCAAATTATTCGGACGCACGAAAAGTTTGATACGTGACAGGATCGCCAGTTGTAAAACGTTTTTGCCCTCAAGGCTGTTTTTATTGACTGACGGAATGGCTTTTACGTTCATCCAGAACAGCGACTCACGGTCTTTGGGTAGCGGAACACCTGCATAGATGATACGCAGCGTGTTTTCGCTTTTGGGTTCGCTAACAAACAGTGGAGGTGTAACCACAAACGATTTTTCTTTAACACCTGCGCTATTCTCAATCCATGAATTTACCAGGTAACGTTCTTTGGTATCGCTATTGCCAATAGACAGGGACGTTTGTTTGGCATCAGCCGGATAAATAACGCGAGTGGCGCCTAATGCAATACCGCCAGCAGCATGAACACTGGCAGCAGAAAATAAGGCCAGAAAAAGGATAAAACCTGATTTCAGATAATTAGACATAAGCTACAAATACCTTTGATGCGATTATCGTTGGGAAATAAATCAGGGATAAACCAACGTAAACCACACGTCTGAACGAAGCGTTCCCGGGGTTATATTTTCCGATACAGCCCGATAGCGAGCAGTGAAATGAAACGTCATTTCTTGCGTTATAATTGGCGCATAATGAAGCGGCAGCGCATTCGGAATAATTTGCCGTTGACGCTCATCAAATAATGCCAGACCGATCCCCGAAGCCGCAGACGCATCACCGCTTGCAAGAAAAACCTGGGGATCTTCGGCTGGCGTCACGCCTGCAAACGCAATCCCAACATGGTCATAAACATCGGCGCTGCACGACGTTAAGCGCAGTGAAAACGGAACACTGGTAGAGGCGAAGCTTCCCGTCCCGGAGAAAGCATTCGTACGATACTGCCCCATTTGCACCCGCATATTCTGACTGTCAGTGGCGACCGTACAAGCACCATTGACGAGCTGTCCACGTAAGTGGAGGCGACCACTTTCCAGTATCACCGTATGTGCAAACACAGGCATTACGCACAGCATTCCTGCCAGCGCTACGCCTTTCCCTATCATCTGCCGCATCCTTCATCATCCCCGGATATTGCCTCATCCATTGAGGCGAACGTCATCCTTGCGCAACTCAAAACGGCTTATTCGTACTTCATGATGAACGTTGCGTCGGCATTTGCCTGACCCGGCGTAGCGCTTGCGGCAGTCGCTTTATAACGTGCAGAGAAACGCAGGGTGTTGGTTCCTTCTACCAGCGCCTGAGCGGTAGAGAAGGTCGCGCCATCAGGTTTCAGCGCAGTAGAGGCGTTGTCCAGAATCTCGATACCTACACCGCCAGCGGTGGTGGTGTTATTCCCTGAAGAAACAGCCAGCAGAGCCGAGTTGGTGGCATCCGCCTGACCAGAGAAAGCCACGGCCGCCGTCGCAGCAACGGCAGGATCGCAGTCATTCAGCACGATGGAGAACGGAATTTGTGCTGTTGTATCACCCACTGCGGCAAAACTGGCAGTACGATACTGGCCTAAAGTGACAACCTGATCGGATGACTGAGTACTGACTGCACAGGCTGCATTGACCAGTTCACCTTCAAAATGCACAGTACCGCCGCTCACGCTTACCGGATCGGCTGCAACCGCAGCACCTGCGACTAACATCAGGCTGGCAATAACAGAAGAGGTCATTAATTTACGTTTCATGGATTTCCCTTGAATTACACACATCCGGCTCCAGCATCCTGCGGGATCCGTTTTCATTATCGACATTAAATGTCAGGCTAATTATCTCTGCATCCTGTAAAGATATATATCGTAAGAGAATTAGCTAACCTTTTACCCTGACTCTCCTGAGTATTTGATTTACTAATTATCCTTCGCGAATATGACTATTCGTCACAGCGATAAATTAAACATTTCAATTAATGAAAAATACCTGCAAATCCTTTTAATAGCCCTGGCTAATTCTTAATGGGATCTAAGAAAAGTCTTGGTTAATATTACCTAAATGCCGCCTTAATAGTACGTAACAGTCTGGTTTATGAAGCATTACCCATAGAAAACCCAGGGTGATGAGATGTTTCATTCACGTTAATTTTAATTAGCGTGCTCATCATTTATTCGTTAGACTTTAGTCTCTGTACTGACACCATTTCCAGCCCGTGACAGCCCTGGCGCACATAAAAACGCAAACGAAAACTGACAGCACGTCCCGCTTCTGACAAAATAGTGGCATCCCCTTCGATTTAACGTAACAGACGGAATCCTCTCTCTGATGGCAGCAAAGATTATTGACGGTAAAACGATTGCGCAGCAGGTGCGCTCTGAGGTTGCTCAAAAAGTTCAGGCGCGTACAGCGGCTGGATTACGCGCTCCGGGCCTGGCTGTTGTGCTGGTAGGTAGCAACCCGGCTTCGCAAATTTACGTCGCGAGTAAACGCAAAGCCTGCGACGAAGTGGGGTTCGTCTCCCGCTCCTATGACCTGCCCGAAACCACCAGCGAGGCGGAGCTTCTTGAGCTGATCGATACGCTCAATGCAGATACCACCATCGACGGTATTCTGGTACAACTGCCGTTACCTGCCGGTATCGACAACGTTAAAGTGCTGGAGCGTATTGCACCGGATAAAGACGTTGACGGTTTCCACCCGTATAACGTCGGTCGTCTGTGCCAGCGTGCGCCGCGCCTGCGTCCATGTACCCCGCGCGGTATTGTGACCCTGCTTGAGCGTTACAACATCGACACCTACGGCCTGAATGCGGTCGTCATTGGCGCTTCAAACATTGTCGGTCGCCCGATGAGCATGGAACTGCTGCTGGCTGGCTGCACCACCACCGTTACCCATCGCTTCACCAAAGATCTGCGTCGCCACGTTGAGCATGCCGATCTGCTAATTGTTGCCGTCGGTAAACCGGGCTTTATTCCCGGTGAGTGGATCAAAGAAGGCGCAATTGTGATTGATGTCGGCATCAACCGTCTGGAGAATGGTAAGGTTGTTGGCGATGTGGTCTTTGAAGATGCTGCCGCACGCGCGTCATATATCACGCCTGTCCCAGGCGGCGTAGGCCCAATGACCGTCGCCACACTTATCGAAAACACGCTCCAGGCGTGTGTTGAATATCATGATGTAAAGGACGTTTAAGATGGCCACATTTTCACTGGGGAAACACCCACATGTTGAACTCTGCGATCTGCTGAAGCTGGAAGGCTGGAGTGAAAGCGGCGCCCAGGCAAAAATCGCCATTGGCGAAGGGTTGGTGAAGGTCGATGGTGTAGTAGAAACGCGTAAGCGCTGCAAAATCGTTGCCGGACAGACCGTAAGCTTTGAAGGCCAAAGCATTACCGTCGTGGCATGATCCCTGGTGCCGGATGAGGTTAACCCCCTGTCCGGCTACTTCCTCTCTCATTTTCAGATAATAACTTCATCACCACTTCACAGCGAATTGTTAGCATGTCGTTTTTCCACACGAAGCGATCATCATGCCAACAATTGTTACCCACGCAGCCGTGCCACTCTGCTTAGGGTTAGGTCTCGGACTTAAAGTCATCCCCCCGCGCTTACTGTTTACTGGCGTCGTTCTGGCTATACTGCCAGATGCCGATGTGTTGTCATTTAAGTTCGGTGTCGCCTATGGCAATGTGTTTGGCCACCGTGGATTTACCCACTCACTGCTGTTCGCCTTCGTGGTACCGCTGCTGTGCGTAATCATTGGCCGACGATGGTTTAAAGCCGGACTGATTCGCTGCTGGTTATTCCTGACGGTTTCACTGTTGTCGCATAGCCTGCTGGATTCTGTCACCACCGGCGGTAAAGGCGTCGGCTGGCTGTGGCCGTGGTCGGATGAACGGTTCTTCGCACCGTGGCAGGTGATTAAAGTCGCCCCGTTCGCGCTATCACGCTACGCCACACCATATGGGCATCAGGTAATAATTTCGGAGCTGATGTGGGTTTGGCTGCCGGGCGTTATGATGATGGGTGTGCTGTGGTGGTACAAACGTCATTAATAGTGCCTGATGGCGCTACGCTTATCAGGCCTACCGATCATTCCATCGTAGGCCGGATAAGGCGTAAGCCGCCATCCGGCAATATAGAGTGTTACTTACGACGCCAGGTGGTGCCCTGCGGACCGTCTTCCAGCACGATGCCCATCTCGTTGAGGCGATCACGCGCGGCGTCGGCTGCCGCCCAGTCCTTCGCTTTACGGGCATCCAGACGCTGTTGGATTAACGCTTCAATTTCAGTAACTTCACCGTCATCCGCCTGCGCACCGCTTTGCAGGAAGGCTTCTGGCTCCTGTTCCAGCAGGCCCAGCACGCTGGAGAGCTTACGCAGATGCGCAGCCATACCATTAGCCGCCGCCATATCTTCACCCTTCAGGCGGTTAACCTCACGGGCCATATCAAACAGTACGGAGTAGGCTTCCGGCGTGTTGAAGTCGTCATCCATCGCTTCAATGAAGCGCGCTTCAAAGGCTTCGCCACCGGCTGGAGCAACGGACTTGTCAGTGCCGCGCAGCGCAGTATACAGACGCTCCAGCGCAGAGCGTGCCTGTTTCAGGTTCTCTTCGCTGTAGTTCAACTGGCTGCGATAATGGCCGGACATCAGGAAGTAGCGAATGGTTTCGGCGTCGTAGTATTTCAGCACGTCGCGCACGGTAAAGAAGTTGCCCAGCGATTTGGACATTTTCTCACGGTCAACCATCACCATTCCGGAGTGCATCCAGTAATTGACGTATTCACCGTCGTGCGCACAGGTAGACTGCGCAATTTCGTTTTCATGGTGCGGGAACATCAGGTCTGAACCGCCGCCGTGAATATCAAAATGATTGCCCAACTGTTTGCAGTTCATCGCAGAACATTCAATGTGCCAGCCCGGACGGCCCGCGCCCCACGGTGACGGCCAGCTCGGCTCGCCCTCTTTGGACATTTTCCACAGCACGAAGTCCATCGGGTTGCGCTTCACGTCAACCACGTCAACGCGAGCGCCCGCCTGCAGTTGATCCAGATCCTGGCGTGACAACTGACCGTAGTTCGGATCAGTCGGGACGTCGAACATCACGTCGCCATTATCGGCAACATAGGCGTGACCTTTGGCGATCAGCTGTTCGGTGATCTCAATAATCTCGGCAATATGATGCGTCGCGCGCGGTTCCAGATCCGGGCGCAGAATATTCAGCGCATCAAAATCGCTATGCATTTCCGCAATCATACGATCAACCAACGCGACAAAGCTTTCACCGTTTTCATTCGCGCGCTTGATGATTTTGTCATCGATATCGGTAATGTTGCGCACATACTTCAGCTTATAGCCGAGGAAGCGCAGATAGCGTGCAACGACGTCGAAAGAAACGAAGGTACGTCCGTGGCCAATATGACAGAGATCGTAAACGGTAATACCACACACGTACATGCCGACTTCCCCGGCATGAATAGGTTTGAATTCCTCTTTTTGGCGCGTCAGTGTATTAAAGATTTTTAACATCGAAGATTCCGTGTAGACGTGTGTGGATAGTAAAGTCTGTATAATACCCATAATTGAGACCGGAAGCAGCACACTTTGCGAGGTGATCGCAGCTTGCGGTTATGCTATAACACACCCCTAACTCTGACCCTTGACGGGGTCGAAGCACCAATCTATCGGAACAGGATGCAAAAATGGTTACTTTCCACACTAATCACGGCGATATCGTAATCAAAACGTTTGATGATAAAGCGCCTGAAACAGTTAAAAACTTCCTGGACTACTGCCGCGAAGGTTTTTATAACAACACCATTTTCCACCGTGTTATTAACGGTTTCATGATCCAGGGCGGCGGTTTCGAGCCGGGCATGAAGCAAAAAGCCACGAAAGAAGCGATCAAAAACGAAGCGAACAACGGTCTGAAAAATACCCGTGGTACGCTGGCAATGGCGCGTACTCAGGCTCCGCACTCCGCAACCGCACAGTTCTTTATCAACGTTGCAGACAACGACTTCCTGAACTTCTCTGGCGAAAGCATGCAGGGTTGGGGTTACTGCGTGTTCGCTGAAGTGGTTGAAGGCATGGACGTGGTTGATAAAATCAAAGGCGTTTCCACCGGTCGCAGCGGCATGCACCAGGATGTGCCAAAAGAAGACGTCATCATTGAAAACGTGACCGTCAGCGAGTAAACGTGGCGACACTGTTTATTGCAGACCTTCACCTCTGCACAGAAGAACCGGCGATCACCGCCGGTTTTCTGCGTTTTTTAGCCGGCGATGCGCGCAAGGCCGATGCGCTATACATTCTCGGCGATCTGTTTGAAGCCTGGATTGGCGATGACGATCCTAATCCGCTGCATCATGAAATGGCCGAGGCGATAAAAGCGTTGGCTGACACCGGCGTCCCCTGCTTTTTTATTCACGGCAACCGTGACTTTCTGCTCGGCAAGCGTTTTGCCCGTGAAAGCGGCATGACTCTGCTGCCCGAAGAAAAAGTGCTCGACCTGTATGGCCGCAAGGTACTGATCATGCATGGCGACACCTTGTGTACCGACGACGCGGGCTATCAGGCGTTTCGCGCCAAAGTGCATCAACCCTGGCTACAGAAGCTGTTTCTCGCCCTGCCCCTGTTCGTTCGCCAGCGCATTGCCGCAAAAATGCGCGCCGGAAGTCTTGCCGCCAACAGCAGTAAATCGCTGGAAATCATGGATGTGAATCCGCAGGCCGTGATTAACGAGATGGAAAAACATCAGGTCCAGTGGTTAATTCACGGTCATACACACCGTCCGGCTGTCCACGAACTCACGGCCAATGAACAACCCGCTTTCCGCGTGGTATTAGGCGCATGGCATACCGAAGGCTCAATGGTAAAAGTCACGTCCAGCGACGTTGAGCTAATCGCTTTTCCGTTTTAATTCTGCAGGCACCCAGTTCCTCTTTACACAAAACTATTCGAGTTGCATCGAGGCGGCAAATCTGTGAGTCCCCTGGAGCTTACAAAAGTAAGTGACTGGGGTGAGCAGATGCAGCCAACAAAGAGGCAGCTTGAAGAGTGAAGTGTAAAGCGCGCAATCGTTTTCCTTGAGATTGAATTGTGCTATTCTCGGTGGCCTCAAAAGTCGAGTGTAGTGCACCACAGGAGTTTTCAGACGCATGTCTTCCCGCAATAATCCGGCGCGTGTCGCCATCGTGATGGGGTCCAAAAGCGACTGGGCTACCATGCAGTTCGCCGCCGAAATCTTCGAAATCCTGAACGTTCCGCATCATGTTGAAGTCGTCTCCGCCCACCGTACCCCAGACAAGCTATTCAGCTTCGCCGAAAATGCTGAAGAGAACGGCTATCAGGTGATAATTGCCGGTGCCGGCGGCGCTGCACATCTGCCAGGTATGATTGCGGCGAAAACGCTGGTGCCTGTTCTCGGCGTTCCGGTGCAAAGCGCGGCGTTGAGCGGCGTAGATAGCCTCTACTCCATTGTTCAAATGCCGCGCGGAATTCCCGTTGGAACGCTGGCGATCGGCAAAGCGGGTGCGGCCAATGCGGCTCTGCTGGCAGCACAGATTCTTGCTACACACGACAAAACATTACACCAGCGTCTGGACGACTGGCGCAAAGCGCAAACCGATGAGGTGCTGGAAAACCCGGACCCGCGAGGTGCGGCATGAAGCAGGTTTGCGTACTCGGTAACGGTCAGTTAGGGCGCATGCTGCGCCAGGCCGGTGAGCCGCTGGGTATTGCGGTCTGGCCCGTCGGGCTGGATGCTGAGCCTGCTGCAGTACCTTTTCAGCAAAGCGTAATCACCGCAGAGATTGAACGCTGGCCGGAAACGGCGCTCACTCGCGAACTGGCGCACCACCCAGCGTTTGTTAACCGCGACGTTTTCCCGATTATTGCCGACCGCCTGACGCAAAAGCAGCTTTTCGACAAGCTCGACCTGGCGACTGCGCCGTGGCAACTGTTGGCGGATAAAAGCGAATGGCCTGCGGTATTCGACAAACTGGGTGAACTGGCTATCGTCAAGCGCCGCATCGGTGGCTACGACGGTCGTGGGCAATGGCGTTTACGCGCCAATGAAACCGAACAACTTCCAGACGACTGCTACGGCGAGTGCATCGTCGAGCGGGGAATCAACTTCTCTGGTGAAGTGTCGCTGGTGGGGGCTCGTGCGCACGACGGCAGCACCGTCTTCTATCCGCTGACCCATAACCTGCACCAGGACGGTATTCTGCGCACCAGCGTAGTCTTCCCGCAGGCTAACGCCAGACAGCAGGCGCAGGCCGAAGCGATGCTCTCTGCCATCATGCAGGAACTGGGCTATGTCGGTGTGATGGCGATGGAGTGTTTCATCACCCCGGAAGGTCTGCTGATCAACGAACTGGCTCCGCGCGTACACAACAGCGGACACTGGACGCAAAACGGCGCCAGCATCAGCCAGTTTGAGCTACACCTGCGCGCCATTACCAATCTGCCGTTACCGACGCCGGTGGTGAACAATCCTTCGGTGATGGTAAACCTGATTGGTAGCGACCTGAACTACGACTGGCTGAAGCTGCCGCTGGTACACCTGCACTGGTATGACAAAGAAGTGCGTGAAGGTCGTAAGGTGGGTCATCTGAATCTGAGCGACAGCGATACAGCACGTCTTAGCGCGACGCTGGAAGCGCTTATCCCCCTGCTGCCGCCCGAATACGCCAGCGGCATTATCTGGGCGCAGTCAAAGCTGAAATAAGCCATTAATGCCGGGGAGTTGATTTTATCCTTCCCCGGCCCCTCCTCTGGCGCGTAAAATCCTCTCCATTGCTGTTTTGTATTTTCAGGAACAAACATGAACGATGGAACGGACTATCGCGCAATTCTGCTCGCCGGTACGCCTTTAATCGATGTACGCGCCCCCGTCGAATTTCAGCAGGGCGCAATGCCGGGTGCAATAAACCTTCCCTTAATGAACGATGACGAACGTGCAGCCGTGGGTACCTGTTATAAACGTCAGGGGCCTGAGGCCGCCCTCGCGCTTGGCCATCAACTGGTCTGTGGCGAGACTCGCCAGCGACGCATGAAGGCCTGGCTGGATGCCTGTCGTCAAAATCCTGCGGGCTACTTATGCTGCGCGCGCGGCGGTCAGCGGTCGCACATTGTGCAGCAGTGGCTACACGAGTCCGGCACTGATTACCCGCTAATACAAGGCGGTTATAAAGCGTTGCGTCAGGCGGTGATTCAACTGACTGAAGAACTGGTGCAAAAACCGATCGTCTTAATTGGCGGCTGTACCGGGAACGGTAAAACGCAGCTAGTGCAACAACAGCCGAACGGCATTGACCTCGAAGGTCTGGCGCACCATCGTGGATCTTCTTTTGGCCGCACCGTTGAACCGCAGCTGAGCCAGGCAAGCTTTGAAAACCTGCTGGCGGTCGAGATGCTGAAAACCGACAGCCGTCAGGCGCTGCATCGCTGGGTGCTGGAAGATGAAGGCCGCATGATTGGTGCCAATCATTTGCCCGAATACCTGCGCGAGCGCATGAGTCAGGCATCTATTGCGGTGGTCGACGATCCTTTTGAGCTACGCCTTGAGCGACTACGTGAAGAATATTTTGTGCGCATGCACCACGATTTCACTCACGCTTATGGCGATAGTCAGGGCTGGCAGGAGTACTGTGAATATTTGCATCACGGCCTGTTTGCTATCCGCCGCCGTTTGGGTTTACAGCGCTTTGCCGAGCTGAACGCCCTGCTCGACGTCGCCCTGCAAGAGCAACAAGCCAACGGCAGTACCGACGCCCATATGGGATGGCTGGTACCGTTACTCAACGAATACTACGACCCAATGTATCGCTACCAGCTAGAGAAAAAAGCCGCGAAAATCGTGTTTCGCGGCTCATGGCAGGACGTAAATGACTGGCTCCAGGCGCATTAATGCCGGTCGCGCTTATCCGCGCATTTTGCCAGCCAGTCGCCCAGCACCTGCACGACCTGCACCAGAATAATCAGCGCCACCACGGTGACGATCATGACCTGGGTTTCGTAGCGGTAATAACCAAAGCGAATCGCCAGGTCACCTACCCCGCCGCCGCCAACGATCCCGGCCATTGCGGAGTAACCGATCAGGCTCACCAACGTTATCGTCAGCCCACGCAGCAGTCCCGCGCTCGCCTCAGGTAACAGAACGGTGCAAATGATGCGCATCGGGCTGGCACCAAAAGCTTCCGCCGCCTCAATAATGCCTTTATCGACTTCGCGCAGCGCGCTGTCGACCAGACGGGCATAGAAGGCGATAGCCGCCACCGACAGCGGAACCGATGCCGCAATCGGCCCGATGGTATTCCCGAGCAAAAACTGGGTGAGCGGTAGCAGCAGCACCAGCAGGATCACAAACGGCACCGAGCGGATAATATTCACCAACACGGAACTGAGCAGATACACAAAACGGTTCTGCCAGAATAAATGCCGATCGGTGACGAAAATAAGAAAACCGAGCGGCAAACCGCCAATAATAGCCAGCACCGTTGAGATGCTCAGCATCTGGAAGGTTTCATTAAACGCCAGCGTCAAATCAGGCAATAAATCATCCACGAATCACCTCCACTTGAGCAGTACGTTGACGAATATGTTCCACGGCAACTTCAACCGCAGAAGGGTTATGCGGCGCGGTCAGTTGCACCACCAGAATCCCCAGCGCACGTTCGCCGATATATTCAATTTTGCCGTGCAGAATGTTCACCGCCACGCCAAATTTAACCGCGACTTCTGATAAAACCGGCTGTTCCGCCGAATCACCGATGAACAGAATTTTTAACAGCTGACCCGGCAGGTGCTGGCGCAGACGTTCAGGTAGCGTCAGGTTGAGGGTATGTGACACCAGTTGTTGAGTGAAAGCGTGCTGCGGGTGAGCAAAAACGTCAAACACCTCACCGGACTCCACCACCTTGCCACCGGACATCACCGCTACGCGATCGCAAATCGATTTGATCACGTTCATCTCATGGGTGATCAGCACGATCGTGATCCCCAACTGTTGGTTGATCTGCTTGAGCAATGTCAGAATTGTTGCTGACGTTTCCAGATCCAGCGCGGAAGTAGGTTCATCACACAACAGCACATCCGGGTGATTAGCAATCGCACGGGCAATACCCACGCGCTGCTTTTGCCCGCCGCTGAGCTGAACCGGAAAACGGTTTGCTTTATCCGCCAGCCCGACCAACGCCAGAATCTCCGCAACGCGTGGAGCGATTTTGCTGCGCTCCCATCCGGCAGCCTTCAGGCTGAAAGCAACGTTTTGCGCTACGGTGCGGGTATGCATCAGGTTAAAATGTTGAAAAATCATACCGATACGCTGACGCGCTTTGCGTAAATGCCCCCCCTCGAGCGCAGAGATCTCCACGCCATTCACTTTTACGCTTCCCTGGCTCGGGCGCGTTAAGGCGTTGAGGGTGCGCAGCAGCGTACTTTTCCCCGCGCCACTGGTCCCGACAATACCGAATATTTCACCTGCGCCAATGTGCAAGCTGACGTCATCAACCGCCCGGGTTGATGTTCCACGGCCTGCGCTAAAATCCACGCAAACTTTCTCAATCTCAATCATAGCTACCTCAGAAATGCGAAAAGGGCAGTCGTCGCTGCCCCTGTTAACCCTTGTGCGCAGCGATTATTGGGCTGACGACATCCATTCCGGTTTCTGGAAGGCGCTGTAGATATTTTTCGGGTCGTCGATCACGGCGCGATACGCCGGGGATTTCACCGCCTCCACAATATCTTTCGCGAACGGTTTATCCGCATCTTCGCTGCGTACCGCGATGATATTTTTCAGATTTTCATCCAGGTGCTCTTGCTTGATGGCGCTGGCGAGATCCAGTTTTGCCGCCACGGCAAAGTTACCGTTGACCAGCGCGCCGGTCACGCCGTCCAGCGTCCGCGGCAACTGCGCGGCTTCCAGCGGTTTAAACACCAGGCCTTTCGGATTGCTGGCGATATCGCGCTCGGAGGCTTTAGTCGGGTCGATGTTATCTTTGATGGTGATAAGGCCAATAGACTGCAGGAAACGCAGACCGCGAGCCAGGTTAGTGGGATCGTTGGAAAGCGTGATCACATCCCCTTTTTTCAACTCATCCAGGCTTTTGATTTTATGCGAGTAAAAGCCCATCCCGGCCGTTGGGACCACAATCAGCTTGCTCAGCTTCAGGCCTTTATCGGCGGTGAATTTGTCAAAGTAGAGCGAGTGCTGGAACAGATTGGCATCAATGCTGCCGTTGGAGAGCGCCATGTTCGGCTGCACGTAGTCGCTGAATTCGCGCACCACAACCTTATAGCCTTTCTCTTTCAACGTAGGGGCAATGGCTTGTTTTACCATATCGCCGTACGGCCCAGGTGCGACGCCAAATACGATGGTGTGTGGATCACTGTTCGCATGAGCAAATTGTAATCCGCAGGCCAGTAACAGCGCTCCGGTCGCGACGCGTAAACTCTGACGCAATCCCATAATCTCTCCATTTTAACGTTGTGGTGTCATGTCTCACGCCGTTCTTGCGGCGTTGTTCTTGTTGGCCTGTCAACAGGCTGATTGTTAACATGACACAGATCACAACCTGCTGTCCTTGAAATTATTTCATGATGTTGCGAGATATGTCGTTGAATGTACGCGGAAGGCACTTATGGTTTTTTAACAAAGGAGAGTAAAAAACCGGATAACCTTTTGGTTACCCGGTTTTGGCAGGGAAATTGACTTAGAAGTCGTAACGCAGACGAACCAGATTCATGTCGCCCAGATTATCGGTGCTGGAAGTGAAGACGTGTTCGTAATCCACACGGAAACCGTAATCCAGCTGGAAGCTGATACCCACACCGTTGTCGGTGCGCAGGTAGTTACGACCATTCACGTATTCAATACGATCGCCCATAAAGTATGGCTGCACGGATTTCAGCGCATACTGACCAACCGGGAAGGTGTAACCCGCGAAGTATTCCAGACCCCAGGCATCACCGGCAAAATAGTCGTTAACCGAGACTTTTTTGGTGGTCATGAAGTTCTGATACCAGCCGCCGCCCATGGAGAACGTCCAGTTGTCCGGTTTCCAACTCAGCGCAGTACCGACAATGTTTTGATCGTAGGTTTTGCTGGTGTTACCACGCATTTCCGCGCGAGTATAGTTCCACGCCGTACCCCAGGTCAGGTCATCAGTGATGTGGTAATCCACACCCAGCGAGCCACCACCTTTACGCTTGTAGCGCAACCCGTTGTTCGGGTTGTAGTCATCGCTGAACAGATAAGACGCGTAAAGATCGACATCACCTACCGTATTTTTATATTTCAGTGATTTACGTGTACGATAAGAACCATCATAGTCGCCATTGATACCGTTACCCGGTGCCTGGCCGATCATGTCGTAGTCCCAGATATCCGTTTTTGCCCCCACCACATCATAGTAAATGCTGTTCTGTTGACCGAAGGTCAGTGTCCCCCAGGTCGCGCTCTTCAGACCGGTGTACAGCATACGACGCGTGGTATCATTGGCACCGTTAGCATAGTGATTGTCCCAGTTGAACATCGCCGGGAAGTTAACGCCCAGCTCGTAGTAGCTCACCCAACTGATGTCATCAAACAGATAGTAGTCAGCGGCGAAGCGGAAACGCGTTCCACCGTCGAAGCCATTACGCTTGTAGCCATTCTTACCATCGTCACCGGCCATATTCTGGAACTGCGGACGAATACTCCCACCGACGGTGAAGTTAAGACGGCTCAGCGGGTTGCCCGCCTGCGGATCTTGTTTCAGGATCGTGATTTCCGCCTGGGAGGCGAAGGTCGTTAATGCCACTGCTGCGCCAATCGATACCGCCAGCGCCGTTTTTTTTATAGTCATTATTTGTACCTTGATAGATAGCCTGCCAATTATTCAGCGTACAAATATTAACGTTTATTAATACACTCGTGTTGTCGGGTTTTTATTGTTCTGTGCTGTTAAATATCAATGAGTTATCAATTTGTGCTACATAAATAAAAAACGCACCGATTTAAAAAAACCGGTGCGTAATCATCACAATTATGAATTAACTGCTGAACTGACGGAATAGCGCTTTGCCTTTTAACAGACGTGAACCTAACCATCCGCCACAGAGAGAGAGCAGCAATGCCCCACAAAGCGGCAACACGACCCACAGTCGCCAGTCTGGCTCCCACGGGAAATCAAACACGCGGGTTTGCAACACCGCCAGTGCAGTTTCCGCCCCAATGGCCGCCACCAGTCCGGCAACCATCCCGAGCATCGCGAACTCGCACCACAGCGTGGTACGCAGCAGCTTCTTACCCGCGCCCAGCGTACGCCAGACCACCAGTTCCTGATGACGCTGACGCAACCCGACCTGCACCTGCGCCAACAGGAGCAACATACCGCAGGCGGTGACCAGCACCACCATCACCTCCAGCGCGCGGCTCACCTGCTCCAGTACCTGGCTCACCTGTTTGAGGATAGCGCCAATATCCAGCAGGCTGACGGTCGGAAACTCACGGTTAAGCTGCGTCAGCATGCCGTTGCCGTTCTCCCAACGAAAACTGGTTAACCAACTTTGCGGCTGTCCGTCCAGCGCGCCGGAGGGGAAGATAAAGAAAAAGTTAGGTCGCAGACTTTCCCAGTCCACTTTGCGCAGACTGCTGACCGTGGCGCTGAAATCCTGAGTATCACCCATAAAGGTGACCCGATCGCCAAGCCTGACGTTCAGGCGTTTTGCCAACCCCTCTTCCATCGACACTTCACCCGCTTTTGGCGGCCAGCTCCCGGCAACGATCGGGTTATGATCCGGTCGGGTATCCTGCCAGGTCAGATTAAGCTCGCGGTTCAGCGCTTCATCCTGATTGCCTTCGGTCGGCTGCTCATTGATAGCGGTCAGACGCGCCCGCACTATCGGGTAGAACGACTCCGGGATCACCTGATGCTCAGCCAGGAAAGCCTTCAGCGGAGCCACCTGCTCAGTGGCAATGTTGATCAGAAAATAGTTTGGGCTTTCCGGCGGCATTTGCTGCTGCCAGCGATCGAGGAGATCGCCGCGCAGCACCAGTAACAGCGCCAGCAGCATAAAGGACAGCGAGAATGCCGATAGTTGACTGAGCGTTGACCATGGCTGGCGCAATAGCCGGCTGACCGCCAAACGCAGTGGCAGCGATGTCAGCGTCAGACCACGCAGCAGGTTAAGCAGCATCCAGCCCAGCACGCCGCACAGCAGCGCCAGCACTACCGCCCCGGCCAGTACTGCCCACAACAGCATACTTCCGCCCATCAATCCGGCCAGCAGCGCAACTACAACTATCGTTGCTACGGGCAAATAGACCTTGAGCGGCCAGACGTTAGCCACCACGTCGCGACGCAGTACCCGCAGCGGCTGCGTCGCCAGCAGCAGGCGATAAGGGCGTAATCCCACCAGCAGAGAAATGACGGTCATCGTACCGAATGCCCACAGCCACGGCCACAGGCTGGCGGGCGGCAGTTCACCGGGCAGAACCGGCTTAAGTAAGACCACCAGCACCCGCTCAAATAACAGCCCGAACAGCCCGCCGGTCACGCCGGACAGCACCAGCACCATCAGCCACTGGCCGATAATCAGCTTGCGTAGCTGCGCTCTGCCTGCACCGAGCGTTTTTAATATCGCCACCAAGTCGTAACGGCTGCGGCAGTAATGATTCATCGCCACGGCAACGGCAGCAACCGCCAGCAGTAGCGTTAACAGTGCCGACAGCAGCAGGAACTGTTGCGAACGCTCCAGTGATTTCCCCAGCGCCCCTTCATCCTGCTCCAGACCATACCAGCGCTGTTCCGGCTTTAACTGCGGAAGCAGCCATTTTTCATAAGCTTCCAGTTGCTGTGGCGTCCCACCAAATTTATAGCGCCAGGTCACACGGCTTCCCGGCTGGACCGCCGCCGTTTTTTCGACATCCGCCATGTTCATCATCAGGCGCGGCGCTATCTGGAAAGGATTAAAACCAGAATCTGGTTCCTGCACCACTTCCCCGGCGATGCGCAGGGTGGCATCGCCAACGTCGATGGAATCACCGATTTTTAAGTTGAGCAGCGCCATCAGACGCGGGGCCAGCAGCACCAAGCCTGGCTGCGGTTTCAACCCCGGCGGATTGGTTTGCAACAAGCCATACATCGGATACACATCATCCACCGCTTTGACGTTCGCCAGCTGCGGCGTATCCCGGGCAAAGGTCATGGTGGCAAAGGTCAGTTGCTCACCTACTTTCAGACCACGCTGTCGCGCCTCGTCAATCCACGCTTTCGGTACGGCGCGCGAACTTTGCAGCGACCGATCGCCCGCCATAAACTCACGGCTTTGCTGGCTCAGCCCTTTTTCCATGCGATCGCTGATATTGCCCAGCGCCAGTACACAGGCCACCGCTAGGCTTAACGCCAGCCAGACAATCAGTAATGAAGGCGAGCGCCATTCGCGCCAGAACCAGCGTGCAATCATGCCTCCTCCTGCAACTGTCCGTTCACCAGGCGTAAACGCCGATCGCAACGCGCCGCCAGCTGCGGGTCATGGGTCACCAGAATCAGGGTTGTGCCATGTTCCCGGTTCAGAGAAAACAGCAGGTCGGCGATTTTGTCTCCAGTCTGCCTGTCCAGATTGCCCGTCGGTTCATCGGCAAACAGCACGTCAGGGCGTCCATTAAACGCCCGCGCCAGCGCCACGCGCTGCTGCTCCCCGCCGGAAAGCTGGGCCGGAAGATGATCAAGGCGCTTACCCAGTCCCAGTTGCTCCAGCAGCACTTTTGCTCCGTCGCGGCTTTTTCCACTGTTTTCGCCACGCAACAACGCGGGCAGCTCAACGTTCTCCAGTGCATTCAGGGTTGGAATTAACATGAACGACTGGAAGACAAAGCCCACGTGTCGCGCCCGCAGTTGCGCCCTTGCTTCTTCGTCCATGGCGTGCAGCGCCTGTCCAACCAGGCTGACTTCACCGCTGGAGCCATCGTCAAGCCCGGCGAGGATCGCCAGCAGCGTGGATTTCCCCGATCCCGACTCGCCAATCAACGCAATGGTCTCGGCGCGTTTGACAACCAGTTCAACTCCGGTAAGGATGGATAGCTCTTGATCACCCTGACCGACGGATTTCTTAAGATGATGAACTTCAACAATGTTTTCCGCTGGCATTGGCCTTTCCTGTTCCTGGTTCTGTTAACTTTCCGCGCCGCCGCTGCGGACACGTTATTAATTCTGGGTGACAGCCTGAGCGCCGGATACCGTATGTCCGCCAGCGCCGCGTGGCCTGCGCTACTTAATGATAAATGGAAAACTAAAACGCCGGTGGTGAATGCCAGCATTAGCGGCGACACCTCGCATCAGGGTCTGGCCCGTCTGCCTGCATTACTCAAGCAGCACCAGCCTCGCTGGGTGCTGGTCGAACTTGGCGGCAACGATGGTCTGCGCGGCTTTGCGCCTGCGCAAACCGAACAAACCCTGCGCACAATCCTGCAGGACGTGAAAGCGGCAAATGCCGAACCGCTATTAATGCAAATTCGTCTGCCGGCAAACTACGGTCGCCGTTATAATGAAACCTTTAGCGCGATTTATCCAAAGCTCGCCAAAGAGTTTGATATCCCTCTGCTGCCCTTTTTTATGGAAGAGGTTTATCTGAAACCCCAGTGGATGCAGGATGATGGTATTCATCCTAACCGTGACGCCCAGCCGTTTATTGCCGACTGGATGGCGCAACATCTCACTCCTCTAGTTAATCACGACTCGTAATTCAACGGAGATCCTGACAGGTAAAGTTATGCAAAAATCGGTCTTAATAACAGGATGTTCCAGCGGAATCGGTCTGGAAAGCGCGCTTGAACTAAAGCGCCAGGGTTTTCAAATTCTGGCAGGCTGTCGCAAACCTGACGATGTTGCGCGTATGAACAGTATGGGATTCACCGGCGTATTGCTGGATCTGGACTCACCCGAAAGCGTGGATCACGCCGCCGATGAGGTGATCGCCCTGACCGATAATCGTTTGTATGGGATCTTTAACAATGCCGGATACGGCGTCTATGGCCCACTGCCGACCATTAGCCGCGAGCAAATGGAGCAGCAGTTTTCGGCCAACTTCTTTGGTGCACATCAGCTGACCATGCGCCTGTTGCCCGCCATGCTCCCTCACGGAGAAGGACGTATTGTGATGACCTCGTCGGTGATGGGATTGATCTCAACACCGGGACGCGGAGCCTATGCCGCCAGCAAATACGCACTGGAAGCCTGGTCCGACGCGCTGCGCATGGAACTGCGCCACAGCGGGATCAAGGTCAGCCTGATTGAGCCCGGCCCTATTCGCACCCGTTTTACCGAAAATGTCAATCAGACTCAACGTGATGCTCCCGTTGAAAACCCTGGTATTGCCGCACGTTTTACGCTGGGACCAGAAGCGGTTGTCGCCAAAGTGCGTCATGCGTTTGAGAGCGACAAACCGAAGCTTCGTTATCCGGTTACGTTGGTGACCTGGGCAGTGATGCTACTTAAACGCCTGTTGCCAGGCCGCATAATGGACAAAATTTTACAGGGTTGAGTTGAAGCACGCGCGTCAGCCCCCATGTAACAAGAAATCGACAAAAGAGAGTAACTCCATGTCCACACAGAATATTGTTAACATTAACGAATCGAACCTGCAGCAGACCCTTGAACAGTCGATGACCACGCCGGTCCTGTTCTATTTCTGGTCTGAGCGCAGTCAGCACTGCCTGCAATTGACGCCGATACTGGAGAGCCTTGCCGCCCAGTACAACGGCCAGTTTATTCTTGCCAAGCTCGACTGCGACGCCGAGCAGATGATCGCTTCTCAGTTTGGCCTGCGCGCCATCCCTACGGTTTATCTGTTCCAGAACGGTCAGCCAGTGGACGGATTCCAGGGCCCGCAGCCGGAAGAGGTTATCCGCGCGCTGCTGGAAAAAGTGTTGCCGAGCGAAGAAGAGCTGAAAGCGCGCCAGGCTATCGAGTTCATTGAGGCAGGTAATCACGCCGACGCGCTGCCGCTCCTGAAAGAAGCGTGGCAGATCTCCAACCAGAGTAGCGAAATTGGCCTGCTGCTGGCGGAAACGCAAATCGCCCTGAACCGCTCTGACGAAGCCGAAGCGGTGCTGAAAACCATTCCGTTGCAGGATCAGGACACCCGCTATCAGGGACTGGTCGCGCAAATTGAACTGCTGAAGCAGGCGGCCGATACGCCGGAAATCCAACAGCTGCAACAGCAGGTTGCCAGCAATCCGCAGGATGCGGCGCTGGCAACACAGTTGGCCATTCAGTTACATCAGGTCGGACGCAACGAAGAATCGCTGGAACTGCTGTTCAGCCACCTGAAGAAAGATCTCACTGCTGCCGACGGCCTGGCGCGTAAGACCTTCCAGGAGATCCTTGCCGCACTCGGAACCGGCGATGCACTGGCCTCAAAATACCGCCGACAGCTGTACGCGCTGTTGTACTAATCTGCTGCATTTGCCGGATGGCGTTAGCCGTCATCCGGCCATCACATCACGTCTTCTTCAAATGCGTTACGACTAATTGGTGACGCGAATTATAGAATTTCCGATAGGTCAGGTAGCAGGCGATAATGGTTGACAGGCTGGCGGTCGAAAGCAGCATAAACGTCACCATAATCTGATATTTAATCGCTTTTACCGGATCAATACCCGCGAAGATCAACCCGGACATCATCCCCGGTAAACTCACCAGCCCTACCGTTTTCGCAGAGTCGATCGTTGGGATCAGCGAGGCGCGAATGCTGTCGCGAATCAGCGGCGCGGAGGCCACTTTCGGCGTCGCGCCGAGGCTGAGTTTTTCCTGAATCTGCTGCTGTTGGCTGCTAAACCGCTGACCCAGATTGTTGTAACACAACCCCACCGCCACCATCGCATTGCCTGCAATCATGCCTGAGATCGGGATGACCTGCATCGGCGCGAACTCGATAGAGCCAGACAAAACCAGCACCGCCAGCGTTAATCCCGCCCCCACCGTGATGGCGATGAACGACGAGAGGAAAGCTTTATCAATATATTTACTGCGCTTTTGCGCGTTATAAGCCGCGTTAAAGCAGATAAACAGCACCATCAGTAAAGTCAGAATACTGTGGTTAACGCCAAAAATATATTTCAGCACATAGCCGACGATAATAAGCTGAACCACCGCCCGGCAAACGCTCCAGAGAATATCTTTTTCCAGCGCCAGTTTTTCTTTGTGGCTAATCAGGATCGCCACCACCACCAGCATCATCGCTAATGCCAGGGATTCATTGGTAATATTATGCTCGTTCATTGCGTGCTTCCTGCATTTCTCCGGCGTGCGGTTGAAGGGTTATGACATTATCCGCATGCGTAATTTCATCTTTGTCGTGCGTCACCCACAGCACCGCAATATTCTTATCGCGAACATAATGGTGAACTAATTCGTTCACATTACGTTTATTGGCTTCATCCAGCGCGCTGGTGATTTCATCAAGCAGCAGGATTTTGGGCAGAAACTGCAAATTACGAATTAGCGAGATGCGCTGCTTTTCGCCACCGGACAGTTCATTTATGTTTTTTTTGAGGATCGTCTCGGGGAGATCAAAACGGGCCAGGACGGTCAGAAACGCATCCGGCTCCGGACGTTTGTTACGGATTTGCCAGGGGAAAATGAGGTTGTCGTAGACGGTCTCACCAAACAAGGCAGGCGTTTGCGCACAATAGGAGACCTGCTGGCGATACGCTTCCGGCTTGAGGGTACTTATCTCCTTGCCTTCAAAGAGGATTTCACCGGCAGTCGGACTCATTAATGACGCCACAATCTTGAGTAACGTACTTTTCCCGCAGCCGGACTGGCCGGTAATCAGCTTAAATTCTCCGGCACGGAGATCAAAACTGATGTTATTGAGAACCTGCGTCTCCCCTGCCTGCCATGCGACATTTTTTAACTGAAGCAGAATGCTGCTTTCTTCCATTACCCATCCCTTTTTTACATCTTTCGTGCAGACAGTCTATGCCTGTAATTTATTATAAGGGAGCCCCCCTTGATTAATCGGGTATAATTTGATTAATGAGGCAGTAAAGGACAGCACAACAGGAGGTTTCATCAATGCTCATTTTTATTCCTATTCTCATCTTTGTCGCACTGGTCATCGTCGGCGCTGGCGTCAAAATCGTCCCGCAGGGATATCAGTGGACGGTAGAGCGTTTTGGCCGTTACACCAAAACCCTGCAACCAGGTTTAAACCTTGTCGTGCCGTTCATGGATCGCATTGGTCGTAAGATCAACATGATGGAACAGGTGCTTGATATCCCTTCTCAGGAAGTCATCTCCAAAGATAACGCCAACGTCGCGATTGATGCCGTGTGCTTTATTCAGGTGATCGACGCGCCGAAAGCCGCCTATGAAGTCAGTAATCTGGAACTGGCGATCATCAACCTGACCATGACCAACATTCGTACCGTTCTCGGCTCGATGGAGCTCGATGAAATGCTCTCCCAGCGCGACAACATCAACACGCGCCTGCTGCATATTGTTGATGAAGCCACGAATCCCTGGGGCATTAAAATCACCCGTATCGAGATCCGCGACGTGCGTCCTCCGGCAGAACTTATCGACGCGATGAACGCGCAGATGAAAGCCGAACGTACCAAACGCGCCTACATTCTTGAAGCCGAAGGGATCCGTCAGGCAGAAATCGTCAAGGCCGAAGGTGAGAAGCAGTCGAAGATCCTTAAAGCGGAAGGTGAACGCCAGTCTGCGTTTTTACAGGCTGAAGCGCGTGAACGTTCGGCAGAAGCTGAGGCTCGCGCAACGCAGATGGTTTCTGAAGCCATTGCCGCCGGGGATATTCAGGCCGTGAACTACTTCGTGGCGCAGAAATACACCGAAGCGCTGCAGCATATCGGTTCATCGAATAACAGCAAAGTGGTAATGATGCCGCTGGATGCCAGCAGCCTGATGGGCTCCATTGCCGGGATCGCAGAACTGGTTAAGGACAGCGCCAGCGAGCGGAAAAAATCATGATAGCGATGATTCTGGTACACCCGCACATATTTTGGCTCAGCCTCGGCGGTTTGCTACTCGCTGCCGAGATGCTGGGCGGTAACGGCTATCTGCTGTGGAGCGGCGTGGCGGCGGTGATTACCGGCCTGGTGGTGTGGCTCGTTCCGCTTGACTGGGCCTGGCAAGGAGCGATGTTCGCCGTCCTCACCCTGCTGGCGGCCTGGCTCTGGTGGAAGTGGCTGGCAAGGCGTGTTCAGGAGCAGAAACCCGCCGACAGCCATCTGAACCAGCGCGGGCAGCAGTTGGTTGGTCGTCGATTTATTCTGGAAACTGGCCTGGTCAATGGCCGTGGACATATGCGCGTCGGCGATAGCTCATGGCCCGTCAGCGCCCGCGACGATTTGAGCGCCGGAACGCAGGTTGAAGTCATTGCCGTTGAAGGGATAACCCTGATTATTAAAGCGGTATCACACTAAAAAGACAGGAAATAAGACTATGGTCAGGAAGACACCCCTTGCCTTTGCCCTTTGCACATTACTGACCGCCGCCCCGCAGGCATTCGCCTCTTTCGATATGGAAGACTGCAAATGGAGCGACGACAGCTGCCTGCTGAAAGGCACGCCAACCTTTAACCCTGAAAACGACAGCCGCGACAACCTGCTGCGGCTGCTGAGCCAGGAAAAATCATTTGCTCTGCCGGTGCAATCAATGCCAGCGGATATCACCCGCTCCCGGGATTTCTATTTTGCCTATCACCCGCAATGGGATGAGGCAGCCCCGCAGCCAGCCGCTGCGCCGGCATCCGCCGCAGACAGCCCACTCTCCCGACAGATGGCCGAACTGAACATTAGCGCAGACGAAATAAACGTCAACGACGCTGAGCTTGAGAACCGTCATGTTTCAAATAACACCGAGAGCGTCAGCGCATTTTTTGCCGCACTGCTGGCCGACCCGACGTTAGCGGCGGAACAGCGTCAGGCCTTAGCCCAGGCGCGTACGGGGCTGCTATCCGGGGCAACCCGCGAACAAATTGAGTCTTCACTTGCCACCCTCCCGGCTGATTCACCGGCTCAGTCCTATAAAAATTATCTGGCCGCAGCTGCCAGTTTCTATGCCGGTGATTATGCCAGCGCCGAACGCGATTTCACTCAGCTTGCCAAAAGTGAGCGCCCGTGGCTGGTAGAGACCGCGCAATACATGTTGATGCGTGCGGCCTTGAACAAGAGCAGCCAGAACAGCGTGGGCGAGTACGGCGATTTTGATATTGCAAAAATTAACCGCGAGGATGCGACTCAGGCTCAGACGCAGGCACAAGTCTATTTGCAACGCTTCCCGCAAGGCCTGTATGCCGAATCCGCGCGCGGTATGCTGCGTCGCATCAACTGGTATTTACAGGCGTGGCCACAGCTGGCCGGGTTGTATGAGCAAACGCTCCAGCAGTCGGCTGACGCACGGCAACTGCGTGACATTGTCATCGAATACGATAATGTCTACGGTATGGCGTTCTACGAACAGTCCGTGGTAGAAGCCTTCCCCGATGCGCCGCATGTCAGCTATATCGAACTGCTGCGCGCGCTGCGTCTGGATAACAACAGTAAACCCACACTGACCCAGGCGCAGCTCGATGCCAGCAAACCGGTGTTTGAACAGAGCCAAAAATTGCCGCTATGGCGCGATCTGCAACTGAATCTGTGGCTGGCGACGGAGAACTACGCGGCGATTATTCAGGCAGTTACGCCAGCGCAGAAACTTGCCGCTCACGATACCCTCGCCTTCAGCGAACAAGTGCTGTATGGCGAAGCGCTGATGGGCCAGAAGAACTGGCCCGCGGCGCGTGATTTCTGGCTGCAGTTGCTAAAACTCAGCCAGGACAACGAACAGCAGCAGTATGTACAGGCTAAGCTCGCCGCCACGCTGGTTTATAGCGGCGATGTGGCGGCGGTTTTTGCCCCAGAAAGCGCAGTGACCAACCTGCGTTTTCGCTCGCAGATACTGAAAACACAGGCCTCGCCGGAACTGCTGCGCCAGCAGGCCGTCCATGGACCCAACAATGAAGAGCGTACCATCGCCCTGCATACGCTGCTGGTACGCGATCTTACTGAAAACCGCTTTGGCGACTGGTTGAATGACAGAAAACTGACCAGCGCCATTACTCCACCGGTTATTGGCGACGCGTTTGATGACGTTAATCTGAGTATTTTCGACTGGAATGGCGATGCCGCTCAAGCCGGTTATACCTGTCGCAGCCTCAATGAAACGGTAACGGTATTGAGCAAAAAAGCGGATGATGCCCACGCGCTGAACTGCTTAGGCGAATTCTTCCGCACCACGCAAACCCACGTTGATTTGTGGAAAAACAGTGCCGGCAACGACGTACTTGAATCAGCAATATCGCGCAAAGAACCGTTCGGCCAGTTCGACAGGCAAAGCTACTATCAGCAGGTAATCACTTCACCGAAAGCAGAGGTTGAAGACAAGAGCTTCGCGCTGTATCGCGCCATCATGTGCTATGCGCCGTCAGGCTCTAACGAATGCGGCGGTGAGGAAGTGGATAAACTGCAGCGTAAAGGCTGGTTCACCCAACTGAAAACGCAGTATCCGGGAAGTCCGTGGGCGCAAAAACTCAAATACTACTGGTAACCGCGCTGCTGACAGGCCAGCCGCAGGCGGCGGATATCGTCGCCGCCCGAGAGCATCCGGCCTTCTGGCTGTGGTCCGGCGTGAAGGCCAGTGATGAGCTGAAAGACGCGCAAACGGTCTATCTGCATCAGGGTGAGGTGCTGATTCGTTCGAGTAACGTGGTTTTCCAGCGTCTCGGGCTGCCGGTCAGCCGCCTGTCTTTTCCCTCGATCTGGCTGACCGTGCGCTTTACCACGCTCGACGTACCGGAGGCGATCCCGGCGCGTATCATACGGTTGATGCAACGCTGGCAGACGGCCGGGAATCACGTGGTCGGCCTACAGGTTGATTTTGACGCGGCGACTCATCAGCTTGCCGATTACGCCCGCTTTTTGCAGCAATTACGTCAACAGTTACCAGCCGAGTTTGCACTTGGCGTGACTGGACTTCTGGATTGGGCAAAAACGGGCGACGTCGCCACGCTGAACGCGCTGGCGGTCGATGAACTGGTGGTCCAGAGCTATCAGGGCCGTCATACGGTAACGAATTATCAGGCGTATCTGCCCGCACTCAGCCGTCTGCGCATTCCGTTTAAGCTGGGGCTGGTGCAAAACGGTAGCCGGGATCCGCTGGCTGAAGCACAGCTTGAGAAATCCCCATGGTACCGCGGCACGGTGGTGTTTATGCTTAATCCCCCTCGCCGTTAAGCCTTCGCTTTATGGTGGCAGCAGCCGGAGAGGTTATCAATAATCGGGCATTCGGCACTGTCATCGCCTGGGCAACTCTCCGCCAGCGCCAGCAAATGCAAGCGCATGGCCTGCAACTCGCTGATATGCCGCTCAATGTCCGCTACCTTTTCTAAGGTACGCTTTTTCACATCTGCACTATGACGCGCCGGATCGTTAAACAGGTTCACCAGTTCGCCACACTCTTCGAGATTAAAACCCACCTGGCGTGCCTGGCGCAGCAGCGTAAGTTCATTCAGATGCTGTTGGTTGTATGTACGATAGCCATTTTCGCTACGTAGCGGCGGCGTCACTAAGCCTTTTTCTTCATAAAAGCGTATGGCTTTGCTGGTTAAACCGGTTTTTTTAGCAACATCGGATATATTCATCTTTTCTCCCTTGACCTTCCCCCAGATGGAAGGTTTAACCTTTATAACAGTTAGTCAAAACGATTGCCAAGGTCAATAAGTAACCGACCACTCATAGAGGAAATTTGTTATGTCTCAAACAATCGATCTAACCCTGGACGGTTTGTCCTGTGGTCACTGCGTAAAACGCGTTAAAGAAAGTCTGGAACAACGTCCAGACGTTGAGCAAGCGGATGTCACCGTGACAGAGGCGCATGTTACCGGGAGCGCCAGCGCAGAAGCGCTGATTGAAACCATCAAACAAGCCGGTTACGGCGCGGAGTTAAGCCACCCAAAGGCTAAACCGCTGACGGAGTCATCAATCCCGTCGGAAGCACTGGCAGCGGTCCCTTCCGAGCTTCCGGCAGCTACGGCTGATGATGACAGCCAACAGTTGCTGTTAAACGGCATGAGCTGCGCCAGTTGTGTGACCCGTGTACAAAATGCATTGCAAAGTGTACCGGGCGTCACTCAGGCACGGGTAAACCTGGCGGAACGCACTGCGCTGGTAATGGGCAGTGCCTCTGCCGCAGATTTAGTCCAGGCAGTTGAAAAAGCGGGTTACGGCGCAGAAGCGATTGAAGATGACGTCAAGCGCCGCGAACGTCAGCAAGAAACCGCCGTGGCAACCATGAAGCGTTTTCGCTGGCAGGCAGCTGTTGCGCTGCTGCTGGGTATCCCTGTCATGGTATGGGGTATGATCGGCGACAACATGATGGTGAGCGATGACAACCGCAGCCTGTGGCTGACGATTGGCCTGGCAACGCTTGCCGTGATGGTTTTCGCGGGCGGTCACTTTTATCGCAATGCGTGGAAAAGCCTGATGAACGGCACCGCGACTATGGATACCCTGGTCGCGCTGGGTACAGGGGTGGCATGGCTCTATTCCATGAGCGTCAACCTCTGGCCGCAATGGTTCCCAATGGAAGCGCGACACCTCTATTATGAAGCCAGCGCCATGATTATTGGTCTGATTAACCTCGGACACATGCTGGAAGCGCGGGCTCGCCAACGCTCGTCCAAAGCGCTGGAAAAACTGCTCGATTTGACGCCGCCGACCGCGCGCGTCGTTACTGACGAAGGTGAAAAGAACGTACCGCTGGCAGACGTTCAGGCCGGAATGTTACTGCGTCTGACTACCGGCGACCGCGTGCCGGTCGATGGAGAAATTACACAGGGCGAAGCCTGGCTGGATGAAGCTATGCTGACCGGTGAGCCGATTCCGCAGCAAAAAGGTGAAGGCGATAGCGTCCACGCCGGTACGGTCGTCCAGGACGGCAGCGTACTGTTCCGCGCCAGCGCTGTTGGTAGCCACACCACACTGTCGCGCATTATTCGTATGGTGCGTCAGGCGCAAAGCAGTAAACCGGAAATTGGCAAATTGGCCGACCGTATCTCCTCGGTGTTCGTTCCGGTCGTGGTCGCCATTGCGCTGGTCAGTGCGGCTATCTGGTATTTCTTTGGACCAGCGCCGCAGATTGTCTATACGCTGGTGATTGCCACCACCGTTCTGATTATCGCCTGCCCTTGTGCGCTGGGTCTGGCAACGCCGATGTCGATTATTTCCGGCGTGGGGCGTGCCGCTGAGTTTGGGGTACTGGTACGCGATGCCGATGCGCTGCAGCGCGCCAGCACGCTCGATACTCTCGTCTTTGATAAGACCGGGACGCTGACCGAAGGCAAACCGCAGGTTGTCGCCATCAAAACGTTTGGTAATACCGAGGAAGCGCTGGCAATTCGTCTGGCAGCGGCCCTTGAACAGGGTTCCAGCCACCCGCTGGCCAGAGCGATTCTAGACAAAGCGGGTGATATCACGCTGCCGCAGGTCAACGGTTTCCGTACGCTGCGTGGTTTAGGCGTCAGTGGCGAAACGGAAGGTCATACGCTACTGCTGGGCAACCAGGCGCTGCTCAATGAGCAGCAGGTCGATACCACAGAAATGGAAGATGAAATCACCGCTCAGGCTTCCCGGGGTTCAACCCCCGTGCTGTTGGCAATTGATGGTAAAGCCGCGGCGCTGTTAGCGGTACGTGATCCACTGCGTAGCGACAGTGTGGCAGCGCTCCAGCGCCTGCACCGCGCTGGGTATCGTCTGGTGATGCTCACCGGCGACAACCCAACGACTGCCAACGCCATTGCCAAAGAAGCGGGTATTGATGAGGTGATTGCGGGCGTTCTGCCGGACGGTAAGGCCGAGGCGATTAAGCGTCTGCAGAGCCAGGGGCGTCAGGTTGCCATGGTCGGTGACGGTATCAACGATGCGCCAGCGCTGGCTCAGGCCGATGTAGGGATCGCCATGGGTGGCGGCAGCGATGTGGCGATTGAAACAGCCGCAATTACGCTGATGCGTCATAGCCTGATGGGCGTTGCAGATGCGCTGTCTATCTCCCGGGCAACGCTGCGCAATATGAAGCAGAACCTGCTTGGCGCGTTTATCTATAACAGCATCGGTATCCCCGTTGCCGCCGGGATCTTGTGGCCGTTCACCGGCACGCTGCTCAACCCGGTCGTCGCCGGGGCGGCGATGGCGCTTTCTTCCATCACAGTGGTGAGCAACGCGAACCGACTGCTGCGCTTCAAACCTAAAGAGTAAGCCTTTGCCGGATGGCGCTATCAACTGTGCCATCCGGCAATTCACGCATTGCACCTTCCAGGACCACGCGCTAGCATGGAAGTCCACTTAGGGAGGTCGTATGGATTTGTTATACCGGGTAAAAGCATTTTGGTCTGCACTGCGCGGCAACCACTATACCTGGCCTGCCATCGACATCTCTTTGCCCGGCAACCGCCATTTTCATCTGATTGGCAGTATTCATATGGGCAGCCGCGATATGGCGCCTCTGCCTGCCAAATTACTCAAAAAGCTCAAGCATGCCGATGCGTTGATTGTCGAAGCTGATGTTTCCGGCGACGATGCGCCGTTTGCCAACCTTCCGACCTTTGCCGCACTGGAAGAACGCATCAGCCCGGAGCAGTTAGATAATCTGCATAAGGTCACCGACGAACTGGGCATTTCCCCTTCCCTGCTGTCCACGCAGCCGTTATGGCAAATCGCTATGGTATTACAGGCAACGCAGGCGCAGAAGCTGGGGCTGCGGGCTGAATACGGGATTGATTACCAACTGCTGAATGCGGCTAAAAAGGTGCATAAACCGATAATCGAACTGGAAGGTGCATCCAGCCAAATCGCACTGTTATGTCAGTTGCCCGATAACGGCCTGGCTCTGTTGGACGATACCCTGACACACTGGCATACCAATGCCAGACTGCTACAACAGATGATGAGCTGGTGGCTTGAAACGCCGCCGCACAATAGCGAACTCACACTACCCAATACATTTAGTCAGTCGTTGTATGACGTTTTGATGCATCAACGTAATGCGGCCTGGTGCGATCGACTCAGAGCGATGCCTGCCGGTCACTATGTGGTGGCCGTTGGCGCGCTGCATTTATACGGAGAAGGAAATTTGCCGGAGATGTTACGGTAAAAAAATGGCCAATATCTCTATTGGCCCGTCAAAGAGGAATTTCATCATTATTATGATCCCGGCGCTTAAAGCGTCGGTGTAGTTCGATTGTCGCTCAAAGTCATCATCCTGCCAATACTATTGCGCAAGATGGTACTATTTTTTAGACAGACATCAGGCGTATGCTTGTGTCGTATTTTGTCTGGGCCAGGAAAATTGCTATGACACCCGCCGTTAAATTACTCGAAAAAAACAAAATTTCTTTCCAGATCCACACCTACGATCACGATCCGTCCGAGACGAACTTTGGTGACGAAGTGGTGCGCAAGTTAGGTCTGAATGCGGACCAGGTTTACAAAACGCTGCTGGTTGCCGTGAATGGCGACATGAAGCATCTGGCGGTCGCCGTCACACCGGTAGCCGGTCAACTGGATCTCAAAAAGGTCGCCAAAGCGTTGGGCGCCAAAAAGGTCGATATGGCCGATCCCATGGTCGCGCAACGCACTACCGGCTATCTGGTAGGTGGTATCAGCCCGCTGGGACAGAAAAAAAGATTGCCGACGCTTATCGACGCGCCAGCCCAAACGTTTGACACCATTTATGTGTCCGGCGGCAAACGCGGGCTGGATATCGAACTGGCAGCGAGCGATCTGGCGAAAATTCTGGATGCAAAATTCGCTGACATCGCCCGCCGGGACTAAGCGGTTATAGAATGAATGCCTGATGGCGCGCAGCTTTAAGGCCTACACATCGCACTGACCTGTAGGCCGGATAAGGTGCCAGCACCGCCATCCGGCACTCCGACCTGTTACTGCCAGCTCACCTCACCCTTCGGCTCATACGCACTGGCATCCAGCGGTGAGTTCTTCTGCACGTATTCTTTCAGCACTTCCGCATCAATAAATCCGGTATTCACATAGCCTGGTTTGTTATCAATACGCGGATAGCCATCACCGCCGGTGGCGTTGAAGCTCAGCGTTGCCATACGATAGGTTTTGGCTGGATCAACAGGTTCGTCTTTGATTTTCACATCGTTAAGTTTGCCGTCTTTCGCTACAAAGCTGACGTTGGCAAACTGCGGATAGGCCCCGGAGTCCGGCTTCATTTGCGCCACCGCGGTCAGATAGTCAATCACCTCTTTCCCGCTCATGTCGGCATACACCACGATGTTGCCAAACGGCTGTACCTTCAGCACGCTCTTATAGGTGATATCGCCGCCTTCAATGGAGTCACGGATACCGCCGCCGCTCATCACGCCAAAATCAGCGCTGGTCCGCGCCATTTGCGCAGCCAGCAACAAATGCCCCATATTGGTTTGCACGAAACGGACTTTGCTACGATCGCCTTCGAGACGCGTATTGACGCTGCCAATTTTCACGTCGAGCTGCGCTTTACCTTTATTCTGGAACGGTGTCAGCAGCGAAAGCATTTGCTGATTTTCAGCAATCTCCGGGGTGTAGAGTACCCGCTCACTTTTACCGTTGTCCCAGGTCACTTTTTTCTTCAGGTTAACGGGGATAAGCTGGTAATTAACCATTTTCATTTCGCCGTTGCGGAACTCAAAGTCCGCCCGTCCCACGTATTTCCCCCACTCATGCGCCTGAACAATCCAGATCCCGTTCTGCTTGTCTGGCGCACACGGCGTCCCCGGGACGTAATCCACCTGTTTTTTATTTTCCGCAGCCATACACACAGGGTCCTGTGAGTGACCACCCACAATCATTGCCAGCGACCCTGCTGGCAGGCTGCGCGCCATCTCCACATCACCAGGGGCGTTAGATCCATGATTGCCATTGTCATAATGTCCCATATGGGTGGTGGCAATAATGATGTCTGGCTTTTCCCCCATATTCAGTTCCTGGATAACCAGTTTGGCTTCATCGGCAGGTTTACGGAATTCGATATCGGTAAAGAACTCGGGGTTGCCAATTTTCGCCGTATCATCAGTGGTTAAACCAAGTACGGCAATTTTTAAGTCCTGGCGCTTAAAGATGGCCCACGGCTTAAATAAACGCTCGCCGGTGCTTTTCTGATAAATATTGGCCGAGAGAAACGGAAATTTCGACCATTTTTCCTGCTGGCGCAATACGCTAAGCGGATTATCAAACTCGTGGTTTCCGACCGCCATCGCGTCGTAGCCAATCAGGTTCATGCCGCGAAAATCAGGTTCCGCATCCTGCAGATCGGATTCTGGTACGCCGGTGTTAATATCGCCGCCGGAAAGCAGCAGTACGCTGCCCCCTTCTTCGGCCACCTCTTTACGAATACCGTCCACCAGCGTTTTTTGCGCCGCCAGTCCATATTCCCCATATTCGCTACGCCAGAAATGACCGTGATGATCGTTAGTATGCAGAATGGTGATTTTATAAGTTTTATCTTTTTCGTACGCCTGTGCAGGCTGACCTGCCAGCGCAAATGCGGCTAATAACGCCAGCGCCACGCCCCGTTTTAAAAATTTCATGTACTCTCCCTGAGCCAAAATCAACGACTGAAATTACAATGATATGAAATAATAGTCGAAAATGTTTTCAGAAATGAGACTTCCTTCAAACACCTTCCGCAGGTATGTTAGTCAGGTAATAATAACAAATTAGATTACCCTCATAATCGCAACCAAACAGAAGTGACTTTCTATGGCAATAAGTGAACCAACCCAGCCAGCGGCTGGCGCGTCAGCGTCGGTTGCTAAAGCGCGCACCTCATTTGGCATTTTAGGGGCAATCAGCCTCTCCCATCTGCTCAACGATATGATCCAGTCGCTGATCCTCGCAATTTATCCGCTTTTACAGTCAGAGTTCTCGCTGACGTTTATGCAGATAGGGATGATTACCCTGACCTTCCAGCTTGCTTCCTCGCTGCTACAACCGGTCGTGGGTTACTGGACGGACAAATACCCGATGCCGTGGTCGCTGCCCATTGGGATGTGCTTCACGCTGAGCGGGCTTGTTTTGCTGGCCATGGCCGGCAGCTTCCATATGGTGTTGCTCGCCGCGGCGCTGGTTGGTACCGGTTCATCGGTATTCCACCCGGAATCGTCCCGTGTGGCGCGTATGGCCTCCGGTGGTCGCCACGGCCTTGCCCAGTCGATTTTCCAGGTTGGCGGTAACTTCGGTAGCTCTCTGGGACCGTTGCTGGCGGCTGTCATCATTGCGCCATACGGTAAAGGTAATGTAGCCTGGTTTGTGCTGGCCGCGTTATTAGCGATTGTCGTCCTGGCGCAAATCAGCCGTTGGTATGCAGCACAGCATCGGATGAGTAAAGGAAAGCCGAAGGTCGCCATCGTTAATCCGTTGCCGCGTAATAAAGTGGTTTTGGCGGTAAGCATTCTGCTGGTGCTGATTTTCTCCAAATACTTCTATATGGCGAGCATTAGCAGCTATTACACCTTTTATCTGATGCAAAAATTCGGATTATCGGTACAAAATGCCCAGTTTCACCTGTTTGCCTTCTTATTTGCCGTCGCCGCCGGAACGGTAATTGGTGGACCATTGGGCGATAAAATTGGCAGAAAATATGTTATTTGGGGCTCTATCCTCGGCGTAGCGCCATTTACCCTCGTTTTACCCTATGCAACGCTGGAATGGACCGGGATTTTAACCGTAATCATTGGTTTTATCCTCGCATCAGCGTTTTCTGCCATTCTGGTCTATGCACAGGAGCTGCTTCCTGGGCGTATCGGCATGGTTTCTGGGCTATTTTTCGGTTTTGCCTTCGGCATGGGTGGCTTGGGAGCCGCGGTGTTAGGGCTGATTGCCGACCATACCAGTATCGATTTGGTCTACAAAATATGTGCTTTCCTGCCACTTTTGGGGATACTGACCATATTCTTACCTGATAACCGACATAAAGCCTGATTTTTTGACGACCAAAGCTAGACTTTGGTCGTCATCACTTACAGTGACCATCAGCGTTTGCCTCAGACATCCCCCCCTGGTTTTCCGATCCGTGCTTTTTTTCCTTTAAAATCCTGTTTTCATCAAAATTCAATAATTATTCATCAACATAAACATCAAATTTGTCATAAACTATTACTCGGAATTTGGGTTTTCAGGATCAACACAGCAACCAAAGGAGACGGAATGCATCACGCCACCCCGCTTATCACCACCATTGTCGGCGGCCTTGTGCTCGCTTTTATATTAGGCATGATTGCCAATAAACTACGTATTTCTCCTCTGGTGGGATATCTGTTAGCGGGCGTTCTGGCCGGTCCATTTACACCTGGTTTTGTTGCTGATACCAAACTCGCGCCTGAACTGGCTGAGCTTGGCGTGATCCTGTTGATGTTCGGCGTCGGGCTGCACTTTTCCCTGAAGGATTTGATGGCGGTAAAGTCAATCGCCATTCCCGGCGCGATTGCCCAGATAGCGGTGGCAACGCTACTGGGTATGGCGCTTTCAGCGGTAATGGGCTGGTCGCTGATGGTGGGTATCGTCTTTGGACTGTGTCTTTCGACCGCCAGTACCGTAGTACTACTGCGTGCTCTTGAGGAACGACAACTTATTGACAGCCAGCGCGGGCAAATCGCTATAGGCTGGCTGATTGTTGAAGACCTGATGATGGTGCTGACGCTGGTGCTCCTACCCGCCGTCGCCGGAATGCTGGAAAAAGAAGATGTTGGGTTTGCATCGCTGGCCGTCGATATGGGCATTACCATCGGTAAAGTGGTGGCGTTTATCGCCATTATGATGCTGGTTGGCCGTCGCCTGGTGCCCTGGATCATGGCGCGTAGCGCCGCAACCGGCTCACGAGAACTGTTTACTCTGTCAGTCCTTGCCCTGGCATTAGGTATCGCCTTTGGCGCAGTGGAATTGTTCGATGTCTCTTTTGCACTGGGCGCGTTCTTCGCCGGTATGGTGCTGAATGAATCGGAACTGAGTCACCGTGCAGCGCATGATACTCTGCCGCTGCGCGATGCGTTCGCCGTATTGTTCTTTGTATCCGTCGGGATGCTGTTTGATCCGTTAATCTTGATCCAGCAGCCGCTGGCGGTACTTGGCACGCTGGCGATTATTGTCTTTGGTAAATCCGTTGCCGCCTATTTCCTGGTGCGCCTGTTTGGTCACTCCCAACGCACAGCACTCACCATTGCCACCAGTCTGGCGCAGATTGGTGAGTTTGCCTTTATCCTGGCGGGTCTGGGAATGGCGTTAAACCTGCTGCCACAGGCCGGACAGAATCTGGTACTGGCAGGGGCTATCCTGTCCATTATGCTCAACCCGGTGCTGTTCGCAGTGTTAGAAAAATATCTCGCCAAAACCGAAACGCTGGAAGAGCAGACGCTGGAAGAAGCCATCGAAGAAGAGAAGCAAATTCCGGTGGATATCTGTAATCACGCCTTGCTGGTGGGCTTTGGCCGCGTCGGCAGCCTGCTGGGTGAGAAACTGATGGCAGCAGGGATCCCGTTGGTGGTTATCGAAACCTCGCGTACCCGGGTGGATGAACTGCGCGAGCGTGGGATCCGGGCGGTGCTGGGCAACGCTGCTAATGAGGAAATTATGGGTCTGGCGCACCTGGATTGCGCACGCTGGCTGCTGCTGACCATTCCGAATGGCTATGAAGCGGGTGAAATTGTCGCTTCAGCTCGTGAAAAGTGCCCGTCGATTGAGATTATCGCCCGCGCGCATTATGACGATGAAGTGGAATACATTACCGAGCGGGGCGCCAATCAGGTGGTCATGGGTGAGCGTGAAATCGCCCGCACCATGCTGGAGCTGATTGAAACGCCGCCTGCTGGTGAAGTTGCTACTGCCAGTTAATGTTACGTGCCGGATAGCGTTATCGCTTATCCGGCCTACGCAAGATTTAACGATCCCAGTACGACTCTTCCAGGCTGTCCTCACGTTCCGGCAAGCCGCGCGTCAGACGCGGGGAATGCTGGTTCAGCACCTGGTAACTCACGCGGTTAGCATATTTACACACCTGCGCTAATGACGAATAGGTCAGCCAGGTAAACTTGTGCTTGCTGGAGTTAGGCACGTTGCTACGGTGATAGCTGTTGGCAGTAATATCATGCAGCAATGCCGCCAGCGCGCCGTCACCAGCACCGTTGGTGTTCATGATCTTTTCTGGCCCGCCCATATACGGCGCGATGTGTGAATACACACGTAACGGATTCGTACAGTCTTTATGACGCATGGCGCGGCTAAATTCGTATTGGTTAAATTCGGCAATCGCCCCAGGCAGCAGCGGATGCTGGGTTTTACGTTTGACTTCTTCTTCCGTAAAGCCCGCCATATACAGACCCGCCGGGCCCGCAGTGCACAGCACCAGATCCACCCAGTCCAGCGCCTTGTCGGACGCCAGTAGCGGATCGTTCTCGCCGGTCAGCGCTTCGGCCTCTTCTTCATTCATCGCCAGAATAGAGACATGCTCTTTCAGAAATGCCTGCCACCACTGCGGATTATCGGCAATAACGAATTTGGTGCCCAGCGTCAGTACCACCGGCACATTGTGTTTTTTGGCATATTCAATCGCCTTCATGGTTGCTTCCGGCATCGGCTCGCCCGGTTCGCAGCGCACCAGATAGGACGTCAGCACCAGCGCGGACGCACCAGCAATGACGGATTCAGGGATGCTATCCGCTCGCAGTTTGTTCATATGTCCGGGGCTGATGGCGAAGGTACGCTCTCCGGATTCGCCAATCAGCGTAAAGCAGCGGCCAATCGGTCCATTAACGCCTTGCAGGTAGTTCAGATCGGTACGGCTGGAGGTATTACATAAATAACGGTACGCGTAACTACCAATCTCGATATTGCTGCACATCACACCCAGTAGCACCGAGCGGTCATCCGCCAACACGGAGTAGTTGTGCATGGTGTTACCGATAGTACCGCCCGCAAACTGATGGGTGATCAAATTTTCGCGCACCAGCTCCTGGTAGAGCGCTTCAGCGACATCATCGGCAATCACCAGAGAGTGCCCGGCGCTTAATCCATAACGTTTGACAAAGCCATCATCCACTTTGGCTTCAATATCCACCAGCGTCTGGTCGATGCCCACCACCCAGGCAGCGCTGGTTTCATTTTCTGGTTGAATTTGTTGCAGCAACGGATCGCGCGCGCTGACGGGAAAATAGTGTTTGGATTTACGTTTACCGGGAAATTTCATGGTCGATTTTAGGGTGGTTAACTGAGCGATGCATGGTAGCACATTCCCTGCTGCGCATGCGATGCGGCGCTGAGTTTCAATATCGGACGGTGAGATCGCAGTTTGTCCAGGATTAATTTCTACAATAACTCACCTTTACAAGGAGTGTTTTATGAAACCGGAAAACAAAATCCCCGTACTCGACAAAATTTCGGATGAAATGAAAAGCGTGGTGAATTTTCATCGCGACGATTTGCCGCCATGGCCCGCTGCCGATGACTTCGTGGCTCAGCGCCAACACTACATTCATGAGCGGCAACTGTGGAATGCCGATGCCCCGCAGATGGATACCCGAGAATGCGTGATTTCTACCGCGTGCGGTCCCGTTGCCACACGAATTTACGCTCCGCAGCCCCAAAGCCAGGCGACGCTGTATTACCTGCACGGCGGCGGTTTTATTCTCGGTAATCTGGATACCCACGACCGTATTATGCGCTTACTCGCGCACTACACCCAGTGCACGGTGATCGGCATTGACTATTCGCTGGCGCCGGAAGCCCGCTACCCGCAAGCCATTGAAGAGATAGTCACCGTTTGCCAGTACTATCATCAACACGCTGGCGACTATTCCCTCAATGTAAATACGATTGGTTTTGCGGGCGATTCCGCCGGAGCGATGCTGGCGCTAGCCAGCACTCTGTGGCTGCGAGATAAAAACATTGCCTGCGGCAAAGTCGCTGGCGTGCTGTTGTGGTATGGCCTTTACGGCCTGCAAGATTCACTAAGTCGACGGCTGATGGGCGGCGCGTGGGATGGTTTAACCCGCGAAGATCTGCAGATGTACGAAAACGCGTACCTACGCAGCGCTGACGATCGCGAGTCACCGTACTATTGCCTGTTTAATAACGATCTGACGCGCGACGTACCGCCATGTTTTATCGCCGGTGCGGAGTTCGATCCGCTGATCGACGATAGCTGCTTATTATTCCAGACGTTACAAGCGCATCAGCAGCCTTGCCAGTACAAAATGTATCCCGGCACGCTGCACGCCTTCCTGCACTATTCGCGGATGATGAAAACCGCCGACGATGCCCTGCAGGACGGCGCGCGTTATTTCAGGGCGCAGCTTTAAAGGTAGGCGGCGGTCAGTTTAACCATCATTTCGATATGTTCCGGTGTGGCATTCAACGCCGGAATATATTCATATTGCTTACCGCCAGCCTCAAGGAAAATCTCCCGGTTTTGCACCGCTATCTCTTCCAGCGTTTCGAGACAATCAGCCGCGAAGCCCGGACACATAACCTGGATATGTCGGGTCCCTTTCTCCGCCAGCATTTTTAACGTTTCATCGGTATACGGCGTCAGCCACGGTTCGCGGCCAAAGCGAGACTGGAAGGTCATCATGACTTTTTCCGGCGGCAGACCAAGCGCCGAAACCAGCTCACGCGTCGTGTCGCGACAGCGCTGCGGGTAGTCATCGCCCTCATCGGCGTAGCGCTGCGGAATGCCGTGGTAGGAGAGCAGCAGCAAATCAGGTTCGCCATGTTGAGCAAATGAATCCCGGGCACTCTTGGCCAGCGCATCAATGTAGCTGCTGTCATCGGCGTAATCACGAATAAATGAGACACCAGGAATAGCGCGTTTGCGCGCTAAGATGCGCGCCAGCTCATCCCAGACTGCTGCAACCGTCGAACAGGAATATTGCGGGTACAGCGGTAACACCACCATGTGTTCCACTCCGCTTGCCAACAGTTCATCAACCGCGCTTTCGAGCGACGGCGAACCGTAGCTCATCCCCAGCGCGACAGGCGTATCAGGCAGACGTTGTGCCAACGCCTGCTGTTGCGCCTTGCTGTAGACCATTAGCGGGGAACCGTCTTCCATCCAGATTGACTGGTACAGCTTTGCCACACGCGGCGCTCGCAACGGCAAGATCACACCACGCAGCAACGGCCACCACAGCGCAGGGGACGTATCGACTACGCGTTGATCGCTTAAAAACTGGCGAAGGTAGCGCTTAACGGCTTCGGGGGTTGGGGCATCGGGAGTGCCGAGGTTTGCCAGCAGGATACCGGTTTTCGTCTGACGCATTACCGCCTCTTATCGATTCAAATTGTTGATAATTGTAGCGGAAAAGCGGTAAAGAAGAACTAATTGCTGTGAAAGGTAAGACGAGAATTTGCCTGATGGCGCTACGCTTATCAGGCCTACAAAGAATCGTAGGCCGGATAAGGTGTATCCGCATTAACTGCGTTAAAAATTAACCGAGGATTTTTTCCAGCGCTGCGCGAACGTCAGCCACGGCCTGAGTGCCGTCAACTTTCGCGTATTTAGTGTTACCCGCCTGTGCTTCTTTCGAGTAGTAGCCGATCAGCGGTGCGGTCATCTGATGGTATTCCACCAGGCGCTTACGTACGGTCTCTTCCTGATCGTCTTTACGGGTGGTCAGCTCTTCGCCGGTCACGTCGTCTTTACCTTCAACCTTAGGCGGGTTGAATTTGATGTGGTAAACGCGGCCAGAAGCAGCGTGTACGCGACGACCTACAATACGGTCAACGATCAGCTCGTCCGGAACGTCGAATTCCAGAACGTAGTCCACGTTGATACCCGCTTCCTTCATGGCATCTGCCTGCGGAATAGTGCGCGGGAAGCCATCAAGCAGGAAACCATTACGGCAGTCTTCCTGAGCAATACGCTCTTTTACCAGCGCGATCACCAGCTCATCAGTCACCAACTTACCGGCGTCCATGATGTCTTTCGCTTGTTTGCCCAGCTCGGAGCCAGATTTCACGGCGGCACGCAGCATATCACCGGTGGAGATTTGCGGAATACCATACTTCTCCATGATGAACTGAGCCTGAGTTCCTTTACCCGCGCCCGGAGCGCCAAGCAGAATGATACGCATTACGAAAATCCCCTTAAAGGTTGTCGATATTTTTTAAAAAGCGCTAAACGATACCACCATCACGCAATTGGCTCAAGGAAGGTGCCTGCGCTGAAACGGTTAATGATGGAAAATTGAGTTCAGAAGGCGAAAAAAAGCCGGATGGCGCTAGCGCCATCCGGCATCACATTATCGCTATCAGGATACCAGCAACTGGTTCATACGGCGGATGAACTGGTTCGGATCTTCCAGCGTGCCACGCTCGGCAAACAGCGCCTGACCCAGCAGCAGTTCAACCCACTCTTTGAACTGCGCTTCGTCCTGAGTATCCGCCGTGCGTTTTACCAGCACGTGGTCCGGGTTCAGTTCAAAGATATATTTCACTTCCGGTACCGCCTGGCCCGCAGCGGCGAACAGTTTCGCCATCTGGGTGCTCATTTCATCCGCATCGGTGGTGACGATAGCCGGTGTGTCGGTCAGACGGTGAGTCAGACGCACTTCTTTTACGCGATCGCCCAGCAAGGTTTTCACGCGCTCAACAAACGGCGTCAGCGCTTTTTCCGCTTCTTTTGCCGATTCGTCAACTTCATCCGCCAGTTTGTCGATGGACTCGTCGGCTTTGGCCACGGACTGGAATGGTTTGCCATCGAACTCGGTCAGGTAGTTCATCATCCACTCATCGATGCGGTCAGAAAGTAGCAGCACTTCGATGCCTTTCTTACGCAGCAGTTCCAGGTGCGGGCTGCTCTTCGCCGCCGCATAGCTGTCTGCGGTGATGTAGTAGATTTTCTCCTGCCCTTCTTTCATCCGCGCAACGTAGTCTTCCAGCGACACGGTCTGTGCGGAGGAGTCAGTATGCGTAGACGCGAAGCGCATCAGTTTGGCGATAGTTTCCTGATTAGCATGGTCTTCCGCCGGGCCTTCTTTCAGAACCAGACCAAACTGTTTCCAGAAGGTCTGGTATTTTTCCGCGTCGTCTTTCGCCAGTTTTTCCAGCATCTGCAGTACGCGTTTGGTCAGCGCGCTGCGCAGGTTACGGGTGACGGTGCTGTCCTGCAGGATCTCACGGGAGACGTTCAGCGGAAGATCGTTAGAATCTATCAGACCACGGACAAAGCGCAGGTAGTTCGGCATGAACTGCTCGGCATCGTCCATGATGAATACACGCTGGACGTACAGTTTCAGACCATGCTTGTGATCGCGGTTCCACATATCCCACGGCGCCTGCGATGGGATATACAGCAGGCTGGTGTACTCCTGCTTACCTTCTACACGATTGTGGCTCCAGGTCAGCGGGTCGGTGAAATCGTGGGCGATATGCTTATAGAATTCGTTGTATTCGTCGTCTTTGATTTCCGACTTGTTACGCGTCCACAACGCCTGCGCCTTGTTGATCTTTTCCCAGGAAACCACGGTCTCGCCGTCTTTCTCTTCGGTTTTTTCGATCTCTACCGGCAGCGCGATATGGTCGGAATATTTGCTAATGATGGAACGTACGCGCCAGTCATCGAGGAACTCGTCTTCGCCTTCGCGCAGATGCAGAGTGATTTCGGTGCCGCGATCGTCTTTGGTGATATCAGCAACGGTGTACTCACCCTCGCCCGCAGACTCCCAGAACACGCCGTTTTCCGGTTTATCACCCGCAGCACGGGTACGCACGGTGACTTTGTCCGCCACGATGAAGGCTGAGTAGAAGCCAACCCCGAACTGACCGATCAACTGGCTGTCTTTCGCCTGATCGGAACCCATGGATTCGAGGAAAGATTTGGTGCCGGATTTCGCAATGGTCCCCAGATGATCGATAACGTCATCACGGTTCATCCCCACGCCGTTATCGGCAATGGTCAACGTACGCTTATCTTTATCGAAGGAAACACGCACACGCAGCTCACCGTCACCTTCATACAGATCCGGGTTAGACAGTGCGCGGAAACGCAGCTTGTCTGCCGCATCCGAGGCGTTAGAGATAAGCTCACGCAGGAAGATTTCTTTATTGGAATACAGAGAATGGATCATCAGGTGCAGAAGCTGTTTTACTTCTGACTGAAAACCACGAGTTTCTTGTCCTTTCATGTAGATCTACCTCAACAATGCCATTTTCAATGGTAAAAACACGTTGAGGGTGAAATGGGGACAAGCGGGAAGGATTTCAAGCGGAAGCCGCCGTCGCGGCCTCCGTTTGTTCAGAATTTAATCTTGTGCCGTCCTGCCAGAGAGTGCGATAGCGTGGTGCCATCGACCATTTCCAGCTCGCCGCCGACCGGAACGCCATGGGCGATACGGCTGGCTTCAACGCCATACTGCATGCAAAGCTCAGCAATATAGTTGGCGGTCGCTTCTCCTTCGACCGTGGGATTAGTCGCAAGGATCAGTTCGTTGATTTGCTCAGACGCCAGTCGCTGTTCAAGACGATCCAGCCCGATGTCATCCGGCCCGATACCGTCCAACGGCGACAGGTGTCCCATAAGCACGAAGTAACGTCCGGAAAATTGCCCGGTTTGCTCAATGGCGTAGATGTCCGCCGGACTCTCCACCACGCAAATCTGACCGTTTTCCTGGCGACGCGGGTTCGAGCAGATGTTGCAGACGTCCTGCTCGGTGAAAGTGCGGCAATCGGCACAGTGGCCGATTTCCGACATCGCCTTCGTTAACGCCTGCGCCAGACGCATCCCGCCGCTGCGATCGCGCTGAAGCAGCGTGAACGCCATGCGCTGCGCAGACTTCGGACCAACGCCCGGCAGACAGCGCAGTGCTTCCATAAGCTGAGTTAACAGCGGGCTGGTTTGCATCAGAACGGCATCTTAAAGCCAGGCGGCAGCTGCATTCCGGAGGAAACAGAAGCCATCTTCTCTTTCTGCGTCTCTTCAATACGACGCGCCGCGTCGTTGAATGCCGCAGCAACCAGGTCTTCCAGCATCTCTTTGTCGTCTTCCAGCAGGCTTGGATCGATCTCCACGCGACGGCAGTTATGCGCGCCGTTGATGGTCACTTTTACCAGACCCGCGCCAGATTCGCCGGTCACTTCCAGCTTGGCGACTTCTTCCTGCATCTGCTGCATTTTTTCTTGCATCTGCTGGGCCTGTTTCATCAGGTTACCCAGACCGCCTTTACCAAACATAGGCTTCTCTCTCAATCACGTTAAGGGATGACGACCGTCAAACCATTTGGCTGACGATCAAATGGGGCGAATACTTTCTTCATCCAGGTCCGCATCGAAAAAACGACGCAGCGTCTGGATGTTATTATCCGCAATAATCGACTCACGCGCCTGCGCGAGCTTCTCTTCATAGATGGCCTGACGCCACTCCAGCGGCGTGCGCACCGCAGGATTATCATCTTCAACGATGGTCAATTCAACCGTTGACCCCGTTAAGGTACTCAATGCTTCGGCCAGTTTTTGCTGCGCGCCACTGGAATTAAGGTGCCGCTGCGTGGAACGCAGGTGCAGGCGCACCATGTTGCCATCCTCTTCTTTCCAGGCATTAAGCGCCACCTGCTCCACAAGTTTAGGTAGCGAGAGCTGGCTTACCTGGGCTGCCCACGGATCGCGTTCAATAGCTTCAGCCGCAAGCTTTGCCGCCAGTTCCGGCGTTTTTTCATGCTCAAGCGCTTTTTTCAGCGCTTTCGGCGTGGCAACGACGTCTTTAACTTCTGCAACAGGATTGGTCGCCTTCCAGCGATACGCTTCTTTCTTCGCCGGAGCCTTTTCCAGCGCAGAGACCGCCGGACGCGCCTGAACACGTTCCGACACCGAAGCCAGTCTTTCCAGCGCAGCATTATTCACCGGCCGCGCGCGGGAAGCGGCTGCCGGTTCACTCTTTTTTGGTTTGGTTGCTCCCTGGGCGCGTTGCAGCTGGCTGCGTGCAGCCAGCACCTGGCTGGTAGCATCGGAGAGCGGCACATTCTGTTGCTGTTGCGCTGACGCAGGCTGCTGCGGCACCTGCGTTGGGGTTATCACCGCAGTGGGTGCGACCGGGGCAAACGACTGACGCGGAACTTCAGGTTCCGGGAGCGGCATGCTCGGATGAAAAGCCAGCGCACGCAGCAGCGTCATTTCGACGCCCATTCGTCTGTCCGGCGCATACGGCAGCTCTTTGCGCCCGATTAACAGGGTCTGATAATAAAGCTGCACATCGGTTGGCGGGACGATTCGCGCCAGTTCACGCATACGCTGTTCAATGGCGGCCATATCGCTGCCGAGCGCGGCAGGTGAAAGCTGAACCATGGCAATACGATGCAGTAAAGCCGACATTTCTACCAGCAACGCTTCCCATTCAATACCGCGCGCGGCAGCGTCGTTAACCAACGTCATCACGCGTTCGCCGTCGGCGGCCACAACCGCTTCAACAAGCGAGAGTGCCTGGTCGTCGTCCAGCGTGCCGAGCATGGTGCTGACCGCGTCGGTCGAGACCTGACCATCGCCGCTGGCGATCGCCTGATCGGTCAAACTTAGCGCATCGCGCAGGCTGCCGTCCGCGGCGCGAGCCAGCAGTTGCAGCGCACGCGGTTCATGGGCGATATGCTCTTCTTTGAGAATATGCTCAAGCTGATGGCGAATCTGTTCGACATCCAGCGCTTTAAGATGGAATTGCAGACAGCGCGACAGGATGGTCACCGGCAGCTTCTGCGGATCGGTAGTCGCCAGCAGGAACTTGACGTGCGCGGGCGGCTCTTCGAGCGTTTTCAGCAAGGCATTAAAGCTGTGGCGCGACAGCATGTGCACTTCGTCGATCAAATAGACCTTAAATCGCCCGCGCGCAGGCGCGTACTGGACGTTATCCAGCAGATCACGAGTGTCTTCGACTTTGGTGCGTGAGGCGGCATCGATTTCAATCAAATCGACAAAACGCCCCTGCTCAATTTCCCGGCAGTTATCGCACACGCCGCACGGCGTCGCGGTGATGCCGGTTTCACAGTTTAATCCCTTCGCCAGCAAGCGGGCGATAGAGGTTTTTCCGACGCCACGGGTGCCGGAAAACAAATAAGCATGATGAATACGCCCTAACGACAAGCCGTTCGCCAGTGCCGTCAGCACATGTTCTTGGCCGACGACGTCAGCAAAGGTTTGTGGGCGCCATTTTCGGGCTAAGACCTGATAACTCATTGGCAGGCTCTGAAAGGCTGGAGGGTGGATTCACAGGAGGGTAATGCTAACACAACCTCGCAGCGACGGCGAGGTTGTGTGTCTCGGTATTACTTCAGACGGGATAAGATAGCCCGACTTAGTGGCCCGGGAATGGTACCAGGCTGTAACAGGTCAGCCCCTGCTTTTCCAGACGCTGTTCGCCGCCCAGATCAAACAGGTTAATGATAAAGGCAGCATCGGTCACTTCGCCACCCAGTCGGCGGATCAACTTCACGGTCGCTTCAATCGTGCCGCCGGTTGCCAGCAGGTCGTCTACAACCAGGACTTTATCGCCCGGTTTGATGGCATCAACGTGAATTTCCAGCTGATCGGTGCCGTATTCCAGCTCATAGCTCTCAGCTATCACCTCACGCGGAAGCTTACGGGGTTTACGTACCGGAACAAAGCCGACGCCCAGACCCAACGCTACCGGCGCGCCAAACAGGAAGCCACGCGCTTCGGTGCCAACCACTTTAGTGATACCCGCATCTTTATAGCGTTCAACCAGCAATTCAATGCTGAGGGCGTAGGCTTTCGGATCTTCCAGTAAACTGGTGACATCACGGAAAAGAATGCCCGGTTTTGGGTAATCGTGGATGCTTTTGATGCTATTTTTGAGAAACTCAAGCTGCTGTGCAGTCGCGGTCATAAGTTTGTGCCTGATTGATACAGTATTACTTCACGGCGCACTATACACTTCATCTTCGACGTATCTTGAATGATTTTGTGTCTATATTAAGGGTCAGGGTTACACTTGCTTAACCTTTGACCATCTGCGCCTGTGCTCGAAAACGGTCGAATTTACTGGCTGCGAGAGACAATTGCAACAGCGATTATTGCGGTTTACTGCTTTTGTTGTTTTTCATCAATCACCGGGATCCGCCACATAAAAATCAGTAAACAGGCGAGAATAACCAGCAGCAGGCCGCGCACCCACATCATATTGACCAGCCAGAGTGAAATAGCAAACGTCACCAGGATTAACAAAATTGCGCGTGGCTTCGCTCCAGGCGGCATCGCGCGGTGTTTTTGCCAGTGACGCAGATACCCGCCGAACCACGAACGGTACAGCAGCCAGTCGTGAAAGCGCGGCGATGAGCGGGCAAAACACCAGGCGGCCAGCAGGATAAATGGCGTCGTGGGCAGCAACGGCAATACAACGCCCAGCGTGCCTAACACTACCGCTATCCAGCCAATGATGATTAGAATAATGCGTTGCATAATATCAGTACTTAACACAGAGAATCGCTACTTTAGCATAACAGTTCTCATTTTCATCGGAGTGTTGTCGTGAAAACCGTCATGCTACTACAGACGCTCGAAAACCAGCTTAACCGCCTGCGCCAGCAGTGTGCCCCGCTGGCGCATCACGCCACGCTGAGCGCCCGCTTTGACAGGCATCTGTTTCACACTCGCAGCACGTTGCTCCAAGCTTATCTGGTTGAAGCTGAAGATAATCTCGCAGCCTTGCGGCGCGCAGTTGAACAGCAACAACTACCACAAATTAGCTGGCTGGCGGAACACCTTGCCTCACAGTTAGAGGCGATTTCGCGTGAAACCGCCAGTTGGTCACTCCGCGAGTGGGACTGCGCATCTCCAGGCCTGGCGCGCTGGCAGCGCAAGCGAGTTCAACACCAGGAGTTTGAACGCCGACTGGTGGAAATGACGCATGAACGCAAAAAGCGTCTGGCTCAGGCAACGGGTTTTGAAGAACAGCAAAAACTGCATCGTGAAGTAGAAGCATTCGAGGCGCGACTGGCACGCTGTCGCCATGCCCTGGCGAGAATAGAAAACGTGCTGGCGCGTTTAACCCGTTAATCCCGGAGAATTTATGTCATTAGAGAACGCCCCGGACGAGATCAAACTGGCCGTCGATCTGATTGTCCTGCTTGAAGAGAATCAGATGGAGCCTGAAATTGTGCTGAAAGCGCTGGAGATTGTGAAGCAGGATTACGAGAAGAAACGGCTCTCTTTATCTAAAAAAGATCTGTAACTGAAAACCTGATGGCATTGCACTTATCAGGCCTACGAATGAATCGAAGCTCGCAGGCCTGATGATTTTTCTATTAACCTACCGAAGGCGTCGGGTCATCACCTTTAATGATGTCACGCTTAACCTCGGTCACGGTGTCGCCCTTCGCGTTGTGCAGGTGCACTTCGAGCTGGTTAAAGGCAATATCAATGTCGTTTTCACGGCACAAACGATCGACCGCACGGTTAAGCTCATCAACCGTATGGCTACGATCGCGCAATTCGCGCACGTATAAACGCAGCTCATGATCCAGCGTGCTGGCGCCGAAGGCGGTAAAGAACACCGCTGGTTCCGGATCGTGCATCACTTTCGGGTGCTCAATCGCCGCCTGCAGCAGCACCTTCTTAACTTTGTCCAGATCCGAACCATAGGCCACGCCAATGCGAATCACCAGGCGCGTGGTAGTATCGGAGAGCGACCAGTTGATCAAGCGCTCCGTCACGAACGCTTTGTTCGGGATAATCACCTCTTTGCGATCGAAGTCGGTAATGGTGGTGGCACGAATTCGAATCTTGCTGACCGTTCCTGAGAACGTACCGATGGTAACGGTATCGCCGATGCGGACCGGGCGTTCAAACAGGATAATCAGGCCGGAAACAAAGTTACCGAAAATTTCCTGCAAGCCAAAACCCAGACCAACCGACAGGGCGGCGGCCAGCCACTGTAGCTTATCCCACGAAACACCGAGCGATCCGAAGACCGTCATTGCGCCGATGGCGATGATCGCGTAGTTAAGGATCGTAGTGATCGCATAGGAAGCACCCTGGCGCATTTTCAGTCGCGACAGCACCAGCACTTCCAGCAGCCCTGGTAAGTTGCGGATCAACGCCCACGCCACCATTGATGCAATAATCGCAAACAACAGGCTGCCCATGGTGACGTCTTTCACCACTGCCGCACCCGCTTCGGTGCCGTTGTAATGCCAGAGCGTAATGCTGTCGAGATAGCTGAACACGGTGATCAAATCAGACCAAATGGCCCAGAACAAGACACCAAACAGGGCAACCATTACCAGCATAGTTATACGCAGCGTTTGTTGGTTAACCTGCTCCAGCGCGATGGTCGGCTCTTCCTGCGGCTCTGCACCCTCCGCCCCTTCTTTCACCAGGTTCTGACGACGCGCCAGCGCGCGACGCCAGGCGATACGACGTGCCGCGACGCTCAACCCACGCAGCACGGTCTGGTACAGCAGGTTCCAGAGAATGACCAGATAAACCGTTTCAATCCAGCGTCCCGCCAGGCGCAGCGTGGTGTAGAAATAGCCGGTCGCCGTCAGCACCATTAATGCTATCGGGATAATAGACAGCACGGTAATCGTCACCAGACGCAGACCATGCGACTCTTTATCACGCCAGCTTTCGCGGCACATTGGCCATACCAGGAAGGCGATCAGCAGCAGGTTGAGGAAAATGACCGCCTGCCCAAGCACATCGTCCATTAAATTAAGCGGCGACAACTCAGCAATAACCGACCAGAAGTTCAACGGCAACAGTGCGAGGCTGATGCGCACAATCTGACGACGCCAGTGGCTGGTCTGCTTCGCAGGCATGCCAAAATGACGAATCGCCACGCCATCCTTTTCCAGCACCTTCCAGCACAAACCAAACACCAGCCAGAAGACAGTCATCTTCTTGCTGAACGCCCACAGCAGGTCGCTGATATTCAACTGCATAGTCAAAAGAATCAGACCTACCGCGAGGATAATCAGGCACGCCGGCAAGGCTCTGATGAGATCGATCAGAATCGCTTTTGGTGTATTGAGCTGACTGTCATTACGCAGGTTACCCACCGCAGCGGCTAATTTCGCCTGATACTCTTTCAACCATTTCAGACGCCAGCGGATTAACCCGGCAATGAGCAATAGCGGCAATCCCGCCAGGAACGCAATAAACACCGCAGGCCATGCTTTCTCCCAGTTAACCGTGATTTTCATCGACTTAAACTGGTCTTTAAGCGTTTGCGGGAAAGCTTTGATCCAGTCCCAGTCCATCGGACGGTTACTGTTAACCCAGAAAATCTGCTGCGTGAGGATCCCTCTCAGGTTTTTCGACACACTCATTAACTGCTGCTGGTTAATTTGCAGATTAATCGCCATCATCAGCTGATTGCCAAGCTGCTTATTTAGCTGATCCAACAGTTCACGACGCATATCCACGACCTGCAGTAAGGCATCATGGACTTCGCCGTTCACTTCGTTGCGGTGCCCTTCTTCCAGTTTGGCGACAAACGCATCATTCTGGAACAGCGCGTCGCGCTGCTGGTTGACCTCAAACTGCTCCAGACGCAAGTCGGCGATCCGGTTGGTCATATCGGCAAGTTCATCCGCAGACGGCAGTGTTTGTTGTTGCTGATACAGAATACGCGACAGCAGCAGACTGCCCTTCAGAACGGCGATCTGTTCTTTAATGTTGCGTTCGGATTGCAGCGCGCGGTCAAGCCAGTTTTTAACTTTGATATTTTGCTGCATCAGGCTGTTGCCATTTTCGGTCGCGGCAATCAGACGCTGGCTGAGCTGATGGTTAACATCAAGCTCCTGCTTCACTAACGGATTGGACTGAATACGCTCGGCCTCGTCAGGATTGACCGCTTCCTGCGCCGTTTTTTCGGTTAACGTCAGTCGCTTGCTGTTCACCGCTTCCTGCAGGAGCTGGAGCTGATGCTCAAGGCGGTTACTGTTCGCCGTCACGTAATCACGTTGTTTTTGCAAGGTATCCTGCAAAATCGTATTCCCTTCGAGGCTCTTACGCTGTTGGTCGATCTGCGCATTCAGCAGCGCCTGCTGCGCCTGTAACAGCACCTGCTGGCTGGGGCGTAAAGCTCCTTCGCCTACATTAGTGCCATCAAGTCGGTTGCGGATTTGCTGCATCTGCTGCGACGCGGTGTACATCGCATTTTGTACGCGCTCTGGCTGGGTCTGCAGTGATACCAGTTGGCTGTTATACGTGGCCAGATCGTTTTGCGAGCTTTGCAGGTCATCCAGGACCTGCGCTACGCGCGACTCAAGTTGTCGTAAGGAAAGCGTGCTCAGCGTTTTTCGCGTTTCGTCGTCATTATCGACATCGCTGAGTGAATTTAGCGCATCCGTCGCCTGGCGCATTTTCTCTGGCGCCTGGGCCACTTTCTGGCGAAGCTGTACGGTCTCATCTTTCACGCGATCGATTTTATCCAGCGTGGCAATGGTATCGATGAGATCCTGTTGGACCAGCTTATCCTGCGCGGAGAGATCTTTTTGTTTATTCAGCGTGTCTAACTGGCTCTGAATATCAACTTTCGTCGGCAGTTCACCACTCTGTTGCGCCCGCGCAAATGCAGATGACTGGCAGGATAACAATAGAATGAAGAAAAGAATGCTAATAGCAATTACATGCTGTGAACGTTTATAGAGCTGCAACATAGTCATGAGAATGAATGTTTCTGAACCAGGAAAGTGACCGGAAATAGTCAAGTGACAAGAATATCACGGCTGTGAACGGCAGAATAGCAGAAGGCAAAATGACCAGGAGAATTCCTGGTGCAGAATGGCAAACTAGCTTGTCTCTCCTGCCTGCAGACGCAAGCTTGGACAAAGCAGACACATCTCCAGCAGTACCGCCACGTACTGGCGAGCCTCATTCTTCAGATCAAATGATTCGGGAGCAAATAACCAGTTCTCCATGATCCCGGAAATATAGCTACGCATTAACACCGCTACACGACGTGTGTTCAGGTTTTCCGGCAACATGTTGACATCCATACAGTGGCGTAACGTTTTTTCTATGCGGTCATAGTTTTCCAGACACAGACTACGTTCGACTAACTGAACTGATGCTATTTCCCCGACAAATTCGCATTTGTGGAATATAATCTCCATCAATAAACGTCGGCGTTCTTCTGTCACGGTAGTTTCAAGAACGTAAATTAAAATTTCTCTTAATACTGATAGTGGATCGTCAGGGAATTTTGCCTGATACTCAGTCTCTAACTCATCAATGTTAGGTTTTGCTAGCTCCCAGATTTCACTGAATAAATCCGATTTGTTTTTGAAATGCCAATAGATTGCACCGCGCGTCACACCAGCGGCTTTTGCGATCTCAGCCAGCGAGGTGGATGAGACCCCTTGTTGCGAAAACATACGCAGAGCGACATCGAGAATGTGTTGTCGTGTTTCCTGTGCTTGTTGTTTGGTTTTTCGTGCCATAGGTCAGTGAATTTACAGGCGTTAGATTTACATACATTTGTGAATGTATGTACCATAGCACGACGATAATATAAACGCAGCAATGGGTTTATGGGCTTTAAGCCATTGATCAATTTGAAATCGGACACTCGAGGTTTACATATGAACAAAAACAGAGGGTTAACGCCTCTGGCAGTCGTTCTGATGCTCTCAGGCAGCTTAGCGCTAACAGGATGTGACGACAAACAGGCCCAACAAGGGGGCCAGCAAATGCCAGAGGTTGGAGTTGTTACGCTCAAAACTGAACCTCTACAGATCACAACCGAACTTCCGGGTCGCACCAGTGCGTTTCGTATTGCTGAAGTTCGTCCTCAGGTTAGCGGGATTATCCTGAAACGTAATTTCACGGAAGGTGGTGACATCGAAGCGGGTGTATCTCTCTATCAGATTGATCCTGCTACTTACCAGGCCGCTTATGAAAGTGCAAAAGGTGATCTGGCCAAAGCACAAGCCGCAGCAAATATCGCTCAACTGACGGTGAAACGTTATCAGAAACTGTTAGGTACGAAGTACATCAGCCAACAGGACTACGATAGCGCGCTGGCTGACGCACAGCAGGCAAACGCCGCCGTTGTTGCCGCGAAAGCCGCGGTAGAAACTGCACGCATCAATCTGGCTTACACCAAAGTGACGTCGCCGATCAGCGGTCGCATTGGTAAATCATCCGTTACGGAAGGCGCTCTGGTACAAAACGGTCAGGCGACCGCACTGGCGACCGTTCAGCAGTTGGATCCCATCTATGTAGACGTGACGCAGTCAAGTAATGACTTCCTGCGCCTGAAACAAGAGCTGGCCAACGGCACGCTGAAGCAAGAGAACGGTAAAGCGAAAGTTGAGCTGGTGACCAATGACGGCATTAAATACCCGCAGTCCGGTACGCTGGAATTTTCTGATGTGACGGTAGATCAAACCACTGGGTCGATTACGTTACGCGCAATTTTCCCGAACCCGGATCATACCTTACTGCCGGGTATGTTCGTCCGCGCACGTCTGGAAGAAGGGATTAACCCAACTGCATTACTGGTTCCGCAGCAAGGCGTTACCCGCACACCGCGTGGCGATGCCAGTGCATTGGTTATCGGTGCTGACAACAAAGTTGAAACGCGTCAAATTGTCGCCGCACAAGCGATTGGCGACAAATGGTTAGTCACTGATGGACTTAAGCCGGGCGACCGCGTGATTGTTACTGGGCTGCAAAAAGTACGTCCTGGCGCGCAGGTAAAAGCGCAGGAAATAACCGCAGATAACAACCAGCAAGGCGCAAGCGGTAGCCAGTCTGAGCAGTCCAAGTCTTAACTTAAACAGGAGCCGTTAAGACATGCCTAATTTCTTTATCGATCGCCCAATATTTGCGTGGGTGATCGCCATTATCATCATGTTGGCAGGGGGGCTCGCGATCCTCAAATTGCCGGTGGCGCAATATCCAACTATTGCACCGCCAGCAGTGACGATCTCCGCGACCTACCCTGGCGCTGATGCCAAAACAGTACAGGATACTGTTACGCAGGTTATCGAACAGAATATGAACGGTATCGATAACCTGATGTACATGTCCTCTAACAGTGACTCAACCGGTACGGTTCAGATCACCCTGACTTTCCAGTCAGGCACTGATGCTGACATTGCGCAGGTTCAGGTGCAGAACAAACTGCAACTGGCGATGCCGCTGCTGCCGCAGGAAGTACAACAACAGGGCGTGAGCGTTGAGAAATCGTCCAGTAGCTTCCTGATGGTTGTCGGCGTTATCAACACCAACGGCACCATGACGCAGGAAGATATTTCCGACTATGTGGGCGCCAACATGAAGGACGCGATCAGCCGTACTTCAGGTGTGGGTGATGTGCAGCTGTTCGGTTCCCAGTACGCGATGCGTATCTGGATGGATCCGAACAAACTGAACAACTTCCAACTGACCCCGGTTGATGTGATCAGCGCCATTAAAGCGCAGAATGCCCAGGTTGCAGCCGGTCAGTTAGGCGGTACGCCGCCGGTGAAAGGCCAGCAACTTAACGCGTCGATCATTGCGCAAACCCGTCTGACCTCCGCAGATGAGTTCGGCAAAATTCTGCTGAAAGTAAATCAGGATGGTTCCCAGGTGCGTCTGCGCGACGTCGCGAAAGTCGAACTGGGTGGCGAAAACTACGACATCATTGCGAAGTTCAACGGTAAACCGGCTTCCGGTCTGGGTATCAAGCTGGCGACAGGCGCGAACGCCCTCGACACCGCTAACGCTATCCGCGAAGAGCTGAAGAAGATGGAACCGTTCTTCCCGTCAGGTCTGAAGATCGTATACCCGTATGACACTACGCCATTCGTAAAAATCTCTATTCACGAAGTAGTGAAAACGCTGGTTGAAGCAATCATCCTCGTATTCCTGGTTATGTATCTGTTCCTGCAGAACTTCCGCGCGACGTTGATTCCGACTATCGCTGTGCCAGTAGTGTTATTGGGTACGTTTGCCGTCCTTGCGGTTTTCGGCTTCTCGATAAACACACTGACGATGTTCGGTATGGTGCTCGCCATCGGCCTGTTGGTGGATGACGCCATCGTTGTGGTCGAGAACGTTGAACGTGTAATGGCTGAGGAAGGTCTACCGCCGAAGGAAGCAACGCGTAAATCAATGGGCCAGATTCAGGGCGCACTGGTGGGTATCGCGATGGTACTGTCAGCGGTATTTATCCCGATGGCGTTCTTCGGAGGGTCTACCGGTGCAATCTACCGTCAGTTCTCCATCACCATTGTTTCGGCAATGGCGTTGTCAGTGCTGGTGGCATTGATTCTGACCCCTGCCCTGTGTGCGACCATGCTCAAACCGATTGCAAAAGGCGATCACGGAGAAGGTAAAAAAGGCTTCTTCGGCTGGTTTAACCGCATGTTTGATAAGAGCACGCACCATTACACCGACAGCGTAGGCGGTATTCTGCGCAGCACCGGTCGTTATCTGGCGCTGTATCTGATCATCGTCGTGGGCATGGCCTATCTGTTCGTTCGTCTGCCAAGTTCGTTCCTGCCGGATGAAGACCAGGGGGTATTCCTGTCAATGGCTCAGCTGCCAGCGGGTGCAACGCAAGAGCGTACCCAGAAGGTGTTGGACGAGATGACGGATTACTATCTGACCAAAGAAAAAGCGAACGTTGAATCGGTGTTTGCCGTTAACGGTTTCGGTTTTGCGGGTCGTGGTCAGAACACCGGTATCGCGTTCGTCTCGTTGAAAGACTGGAGTGAACGTCCCGGCGAAGAGAACAAAGTTGAGGCCATTACTCAACGTGCGATGGGCGCATTCTCGCAGATTAAAGATGCCATGGTCTTTGCCTTCAACCTGCCAGCAATTGTGGAGTTAGGTACTGCTACCGGTTTCGACTTCCAGTTGATTGACCAGGCGGGCCTGGGCCATGAGAAACTGACGCAGGCACGTAACCAGCTGTTTGGTGAAGTCGCGAAGCATCCTGACCTGCTAGTCGGCGTACGTCCTAACGGTCTGGAAGATACGCCGCAGTTCAAGATCGATATCGATCAGGAAAAAGCGCAGGCTCTGGGTGTTTCCATTAGCGACATTAATACAACGCTGGGTGCGGCATGGGGCGGAAGCTACGTGAATGACTTCATTGACCGTGGTCGTGTGAAGAAAGTTTACGTCATGTCTGAAGCGAAATACCGTATGTTGCCGGAAGACATTGGAAACTGGTATGTCCGCGGCAGCGATGGACAAATGGTACCGTTCTCTGCCTTCTCGACCTCACGCTGGGAATTCGGTTCACCGCGTCTGGAACGCTACAACGGTCTGCCTTCCATGGAAATCTTAGGCCAGGCCGCACCGGGTAAAAGTACCGGTGAAGCCATGGCAATGATGGAGCAACTGGCCAGCAAACTGCCATCTGGTATCGGCTATGACTGGACCGGTATGTCCTACCAGGAACGACTGTCCGGCAACCAGGCCCCTGCCCTGTATGCCATTTCACTGATTGTCGTATTCCTGTGTCTGGCGGCATTGTACGAGAGCTGGTCCATTCCGTTCTCCGTTATGCTGGTGGTACCGTTGGGGGTAATCGGCGCATTGCTGGCAGCAACATTCCGCGGCCTGACCAACGACGTTTACTTCCAGGTGGGCCTGCTCACAACCATTGGGTTATCGGCGAAGAACGCGATACTTATCGTCGAATTCGCCAAAGACTTGATGGATAAAGAAGGCAAAGGTCTGATAGAGGCGACGCTGGACGCGGTCCGCATGCGTTTACGTCCGATCCTGATGACCTCGCTGGCCTTTATTCTGGGCGTAATGCCACTGGTAATCAGCTCCGGCGCAGGTTCCGGCGCGCAGAACGCCGTTGGTACTGGCGTAATGGGCGGGATGGTGACGGCAACCGTGTTGGCTATATTCTTTGTGCCGGTGTTCTTTGTGGTGGTACGCCGCCGCTTTAGCCGTAAAAGCGAAGATATTGAGCATAGCCACTCAGTAGACCATCATTGATACCTTTCTAAACATAAGGCCGCGCAAGCGGCCTTTTTTCTGAAAAATCATAAAATTCACGTATTGCGATTTCGTTTATTTTCTCCAGGTTAAATAATCGATATAATCCTTGTAGCCTTAAAGGCTATTCTTAAAAAATGATTAAGAGTACTTATTAACCTTAATAAATATTAAGATTATTCCTGGTAAGCAGCACACATTGTTGGCAGTGGCCTTGCATTTGTTAACCTAATCAAGATAACCCGATGATTGCCCGAAGAATAAAGAAGTTGTCCCATTTCGAATAGCGGCAGAGATCTGTTAAAATGTAAAAATGACCCTGCATCATAATTTTGCATAATTGTAATTTTTCGTGATATGACGATGAAATCTTTTTTAGAGTAGATTATAGTTAAATCATCAGGAGTCGCGTGCAAGTTCCAGGTAGTTTGTTGTATCCATCCCGAAAGGTGTTCGGTTAGTTTAAGCCACTAAGAAGGGGATGCGTTATGGATGAATACTCACCCAAAAGACATGATATCGCACAGCTTAAATTTCTCTGTGAAACCCTGTATCATGACTGTCTTGCAAACCTTGAACAAAGTAACCATGGCTGGGTTAATGACCCTACCTCTGCCACCAGCTTGCAGCTCAATGAACTGATAGAGCATATTGCAACCTTCGCACTTAATTATAAAATTAAGTACAATGAGGACAATAAGCTGATTACGCAGATAGATGAATATCTGGATGACACTTTTATGTTGTTCAGCAGTTATGGTATTAATATGCAGGATCTGCAGAAATGGCGGAAGTCAGGTAATCGACTGTTTCGCTGTTTTGTCAATGCCACCAGGGCTAATCCTGTTAGTTTGTCTTGTTAAAAATTATTACAATCATAGGTAAGAGTTATGTCCGATAAACCATTAACTAAAACTGATTATTTGATGCGCCTGCGACGTTGCCAGACAATTGACACCCTTGAGCGCGTTATTGAAAAAAATAAATATGAATTGTCCGACAACGAACTGGCTGTATTTTACTCAGCAGCAGATCATCGCCTTGCTGAATTGACCATGAATAAGCTCTACGACAAGATTCCAACTTCTGTTTGGAAATTCATTCGCTAATACTCACAGGTTAAGTCAGGTATCGCGGCACATTTGTCTGGCTGACCATTTTCGTATTTACAATGATTATTTAATTCAAATCACGTGACTACGATCACAGCGAAGAAACGGGAACGTTCCCCTTGAATGCATTGCGTTTTACTGTGTTGAAATGACTACCAGACACAGGGAATTCGTAATGAGTAATGAAAAGCAAAAAATGATCGCTAGCGAACTTTATAGCCCTGCAGATGAAACGTTACGCCACGACCGGCTACGCGCTCGTCAGTTGACCTGGCGCTACAATCTTACCGCTCCTGATGAAAAAAGTGAGCGACAGGCTATTCTGCATGAACTGTTGGGCCAGAGTAAAGGCGCTTACATTGAACCCTCTTTTCGCTGTGATTACGGCTACAACATCTATCTCGGTAAAGAATTTTACGCCAACTTCGACTGCGTTATGCTCGACGTCTGCCCAATCCATATTGGCGACAACTGCATGTTAGCTCCAGGAGTCCATATCTATACCGCGACCCATCCGCTGGATGCTACCGAGCGAAACAGTGGCATGGAGCTTGGCAAACCTGTGACTATTGGCAACAACGTATGGATAGGTGGACGCGCGGTGATAAACCCTGGCGTAACGTTGGGTGATAATGTGGTTGTGGCCTCAGGCGCGGTGGTTACGAAAAGCGTTCCAGCAAATAGCGTGGTCGGGGGCAATCCCGCCAGGATTATCAAAACGCTGTGATCCTAAATGTAACTGTTATGCTAAATTGTGGTTAATCTGTTACTTTCTTCAAAAGGTATCCCCTTTTAAAATAGGGCGATCGTACCTGAACATCGCAGACACCACGAAGGCAAGAGATGACAGAAATACAGCGCCTGCTTACCGAAACCATCGACGACTTAAATATTCGCGAAAAACGCGACAACAAACCGCGCTTTAGCATCAGTTTTATTCGCAAATATCCTGGCCTGTTTATCGGCATGTATGTTGCGTGGTTTGCCACGCTGGCGGTGATGCTACAGTCAGAAACGTTAGTCGATTCAGTATGGCTGCTGGTGGTTCTGTTCGTCATACTCAACGCGTTTTTCTTTTTCGACGTTGCGCCAAGATACCGCTTTGAAGATATCGACGTACTGGATTTCAGAGTTTGCTATAACGGCGAATGGTATAACACGCGCTTTGTTCCCTCTTCACTCATAGATACCATCATGCACTCACCTTCCGTCGATAGCGAACATAAAACGCGGTTGCAAAAGATGATATCCCGTAAGGGCGAGCTCTCTTTCTACGATGTGTTTACGCTAACCCGGTCCCAGAACAGTTAGTAAGGGCGTCTCAGCGCAGATAAAAAAAGTGCGTCCCTGTAAAGGGAACGCACTTTATTCCCTGAAATGCTGGCAAAGAAACTAACGTCTTTTTTTACGTCCTTGAACCGCTTTAAAGCGCGGATTCGTTTTGCAGATAACGTACAAACGCCCTTTGCGTTTCACTATCTGGCAGTCGGGATGACGCTGTTTTGCACTACGAAGTGAATTAAGTACCTGCATCTTAACCTCGCTTAGTGCCAATAAAATGACCAAAACGCTTCTGGAAACGTGCTGCACTGCCTTCGTTATCAAAGGTTTTTTGTTTCCCGGTGTAGTACGGATGCGATTTGGAAGAGATATCCAGAGTCACATACGGGTACATTTTCCCCTCAAACTCAATCTCACGCTCCGTTTTGATGGTCGAACCGACCTTAAAGAATTCATTGGCGCTGGTATCGTGAAACACCACGGTACGGTAAAAAGGATGAATATCCGGTTTCATGGCAACCTCAAATTGCTATGTTATAACATACAAACAAAAATACACCACTCTTGTACGAATCTCAACCCGATTTACGTTGTGGTTTTTTAACGGGACGATAAATGGCCGTAAATATATGATGCCAATCGGATTGCTTTTTCGGCTTTCAGATATACTTTCCCTACGCTGTGTAAATAAGGATATAACCGTGACAACACGACATCTGATAAGCCTGGTGACAGGGGTACTGTTTCTTTCCATCCTCGCCCCCGTAGGTTTAAGCCTGTGGCTGGCGCATCGTCAGGTTGAAACGAAATTTATCGATGAACTCGATATGTTCTCCATGCGCGCTGCATTACGTACGGAACGCGTTGGCGAACAGGCCAAAAAAGCCTTACGCAGTATCGAGTCCTTTCAGGGCGTGCCATGCAGCGACGAACACTTGCTGGAAATGCGTCGTTTATCATACAGTTACCGTAACATTCAGGAAGTGCTGTACCTTAAAGATAACGTTCCACAATGCTCATCCCTGGAAAAAAGAAGCCAGGCGGTCGCGTTTCCTCCGGCAATGAAAGTCACGCCAGATGGATATCGCGCGTGGCTGACCACGCAAAACGATTTGGGCATCAAACGTTTTATGGCGGCATTAGGTAGCCAGCATTACGTCGTGATGATCGATCCCGGTTCTTTTATTGACGTCATCCCGTTTGGATCCTGGCCGATTGAAGTCGCCATCATTGGCACCGCGCGTAACATGGTGGTAGCCAGTAGCGCCGATCTGCCATCGGACGTTTTACACCATGTGCAACAAGAGCGTTCGATTACCCATTTTCAGAAAGATGGCAGTATTTATAACGCCCGCCCTTTCCCCGAGTTGGGCATTACGGTTGTAACATGGGCATCCACATTACCTGTGCAAAAAAGCTGGCATAGACAGGCGCTGATCTGGCTGCCGGCAGGGATTCTTATCGGTTTACTCACCGCCGCCTTTATTCTGCGTATTTTACGCCGTTTACAGTCTCCCCATCACCAATTGCAGGACGCTATCCAGCATCGGGATATCAAGGTTCACTACCAGCCGATTATCTCGCTTAAAACGGGCAAAGTGGTCGGGGCAGAAGCGCTGGCTCGCTGGCAGCAAGCCGACGGAAGCTATCTGTCGCCGGAAATTTTCGTCGCAATGGCACAAGAAACCGGGCTTTCTGAGCCGCTTACTCTTTTGATTATTGAAAGCGTATTTGACGATCTTGGAAGATGGCTGCGTCAACATCCTGACCAGCATATCTCCATTAACCTTGAGTCAGCCGATCTGACCTCGGAAACGCTTCCTGCGCTGTTGAGCCGCAAGGTGAATCAATGGCAACTAAAGCCTGAGCAAATCACGCTGGAGCTGACCGAACGCGAGTTTGCCGACCCGAAAAACAGTGCGCCCTTTATTGCCAAATACCGTCAGGCTGGTCATTCAATTTATATTGATGACTTTGGCACCGGCTATTCCAGTCTGAGCTATTTGCAGGATCTGGATGTGGACATCCTGAAGATAGACAAATCGTTTGTCGATGCGCTGGAGTACAACAACGTCACACCGCATATCATCGAGATCGCGAAAACACTGAAGCTGGAGATGGTGGCTGAAGGTATTGAAACCGAGAAGCAGGAAGCCTGGCTACGCCAGCATGGCGTACAGTATGGTCAGGGCTGGCTTTATAGCAAAGCGCTGCCGAAGGCGGCATTTATTCTGTGGGCAGAAAAACGGCTTTAACGTAGCGGTTGATACTGAGATGGCTGGCGGCACGCCGCACAACCAGTCACATCACTCTTCCATGATGGGCGCAAATCCACCGTAGATCATCCGCTTGCCATCAAATGGCATAGATTCCCCGAATTCCTTCATCCGGGGATCGGACATCATCTTCTGATTCGCCGCGTCACGGACCTCTTTGGAAGGGTATTCAATCCAACTGAATACCACCTCTTCATGATCCAGGGCTTTCACTGCCATGCGAAAATCGGTCAGTTTGCCGTCGGGAACATCATCTGCCCAACACTCCACCACGCGCAATGCGCCGAACTCCTTGAAAAGCGGAGCTGCTTTTGCCGCCATCGCAATGTACGCCTCCTTGTTTTCAGCGGGTACGGCAACCACAAAGCCATCAACATACTTCATGAGAAAAACCTCCGAAGTGTACTGCGCGGCAAGCCGATTCCGGCCGCGTCAGTCGAGACTAAGTTTAGTCGCCAGCAGACGATCGTGCCCCAGGCGCATTCCTGGGACGGATTCGCGACTGCGGCTGATGGCGAAACCACGGCAGGCAAATCTGAATGAGCGGCCCGATAGCCAGCGCATACAGCACCGTCCCAACCCCGACGGTTCCCCCCAGCAGCCAGCCGATAAGCAGAACAGACACTTCAATTGCGGTGCGAATTCGTCGTACTGGCCAGCCGGTACGCGCGTGAATACCAGTCATCAGACCGTCACGCGGGCCTGCGCCAAAACCGGCGCCAATGTACAGACTGGTGGCTAACGCATTCAGGATCACCGCTGACACCAGCAGCCCGCTGCGCGCCATCAGGGATTCAAATCCCGGTATCACCACCAGTGCGACATCTGCCGCCAGCCCGATCATAATCACGTTGCTCAACGTGCCAAAACCCGGGCGCTGGCGTAGCGGTATCCATGCCAGCAGCACCATTACGCCCACGGCGATAATCACGACACCGATATTCATCGACACTAAATTTGCCACGCCCAGGTGAAATACGTTCCACGGATCGGCCCCTAGATCGGCACGGACAAACATCGCCGTCGACACACCGTACAGCGTCAGCCCGATAAACAGCTGAAGTAAACGACGCAGCATGTTATTTCCCTCTTACTCTCAGATGGCTTTCATCTTCACCGCAATTGGCACTATGATTAATGTCCAGTTTTCAAAAAGTGGACTGTTATGTCATCTCGCCGTTACGGAAGTCAATCTTTGCAGCGCCTGCTCGGGAACTGGCAGGAAAGCCCCTCACGAACGCCTATCTGGCGACAACTGGCGGAAGCATTACGTCTGCTGATCCTTGATGGTCGACTGGCGCTGGATAGTCGCTTGCCCGGTGAGCGCGAGCTCGCCGCCGTTCTGGAAGTAAGTCGAACCACCGTCGCCAGCGCCATGGCGCAACTGCGTGAAGAGGGATATCTGGAAAGTCGTCATGGGAGCGGCTCACGGGTGATCCTGCCGGAACACATTCGCCATGTGCCAACGCGAACCAGCACCGGCACAGCGCTTGATTTGTCCACGGCGGCACTGAGTGCTGGCCCTGAAATTCACCAGGCTTACCAGCAAGCGCTGTTTGCGATGCCGCAGCATTTGCTAAGCTCTGGGTATCTGCCACAGGGACTGGCTGTTTTGCGTGAATCCATCGCCCGGCATTATTGCGAACGCGGACTCCCGACACAGCCCGATGAAATAATGGTCGTGAACGGCGCGGTCAGCGGACTGGCGCTGATCCTGCGTTTACTCACCGGTCCCGGCGATCGCGTAGTGGTCGATCATCCCACTTATCCGCTGGCGATTGCAGCAATACAAGGGGCGTCATGTCGCCCCGTTGGCGTGTCGCTGCCTGAGCACGGTTGGGATACGGCGGGTCTGGTTGCCACTCTCGCGCAAACCGCCCCGAGAATGGCCTATCTGATGCCGGACTTTCACAACCCGACCGGCCGCTGTATGGACGCCGCAACTCGTCAGGTCGTGGCGGATATTGCTGAAAGGACGCGCACTACACTGGTGGTCGATGAGACCATGGTGAACCTGTGGTATGACGCCCCGCCTCCACCGCCACTTGCTGCATTCAATCGCGATGCACCGATAATTCTGCTGGGTTCGGCAGGGAAAAGCTTTTGGGGCGGATTACGTCTGGGCTGGATTCGGGCCTCGTCGCGTACCATTGCCGCGCTGGTACAAACCCGCGACACCTTCGATTTGGGCTCTCCGGTGCTGGAACAACTCGCCACCAGCTGGTTGCTGGATAACGCCGCCGACTTTCTTCCTGGCAGAAGACGCCTGCTCACATCGCAGCGAGACTTGTGCTCGAGCCTGATGAACTCACATTTCCCGGAGTGGCAATTTACCCAGCCACAGGGAGGACTCTCTTTCTGGGTTGAACTACCCGATACGCTGGCAACGCTCTTTGCCACGCGCGTCGAAAGCGCTGGCATCCAGTTGGGTACCGGTACGCGATTTGGCCTTGATGGCGCATTCGATCGCTTTTTGCGTATGCCCTTCACGTTACCGGGTGACACTGCGCGCGCCGCCTTCAGAGTATTGCAACCCATTTGGGATAATCTGCGTTTACAGGCCAGCAGCGGGAAAATGCGTAAAATAATCTAAGCCACGAGTCAACGGACTCGCCCAGGAATGCCGCAATGGACGAGGAAGTCCCGGCAATATTACCGCTGAGGGGGAACCGGAAATCCCTTCAGCGAAATGACGAAATTCTCACCATCTTTTTTAATTTTTGCCCCTGCATCACACCAGTCGGAGGCAATACGAAAGAACTCATCGCTGCCGACATTCCAGCTCAAACGAACATGTTTCACATAACCGGAGCACAGCATTTCACAGGCTTCGCTGTAATTACAGGCGGTTGAGAGCGGTTGTTGTTTCATTTTTTCTTCTTCAGCAATTTTCGCAATGCTTTGATTTCTTTAGGAGTCAGAACGTCAACTACGGATTCTTCCGTATGCTGGCTATCGATATCCTCAGCAGAGACTCCTGCCTCTTCAACGGCGGAAAATGCGATTAGCAGCAGTTTTTCCGTTGCGATACTTAAATTCTCGTTATGTACTTCAGCGTAATGGCGAAGCTTTTCTTTTAGCGCCTCATCAATTTTGACATTCAATACAGCGGTCGACATCGTAAAAAATCCTTGTGGTCAGCCAAAAGACATCGCATGTAAGGCCCATGGCATTACAACGCGATGGCAGCGGCAAAAGCATCAAATAACATCCCCGAAACACATTGACAGCATTTGATGACATTAAAATGACAATACGATGACAAAAAAAGTAGATAAGCAGAAGGAAAATTGCCGGACGGCAGAATTGGGTGGGGGCCCTGCCAGCTACATCCCGGCACACACGTCATCTGCCTTGGCTGCTTCCTTCCGGACCTGACCTGGTAAACAGAGTAGTGTTGCGGGAGAACCAACAGAGCCCCCATTGAGAGCGTTGTTAACCAACGCGCAGGCGCATTATCACTGCTGCACCCTGTAATTGCAACCCATCCAGCACCGGATGCTGTTTTCTTGCGCAATGCGGCTTCACTCCTTCACCATTCGGCATTATGCTGAAGGATTAGCGCAGGAATAAATGATGGATATACAAGACACTTTCCCCCAACGCGTCTGGCAAATTGTCGCGTCAATTCCCGAAGGTTTCGTCACCACTTATGGCGATGTGGCCAGGCTTGCGGGATCGCCTCGGGCTGCGCGTCAGGTAGGCGGCGTGCTTAAACGTCTTCCCGAAGGGAGTAGCCTGCCCTGGCATCGGGTGGTCAATCGCCATGGTATTATTTCGCTGACTGGGCCTGACCTGCAACGCCAACGTCAGGCGTTACTGGCAGAAGGGATCGTGGTTTCAGGAAGCGGACAGATCGATTTACAGCGCTATCGCTGGGTGTACTAACCCTCCCCAGGCGGAGAGGGTTATGAAAACCTTAGTACTGCGTGGGAGCAGGAACCGCAGAAGACGGATTCATCTGGGTTGGTGACGTTGACGGCACCGTGGTTGCAGAGCCACCACTCGCCTGAACCGGTACTGCCGTTTGCTGCACAGGCACCAGCGTCAGGTCGGCTTTCTTACCACCCTGATTAATCACCGGCTGAACGGTATCGGTGATAAAGACCAGTTTGTCATTAACCGTAATGGCCGCACTCAGCAGGATACGCGCGTTAGGCTGAATATCTGCCGGGTTAAACGGTAATACGAAGCTGAATGGTGCTTGCTTACCTTCAGTACGAACCGCTTTTTGCGACAGCACTTTTGACGGCGCATCAGCCAGTGACGCATCCGACAGCGTCACGGTCAGCACCGCATCAGGTGGCAAGGCCACTTTCTGACGGATCCATACTGTACCGGAGACATTCGGCTGTTGAATTTTAGACTGTGTGTCAGCAATTGACGTATTAGGGCTTGGCGCAGGTGTCTGAATATCCGCGCTTTTATCAGCACAGGCCGCTAAAGCGACCGCAACCGCTAAACCACTTACCATGTGCACGAGTTTCATTAAATTCTCCTTATCATCTATGCACCAGCGAGAACTTTCCTCGCCAGAAGAGTGGTTAACAAAAACATAACGTGACTAAGTGTGGCACAAGACAGCTGGTTTTGCCTGTAATCGGCCAGTAATTCAGACAATTGCACCCATCGGACCACTTTTAAAATTGCGTTATACTCTGCCTACCTCGCTGCGACATCGATATCACCTGGAGAGCACGTATGAGTCTGGCACTGAAAAATTTGCTGACATTGTTAAATCTGGAAAAAATTGAAGAAGGACTCTTTCGGGGCCAAAGTGAAGACTTAGGGTTACGTCAGGTTTTTGGGGGACAGGTTGTCGGTCAGGCGCTATATGCCGCAAAAGAAACCGTACCGGAAGAGCGCCTGGTGCACTCCTTTCACAGTTATTTTTTACGCCCCGGCGATAGCCAAAAGCCGATCATCTATGATGTGGAAGTCCTGCGTGATGGTAACAGCTTTAGCGCACGTCGCGTTGCCGCGATCCAGAATGGTAAACCCATTTTTTACATGACTGCTTCGTTTCAGGCACCGGAAGACGGATTTGAACATCAGAAAACCATGCCAAAGGCACCGGGTCCCGATGAGCTGAAATCAGAAACGGAAATTGCCCGCTCAGTGGCGCATTTGCTGCCGCCGTTGTTGAAAGAAAAATTTATTAACGATCGTCCGTTGGAAGTGCGACCAGTGGAGTTTCATAATCCCTTAAAAGGTCACGTCGCACCTCCGGCGCGTCAGGTGTGGATCCGAGCCAACGGAACACTACAAGACGATCTGCGCGTTCATCAGTATCTGCTGGGGTATGCCTCAGATCTGAACTTCCTGCCTGTTGCGCTGCAGCCCTACGGGATTGGCTTCCTGGAGAAAGGGATTCAGATCGCCACCATTGACCATTCCATGTGGTTCCACCGTCCGTTCAATATCAATGAGTGGCTGCTGTATAACGTCGAGAGTACTTCGGCCTCCGGTGCCCGGGGCTTTGTTCGCGGAGAGTTTTATACCCAGGACGGCGTGCTGGTCGCTTCTACCGTCCAGGAAGGGGTAATGCGTAATCGCAATTGATGCCTTATCCGGCCTACAGACTAAATCATCGTAGGCCGGATAAGCGTTTAGCACCATCCGGCAGTTTGAGATTCAGGCGTTATAAGCGTTCTCACCATGGCTGTTCACATCCAGACCTTCGCGCTCCTGCTCTTCCGGTACGCGCAGACCAACCGTCATGTCCGCCAGCTTATAACCAATGAAAGCCACCACACCGGACCAGACGATGGTGATCGCCACGCTTTCCAGTTGTATCAGCAGCTGATGCCCCATGGTCACACCCTCGGCAAAGCCCACACCTCCCAGAGAACTTGCAGCGAAAACTCCGGTCATGATGCAGCCGACAATGCCGCACACACCGTGAACGCCAAACACGTCACACGGGTCATCCACGCGCAGAAAACGCTTCAGCATGGTTACGCCCCACAGACCTGCCAGCCCCGCAACGACACCGATAATCAGCGCACCGCCAACACCGATATAGCCACATGCAGGTGTTACGCCTACCAGACCGGCAATGGCGCCAGAACACGCGCCCAGCAGAGACGGTTTGCCACGCAGCGCCCATTCGCCGAAGATCCATCCGAGGATGGCGGCCGCGGTGGCAACCACGGTATTGACGAAGGCCAGTGCAGCGATTTCATTCGCCATACCCGCAGAACCAGCGTTAAAGCCAAACCAACCAATATAAAGGATAGCGGTACCGGTGAAGACCATGGGCAGATTGTGCGGTTTAAAGGCTTCTTTACCAAAACCGACGCGTTTGCCAATCAGATACGCCCCCACCAGGCCGGCAATCGCCGCGTTGATGTGCACCACTGTTCCACCTGCAAAATCCAAGGCGCCATGGGAAGCCAGCAAGCCGCCGCCCCAGACCATATGGGCAATGGGGATATAGGATAGCGTTAGCCACACCACCACAAAAATCAGCACCGCAGAGAAGCGAATACGTTCAGCTAGTGCCCCAACGATAAGTCCCACGGTGATGCAGGCGAACGAGCCCTGAAAAGCAACGTGAATGTACTGGTAGAAGCTCCCCGTGACCGCCGTCAGCGCGATGTTCTTCAGCAATACCCAGTTAAAGTTGCCGAAGAAATTATTCCCTTCACCAAAGGCCAGTGAGTAGCCATAAACCACCCATAAAATACAAACCAGAGCAAATGTCACTGTAACCTGGGTCAGCATCGACAACACGTTCTTACCGCGAATCAAACCGCCGTAGAACAGCGCAATGCCTGGGATAGTCATAAACAGCACCAGTGCGGTACAGATCATCATAAAAGCATTATCCGCTTTATCCGCAACAGCCGGTGCTGCCATCGACAGCCCCGGCAGCAGCGCCAGTGAAGCAATACCCGTTTTCATCGTCGCTATCTTCATTTTTTGGTTTCCTATCACTGTGTGCCAGAAATTACAGTGCGGCTTCGTCGGCTTCGCCGGTACGAATACGAATCACACGTTGCAGCTCGGCGACGAAGATTTTGCCGTCGCCAATTTTTCCGGTGTAGGCCGCCTTACTGATGACATCAATCACGCCATCCAGTTGGTCGTCGGCAATCGCCACATCAATCTTCACCTTTGGCAGAAAGTTGACGCTATATTCTGCCCCACGGTACAACTCAGCATGACCTTTCTGTCGGCCAAACCCCTTCACTTCGGTGACGGTCAGCCCCTGAATACCAATAGACGACAATGCTTCACGGACGTCTTCGAGTTTGAACGGTTTGATTACCACGGTAACCAGCTTCATAGATCCCCTCCAGTCAGAATTCAGTAGTGGCTGCAGATACACCTGTTGAATGTTGCAAGGGATGTGCCAGGAATGAAAAATGCGGAATAGTTCAGGCTTACAGGGTACTGTCGAGGGAGAAAAAGAAAAAACGCACTATGGCGGTGCATAGTGCGTTACATTTTTGCACCAGATTGTTGATTGTCGTATCAGAGCTACGCTATCAGGCGAGCACAGAATCCTCTTGCGTGCTGGCGGCTAACTCCTCACCCGCCAGCTGCAGCTGGTACATCTGCCAGTAACGGCCTTGTGCCGCGAGTAATTGCTGGTGCGTACCACGCTCAACCGCCTGCCCACGATGCAGCACCAGAATGGTATCCGCATCGACAATCGTCGATAACCTATGCGCAATCACCACCAGCGTGGTGTGTTCACGTATCGCCGCCAGCGCGTGCTGTATGGCCTGTTCAGTGCCGGAGTCAATACTGGCCGTGGCTTCGTCGAGGATCAGCACCTGCGGCGTTTCAACCAATACCCGTGCCAGCGCCAGCAGCTGTTTCTGCCCAACAGAGAGATTATTGCCCTGCTCGCCCAGCCGGGTATGAATCCCCTCACTTAGACCCCGCGCCAGTTCCGCTAGCTGTACGGTTTCCAGCGCCTGCCACACCCGTTCTTCTGAGATATCACGACCCAGCGTGACGTTTGCCAGGAAAGTATCTGCCATCACCACCGGATCCTGCTGCACCATCGCGATGCCCTGACGCAATGCACTGTGGCTCAGTGAAGACAACGGCCGTCCATCAAGACGGATTTCACCCTGCGTCAGAGGGTAGTACCCCATCAGCAGGCTGGCCAGCGTACTTTTGCCGCTGCCAGTGTGTCCGACCAAAGCCACAAAACTGCGCGATGGTACGGACAGGCTGATGTTTTGCAGCACCAGATTGTCGTCACGATAGGCAAATGAAACGTTATCCACCTCAATGTCCCCGCTCTTCAGCGGTCGCTCATCGTCACCATAGCGCTGACGTGGTCCGTCCATCAGCTCGAACACTCGCTCACCGGCGACAACCGCCTGTTGCAACATGGATTGCTGGGTAGTCAACTCAATCAGCGGTTCGTTCAAACGGCCAAGATAGCTGATAAACGCGTACAGCACGCCAACCTCGATGGCGCTGCCAGAGGTAAAGCTGAACAACATCAGCAAACCGCAGAGGATCAGCGCCGAGAAAAGGCTCAACAGCGGACGCAGCAAAAAGCCATCCAGGCGCAGAGTCTGCATACGCGCCATATAGTGCGAACGGCTGGCCTCGCCCATTCTCTCGCCAAATCGCGCCTGCTGGCGGAACTGTTGGATAACGCTCATGCCGTTGATAACTTCGTTAAAGCCATCGTTAATATCCGCCAGATAAGCGCGAACCCGGCGCACAATCGGGGTGCTGTAACGTTGATAAATCACCATCACCACCAGCACAGCCGGGAAAATGGCCATCGCCACCAGCGCCATACGCCACTCGAGGCTAAACATCGCTACCAGCATGGCGCCGATTAAGGCCGCGCTGCGCAGCACCGTTGCCACCACCGTCACGTACAAATCGCGAATAACTTCGGTGTCATTGGTCACGCGGGAGATAAGCTGCCCGACAGGTTGCGTATCAAAGGCGCTCAGCGGCTGGCGTAACGCCGCGTCCATTACGTCGGTGCGTAACTGTTGTACTACGCCGACCGCCGCCTGGTTAAACAGCAATGACTGTGCGTAATGCAGGCCTGCTGCCAGCAGTTGCAGACCGATATACGCCGCAACCAGCCCGGAGACCATTGCCAGCGGCAGATTATTCTTCGCCACCATATTATCGATAAAATAGCTAATCAGCAGCGGGCCGCTGACTTCCGCCGCCGCCGCCACCCACAGCATGACCACCGCAATTGCCAGCTGTTTTCGCCACGGAGAGCCGTACGCCAGTAGTCTTTTCAGGGTCGGCCATAGCTGCCCAAAACTACGCATTAGCCGCCTCCTCGTTTATTTCTGGTGTATCAGACAGCGCCGCTTCCAGTTGCTGATAGCGGTACATATCGCGATACCAGCCTGGCTGTTGCACTAAGGCCTCATGTTCGCCGCGCTGGGCAACATGCCCATGTTGCATCACAATAATCTCGCTGGCCTCCGTCAGGGCGGATAAACGGTGGGCGCTGATAATCACGGTTCGGCCTTCGCCCCACTGGCGCAGGTTATGCAGGATCTGATGCTCGGTACGACCATCTACTGCCGACAGCGCATCATCCAGAATCAGGATTTCAGCGTTCAGCAGTAGCGCTCGGGCGATAGAAATACGCTGTTTTTGTCCACCCGACAGCATCACCCCGCGTTCGCCTACTTCGGTGTTATAGCCTTGTGGAAGACGTAAAATATCCTCATGGACGCTGGCGAGGCGCGCCACATGTTCGATCTCTTCCTGCGTGGCTTGCGGACGCCCTAACGCGATGTTGTTGCCGACGGTATCCGAAAACAGGAATGGCGTCTGGCTGACAACCGCCAGTCGGCTGCGCCAGCTATCCAACTGTAAGCGCGTCAGCGGGATATCATGAAAGCGCACATCGCCCTCGGTGATATCAAAATGACGCTGGATCAGCGACAACACCGTACTTTTCCCCGCGCCGGTCGGACCACAAATGCCCAGCATTTGCCCTGGATTGAGCTGGAAGTTCACATTTTCCAGTGCCGGGTGGGTGGTTTGCGGGTAGCAAAATTCGCGAATCGCCACCGCCAGTTCGCCGCGTCCTTCCGGCACGGGTTCTGTGCCGTCATCCACCACCGGTGCCTCAGCCAGCATGGCGCGAATACGGCTGTAGGCGGCGCTGCCACGCTCGACGATGTTAAACATCCATGCCAGCGCCAGCATCGGCCAAATCATCAGGCCGAGATACATCATAAAGCTGGTGAGCTGGCCGAGCGTCAGCGAACCGTGTACCACCATCCAGCTTCCTCCGGCAATCGCCAGTAGATTAGCCATCCCAATGGCGATATAAATTGTGGGATCAAAGCGAGCGTCAATGCGTGCCACGCGCAGGTTTTTCTTACCGGTATCTTCGGCATCTGCGGCAAATAATGCCGACTGCCGATCCTCGAGACCAAAGGCCTTGATCATGCGAATACTGGTCAGACTTTCCTGAGTACGATCGTTGAGACTGGAAAACGCCGCCTGAGCCAGCTTAAAGCGGTTGTGGAGTCGATCGCCGTAACGCTTGATCATTAACGCCATCACCGGCATCGGCAGCAGCGCAATGAGCGTGAGCTGCCAGCTGATCTGCGTGGACATCACGATCAGCACCGCGCATCCCATGACCAGAGAATCTACGAGCGTCAGCACGCCTTCACCAGCGGCGAATACCACGCGATCGACATCGTTGGTGGCACGCGCCATCAGATCGCCCGTGCGGTGACGCAGATAAAACTCTGGATGCTGGCGACTCAACTGACGGTAATAATCTTCCCGCAGCTCAACCGCCAGTTGGTAGGATGCGCCAAACAATAGCACGCGCCAGACATAGCGCAGCAAATAAACCACCACGGCGATCAATGCAATGGTTCCCACCCACATCAGCAGCCGCTCGGTGGTGAAGCGTTGAGTGGTTACCCCATCGACAATGATCCCAACCACTTTCGGCGGAATAAGCTGAAGAATAGCGATGATGATAAGCAGGGCCACCGCCCCGAGGTAGCGACGCCACTCCCGGCGGAAGTACCAGCTTAATTGAGCAAATAATCGCACGCGTAATGTCCTGACAAAATTTTCGGCAATAAGCGCCGGGAGAATTATTCAATAGGGAGAGCTGTTGTGTATTTAATCTGTTCCATCGCAAAGCTGGAGGTGACGTCAGACAGGCCAGGTACGCTGTTCACCAGGCGTTTATAAAATTCATCGTAGCTTTTCATATCAGCAACCTGCACTCGCATCAGGTAGTCATACTCCCCTGCCATACGCCAGAACCCCAGTACTTCCGGCATACCGGTGACTTCGGTAACAAAGCGGCAATACCATTCGCTGCTGTGGTGCTGAGTTTTGATCAGCACAAACGCGGTTAAGCCCAGCCCCAGTTTTTCGGGGTCCAGCAAAGCGACTCTACCCAGCAGAACACCGTCATCCTCGAGCCGTTTGAGGCGTTTCCAGCAGGGGGTGGTAGTCAGATTAACGGCATCTGCTAACGCCTGCAAAGAAAGGGTGCAGTCCTGTTGCAGTAAGCCAAGCAGCTTACGGTCAATTTTGTCTAACATATCCACTCCACAGAGAAGAATTTTCTCCTTACATTCTATTTTAAAGGCTAAATGGCAACAATTTTTTCCGTGCTTTTCGCTATTCTGGGCACAAAATGACAAATGGATATCCATTAATTATGAATAGCTCCTGGGTTAAAAACGCCATCAATGAAATCAACGCGGATTATCAGCGTTCTGCGGATACGCATCTCATTCGTCTGTCGCTACCGGCGTTTCCGGGTATTCAGCTCTATTTGAAAGATGAGAGCACGCATCCTACCGGGAGCCTGAAGCATCGTCTGGCGCGTTCACTGTTTTTGTACGGACTGTGCAATGGCTGGATCAAAGAAGGCACCACCATTATTGAATCATCGTCCGGTTCAACGGCGGTCTCTGAGGCTTATTTCGCCCGACTGTTAGGACTGCCGTTTATTGCCGTCATGCCTTCCTGCACCGCGAAACGTAAAATTGAACAGATTGAATTTTACGGCGGTCGCTGTCATTTCGTGGAAAGCGCCTGCGAAATCTATGCAGCCTCTGAACAGCTGGCGCGTGAGCTGAACGGTCATTACATGGACCAGTTCACTTATGCTGAGCGCGCCACCGACTGGCGCGGCAATAACAATATTGCCGACAGCATTTTCCGTCAGATGCAGTGCGAGCCCAACCCCGTCCCCCGTCATATCGTAATGAGCGCCGGAACCGGCGGCACTTCAGCAACCATTGGCCGTTATATTCGCTGTCAGGGCTACGACACTCGTCTGATGGTAGTAGACCCGGAGAACTCGGTTTTTCTGCCCTTCTGGCAGGAGCGCGATGCGACATTGCGCAGCCCGGTCGGAAGCAAAATCGAAGGCATCGGTCGCCCGCGTGTCGAACCGTCCTTTATTCCTGACGTAGTTGATGAAATGCTGCGCGTACCGGATGCCGCAAGCGTGGCGACCGCGCACTGGCTGGAAACGCAGCTGGGTCGTAAAGTCGGCGCCTCAACCGGCACCAACATGTGGGGAACGCTGCAACTTGCCGCGCGCATGCGCAACGCCGGAGAAACGGGTTCACTGGTGACGCTGCTGTGTGACAGCGGCGAACGTTATCTGGAAACCTACTACAACCCGCAGTGGGTCGACGCGCACATTGGTGATTTAACGCCGTGGAAAGCAGAACTTGCCCAGTTGCTGAATACACACTGAGCAGACAAAAAAAAGCCAGACGCGAAGTCTGGCTTGCTGGAAGGGATCTCTCATTCGGGGGAATAAGGTAGATGCGGATTGTCCAGCCAATGCGTCAAAAAGTGTGACACCGCCTGATTACGGCAATGCCCAATCACCGATAAATGAGGCAGTTCAGCCATCAGTTGCGGCATTGCGTTACCCATAATAAGACCACGCCCAACGCTGCCTAACATTTCGCGATCGTTCATAGCATCGCCAAATGCCATACACTCGGCCATTGAATACCCTAAGTGGTCACTCAACACCGCCAGCGCGGATCCTTTGTTACAGCCCAGCGGCAGCACCTCGAGGCAATCAAACGCGGAGAAACAGAGATGCGCCTGTTCTCCCAGCGCTTCATTCAGTTGAATGCGCAATTGGATCAGAGACTCATGATCGCCACAGAAACAGACCTTCGTTACCTGATGAGCCGGAATACGTTTCACATCGACGATCTGGTAGCGAAATCCGCTATATACATGCGCCTGTAATAGCGAGGGGATCTCTTGTCCGGTGAACCAACCGTTGTCATTAAAGACATGCATGCTGGCGGTGGTATCCCATTTCTGATGTAACACGATATCCGCAACATTCGGATCCAGATCCTGTCGGTGCAACACATCGCCCTCCTGGGAGTGAATGCGCGTGCCGTTACCGGTGATCAAAAAGGCGTCCAGTGAGATCGAACCCAAAATATGGCGCATTTCCAGCACATGGCGGCCGGTGGCAAATGTCAGGGTGATATCGCGTTCACGCAGGCGCGCCAGCGTTGAAAGCGTTTCGTCACCTAAATGGTGATTCGGCATCAAAAGGGTGCCATCCATATCAAATGCAGCCAGACGAGCCATTTCTTTCTCCACACTGTGACGCGGTTAACTTGTGATTCAGTATCACCTGAGATATACGGAAGTAATAGTGAATAGATAAAATGAATTGTTCCGGGTTTATCTGCGCAAAAACCGTTAACGGGCCATCCTGAAGGATCAAGTATCAATGCGTCTGCTTAATCGCCTGAACCAGTACCAACGCCTGTGGCAACCGTCGCACGGCGAACCGCAGTCGGTGACCGTAGGGGAACTGGCCGAACGTTGTTTTTGCAGCGAGCGCCACGTACGCACCCTGCTAAAGCAAGCTCAGGATGCTGGCTGGCTGGAGTGGCACGCCCAGTCGGGGCGCGGGAAACGCGGGCAGTTACGCTTTTTGGTGACGCCAGATTCCCTGCGCAACACCATGATGGAACAGGCGCTACAAAAGGGAGAACAGCTTAGCGTGCTGGAGCTGGCTCAACTGGCACCGGGAGAATTAAGAACGTTGCTACAGCCGTTTATGGGCGGTCAGTGGCAAAACGACACGCCAACCCTGCGTATTCCCTATTACCGCCAGCTTGACCCTTTGCACCCTGGATTTCTCCCCGGCCGCGCGGAGCAACACCTCGCCGGACAAATTTTCTCTGGCCTGACCCGGTTTGACAGTAATACGCAACGCCCCTGCGGTGATTTGGCCCACCACTGGAATATCTCCGCCGACGGTCTGCGCTGGGATTTCTATATTCGGTCCACCTTGTACTGGCATAACGGCGATGCGGTCAGCAGCACGCAGCTACATCAACAATTGCTGAAGCTGTTAGCGCTACCGGCATTGAATAAGCTGTTTATCAGCGTAAAGCGTATTGAGGTGACGCATCCCCAGTGCCTGACCTTTATTTTGCATCGCCCCGATTACTGGCTGGCGCATCGTCTGGCAAGCTACAGCAGTCACCTTGCGCATCCTGCATACCCGGTTGTGGGTACTGGCCCGTTTAGGTTGACACTATTTACTCCTGAGCTGGTGCGTATCGAGAGTCACGATCACTACCATTTGAGACATCCGCTACTAAAAGCCATTGAATACTGGATAACCCCGCAGCTGTTCTCTCAGGATTTGGGCACCAGCTGTCGCCATCCTGTGCAAATTGCAATTGGTAAACCCGAAGAGCTGCCAATGCTAAGCCAGGTGAGCAGCGGGATCAGCCTCGGTTTTTGTTATCTCACGCTCAGAAAAAGCGCACGCCTGAATACGCAGCAGGCCCGTCGGCTGGTCAATATTATCCATCGTTCTTCCCTGCTACAAACGCTTGAGGTGGATGAAAATCTGATCACGCCAAGCAATGCGCTGTTGCCAGGATGGACTATCCCACAATGGGATGAGCTGGACGAGGTAGCGCTACCGGAAAAACTGACGCTGGCTTATCACCTGCCGGTAGAACTGCACGCCATGGCTGAACAGCTTCGACTGGCGCTGGCACAGCTCGGCTGTGAATTAACCCTTATTTTTCATAATGCTAAAAACTGGGATGGCGAGCATCCTTTAGCTCTGGCCGACCTGATGATGGGCGACAGATTAATTGGCGAAGCACCTGAATATACGCTCGAGCAGTGGCTGCGCTGCGATCAACTCTGGTCACACGTATTGAGCGCACCAGCATTTACTCATCTGCAAACTACCCTGGATGCCCTGCAAATCCAGGCCGATGAAGACGATCGTCATGCGGCCTTACAACAAGTTTTCGCCACGCTGATGCATGACGCAACCCTGACGCCGCTGTTCAATTATCACTATCGTATCAGCGCGCCACCGGGCGTGAACGGCGTACGCCTGAATCCTCGCGGCTGGTTTGAGTTCACCGAAGCCTGGCTACCGCCCCCGTTGGCATGAAGAAGCTGGTCGGCGACACGCCCAGGCGCTACCATAAGGGTTTTGTTATTTGTCAGGAAAAGCCATGAAACGTGCCGTTGTTGTATTCAGTGGGGGCCAGGACTCCACAACCTGTCTGGCGCAAGCGCTACATCAATATGATGAAGTACATTGCGTAACCTTCGATTATGGTCAGCGCCATCGCGCTGAGATCGATGTCGCACGTGACCTGGCCTTAAAACTCGGCGCACGCGCGCACAAGGTACTTGATGTCACGCTGCTCAGCGAACTGGCCGTCAGCAGCCTGACCCGCGATAATATTCCGGTACCTGATTACGAACCGGATGCGAACGGCATTCCCAACACCTTTGTGCCAGGACGCAATATTCTGTTTTTAACGCTGGCAGCAATTTACGCATATCAGGTACAGGCAGAGGCGGTCATTACCGGCGTGTGTGAAACGGATTTCTCTGGATACCCGGACTGTCGCGATGAGTTCGTCAAAGCGCTGAACCATGCCGTGAGCCTGGGGATGGCGAAAAATATCCGCTTTGAAACCCCGCTGATGTGGATCGATAAAGCCGAAACCTGGGCGCTGGCTGACTACTGGGGTAAGCTGGATCTGGTACGTGAAGAAACGCTGACCTGCTATAACGGCATCAAAGGTGACGGTTGCGGACACTGTGCGGCGTGTAATCTGCGCGCCAACGGCCTGAACCATTATCTTGCAGATAAACCGGCGGTGATGGCGGCAATGAAGCAGAAAACCGGGTTAAAGTAATGTGTTGAGTGATGCCGGATAGCTTTTGCTTATCCGGCCTGCAGACACTTGCAGCCACTACTGCACCATCTGCTGCAGCTTTTCGCGTAACTCCCCTTCCAGCGGCAGCGCTTTTTGCGTTTTCAAATCAATACAGACGAAGGTTATCAATGCGTCTGCCACCACCTGCCCTTCCGGCTCCAGGGTAATTGTCTGGTTTAACACCCCGCTTTTGCCATTTAATTGCTGAACCTGGCTGGTAATGGTCAGCAGGTCGCTGAGTACCGCTGGACGGCGGTAGTTAATATTTATATTCACGACCACAAAAGCGATATTGTGCGCTGATGAATCCCCTAATGATTTTTATCAAAATCATTAAGTTAAGGTAGATACACATCTTGTCATATGATCAAATGGTTTCGCCAAAAATCAATAATCAGACAACAAAATGTGCGAACTCGATATTTTACACGACTCTCTTTACCAATTCTGCCCCGAATTACACTTAAAACGACTCAACAGCTTAACGTTGGCTTGCCACGCCTTACTTGACTGTAAAACTCTCACTCTTACCGAACTTGGCCGTAACCTGCCAACCAAAGCGAGAACAAAACATAACATCAAACGAATCGACCGATTGTTAGGTAATCGTCACCTCCACAAAGAGCGACTCGCTGTATACCGTTGGCATGCTAGCTTTATCTGTTCGGGCAATACGATGCCCATTGTACTTGTTGACTGGTCTGATATCCGTGAGCAAAAACGGCTTATGGTATTGCGAGCTTCAGTCGCACTACACGGTCGTTCTGTTACTCTTTATGAGAAAGCGTTCCCGCTTTCAGAGCAATGTTCAAAGAAAGCTCATGACCAATTTCTAGCCGACCTTGCGAGCATTCTACCGAGTAACACCACACCGCTCATTGTCAGTGATGCTGGCTTTAAAGTGCCATGGTATAAATCCGTTGAGAAGCTGGGTTGGTACTGGTTAAGTCGAGTAAGAGGAAAAGTACAATATGCAGACCTAGGAGCGGAAAACTGGAAACCTATCAGCAACTTACATGATATGTCATCTAGTCACTCAAAGACTTTAGGCTATAAGAGGCTGACTAAAAGCAATCCAATCTCATGCCAAATTCTATTGTATAAATCTCGCTCTAAAGGCCGAAAAAATCAGCGCTCGACACGGACTCATTGTCACCACCCGTCACCTAAAATCTACTCAGTGTCGGCAAAGGAGCCATGGATTCTAGCAACTAACTTACCTGTTGAAATTCGAACACCCAAACAACTTGTTAATATCTATTCGAAGCGAATGCAGATTGAAGAAACCTTCCGAGACTTGAAAAGTCCTGCCTACGGACTAGGCCTACGCCATAGCCGAACGAGCAGCTCAGAGCGTTTTGATATCATGCTGCTAATCGCCCTGATGCTTCAACTAACATGTTGGCTTGCGGGCGTTCATGCTCAGAAACAAGGTTGGGACAAGCACTTCCAGGCTAACACAGTCAGAAATCGAAACGTACTCTCAACAGTTCGCTTAGGCATGGAAGTTTTGCGGCATTCTGGCTACACAATAACAAGGGAAGACT